>JBEKEX010000029.1:0-22051 GCA_050013615.1 Anaerolineaceae bacterium
TCGATGTAACTCATCCAGCCCGGTTTGTAGGCCATAAAGCGCGCAAACCAGGCCACGAGGATCAATACCAGCCGTGAGGTGATAAATGGAAAAAGGAGATATTGCCAGACCCAACTAATATGAAAGCGATTTAGATAGCCCGATAGTTTTGTTGATCGTTCCATAGGTATCTATTTTGACGGCGTTCCCGGTTTTTGTCAATTGCAGCATTGTGCGAAATATCGAACAGGGTGAAGTTGGACTTCATTATTATAAATTTATGGAGTTTCCCTTGCCCACTTTACTGAATGAAGAGGCTGCCTTACATAATGAAAGCAGTCTCTTCTTATAGGACAAAATATATTGGGGGAAATTATCCGCCTAAATAAGCCTTCATCAGCTTTGGGTCACTCAACAGTTTGTCGGCCTCACCCTCGGTGACGATGCGCCCGGTATCGAGCACGTAGGCGCGGCTGGCGACGGCCAGGGCCATTTGGGCGTTCTGCTCCACCAGCAAAATGCTGGTGCCCTGCAGGTTGATCTCCTGGATGATCTCGAAGATCTGCTCCACCAGGATGGGGGAGAGACCCATGGAGGGTTCGTCCATCAGCAGCAGGCGCGGGTGAGCCATGAGGGCGCGGCCGATGGCTAACATCTGCTGCTCGCCGCCAGAGAGCGTGGCGCCCATCTGTTTGCGGCGCTCGGCCAGACGTGGGAAGCGCTCCAGAATGGCTTTGATGTCGCGTTGGAGGGCGGCGCGGTCTTTTTGTAAAAAGCCGCCCATCTCTAAATTCTCGATCACGGTCATGGAAGGGAATATCTTGCGACCTTCGGGGATTTGGATCACACCCAGGGCGACGATCTGCTCGGGGGGCAAATGTTCGATGGGTTTTCCTTCGAAGCAAATAGTGCCTTCGGTAGGCCGCACCAGCCCGGAGATGGAATTCAACGTGGTGGACTTGCCGGCGCCGTTCCCGCCGATCAGCGAGACGATCTCGCCCTCGGCCAGGTTGAGGCTGATGCCTTGCAGGGCTTTGATGGGGCCATACGAGACGTGGATGGATTTGAGCTCAAGCAGCATGGCGTTTATTCCGACGAAATTTATCGATCAAATGTTGTGTTCCGGTGCCCAGGTAGGCCTCGATGACACGCGGGTTGGAGCGGATCTCCTCGGGCTTGCCTTCGGCGATCTTGATGCCGTGGTCCAGCACGGTGATCTGTTCGGAGATGCCCATGACCACGCTCATATCGTGCTCGATGAGGATGATGGTCAGGTTGAACTCGTCGCGCAGTTGGGCAATGAAATGGGCCATGGCCTCGGTCTCCTGCGGGTTCATGCCGGCCGTGGGTTCGTCTAGCAGCAGCAGGCGGGGGTGGTTGGCAAGGGCACGGGCAATCTCCAGGCGGCGCTGGGCGCCGTAAGGCAGGTTGGAAGCCTGGGTGTCACCCAGATCGCCCAACCCAACGTGTTCCAGCAACCTGAAGGCATCGGCCATTGCGTTTTTCTCTTCATGGGAGAATCGGCGGGTGTGAAGGATAGCGTCCCACCAACTGGTGGTGAGATGGGGCTGTCCGCCGACCAAAATGTTCTCGAGGGCGGTCATCTGTTTGAACAGGCGGATGTTCTGGTAGGTGCGGGCAATACCCAGCTCAGCGATGGTATGGGTGGGCAGTCCCTGGATGGGCTGTCCGTTGAACAAGATCAGGCCGTGCTCCGGCGAATAATATCCGGAAACACAGTTGAATAGGGTCGTTTTGCCGGCACCGTTGGGACCGATAATGCTGGCGATGGAATGCTCGGGGATCACCAGGTCGACGTTATCGACTGCCGTCAAGCCTCCGAATTGCTTGGTGACTTGAGAGACCTCAATGCTGAGCGTCATGGCTTTCCTCCTTCTCGTCCGCCGCTTTCGATGGGTTTTCCGGTGGGTCGGACGATAAAGATTTTGCCTGGTCAGCAAGTTTGGGCGGCGAGGCCGGCCAGAAACCCTGCGGGCGGATGATCATCATAAACACCAATAAAGCGCCAAAGGCCAACAAACGATAATTTGCAAACTCACGTAACAGTTCGGGCAGGCCTTTGAGGGCGAAGGAACCTACGAACATGCCGGGGATGCTGCCCATACCGCCCACGATCACGATGCAGAGCACGTTGATGGAGACCATGAGCGTGTGGTCGCCTGGGCCGGTGAACTGGTTACGGGTGGCGAACAAGACGCCGGCCAACCCGGCAAATGCTGCGCCAATAGCAAGTGCCATCAGCTTGTAGCGCTGGGTATCGACCCCGCTGGCCGCAGCCACGGTTTCGTCTTCGCGGATCGAGACCCAGGCACGCCCCACACGCGAGCGCTGCAGCCGATTGGCAATGAAGACCGAAAGGATCACGCCAATGGCGATAAGATACATAAAGTCTACATCACTATTCAAGGGAATGCCAAGTAACACGGGTCCTTTGATATCCCGGATGCCATTAGGGCCGCCGGTGAGGGAAGACAGCATATCACTGTTCAGCAGGATGCGGATGATCTCACCGAAACCCAGGGTCACGATGGCCAGGTAGTCGCCGCGTAAGCGCATGGTAGGCAAACCCACCAAAATACCTCCCAGCGCTGCCAGTAGCACACCCAGAACGATGGCTATCCAATAACCCCACATCAGATTATAGGTCGGTGAGTTAAGTACACCGGCAGTATATGCTCCAATGGCAAAAAACGCCACATATCCGAGGACCAACTGACCGGAGAGCCCGACGATGATATTGAGGCCGATCCCCATAATGATGTAGATACCGACTGTGCCGAAAACGTAATTCCAATAGGAACCCCACAAACGCGGCAGGAAGATAGTAGCAAGTGCAACCACCAGCCATATGCCCATTTTTGCATATCGGTTGGAAGAAAAGCCCCATGAAAATTTTTGAAGAACAGGGGTAACGATCTCGCCTGGTTTTTTAAAAAGAGTATGGAGATTGACCAGGCGGGCGGCTCCACCCAGAAACCCGAATCCAGCAATGAGAGCGAGGTGGATGAGAGCACCGACCACTGCAGATTGATTGTATAGTAAAAATTTTACATCGCTGGGTGATAGAGCGTCCAAATAATAACGAAAATCGGCGCCATGTGCATACACGACGCCGATTGCCAGGCTGAACACAGCAATAATAAGCCCCGCAAGGGAGCCGGCAAGAAGTGCTTGCAGAAGGGCAACAGGTCGTTTTTCCCTGGTCGATTGTAAACCGCACCAGAACGCCAACAACCCCACCACAGCAACCTGGTAGGCAGGGTTAGCTAGTTCGCCGGTGAGCACAGGTTGCCCCACAAGATCGGAGAAAATGCTGGCAAGCACCGAGTTGAAACCGATGAGCACAATGAAAAGGATGACGACGCCGAAAGTCAACCCTACTCGGGCAGCACTGCGAAAAGTCGAGGCAGACTGGTTGTTCATAGCTTTTCCTCCTTGATGGCAGTCCCGAGGATGCCGGTGGGGCGGAAGAGCAGAATGAGGACTAAAAGGGTGAAAGCAATGACGTCCTTAAGTTGAAAATCGATACCTAACGCTGCTGGAGCAATTGATTCGACAATGCCCAACACCAAACCGCCGACCATGGCTCCCGGAATGTTGCCGATGCCGCCCAGGACAGCCGCTGTGAACGCTTTAATGCCAGGCAGGAAACCCACATAGTAGTTCAGCAAGCCGATTTGAAGGCCGTACATAACGCCGGCTATGCCAGCCAGCGCCCCGCTGATGATGAATGTCTGGCTGATCACCGAATCCACGCTCACACCCATCAGCGCGGCCGTTTTTCGGTCCTGCGCCACGGCGCGCATGGCACGCCCAAGGCGGGTGCGGTTGACTAACAGATACAGACCAGCCATCAATATTGCTGAAAGGACAAAAGTGATGATACCGGTATAAGTCAGCATGACCGTGCTGCCGTTGACGCTGAAACTAACCCCTGCTCCTCTTGAAATAACATTGGGGTTTGAATAGTTGCGCATTTGGGAGCTGAATAGCAGTTCCACCGCATTTTCGAGAAAAATAGAAGCCCCAATAGCGCTGATCAGAGGCACCAGTCGGGGAGCGTTGCGTAGCGGGCGATATGCGATCTTTTCCAACAAATATCCGATAAGTGCAGCGGTTGCCATTCCAACCAGAAAGGCAATAACGACGGATAAAAAGGGCTGGGCGTTCAGAAATGTCAGGTTGGGATTGTCTGCCGTTGGGGTGGGAAGGTTTTTGAAGGCTTCCAGCACAAAGAATCCTCCAAATGCGCCCACCATCATGACGTCGCCGTGGGCGAAGTTGATCATCCCCAAAATGCCATAAACCAGCGTGTAGCCGATGGCGATCAAAGCGTAAACACCGCCGATGATGAGGCCGGCGATCAACAGGCGCAGCCAAGTATCGAGCCCATAATGAGCAGTGATAAAAAATACTGTATAAAGCCGCCAGGCAATCCAACCTAAAACCGCTGCGCCTCCAATATAACGGAGGACGCGGGCGGCTCGACGTAGATTGAGGGCGGAAAGGTAAGACCTTTCATTCTGCATGATGATTCCTGTTACCGAGCGGGTATCCAGGCTTACCCGGCGCCGACTAAGCCGGGAAGCCTGGTGAAGGTGCCGGTGAGGCCCTGGTAGTCTTTCAGGCTGCGCACAGCAGTCACCAGCGCGCCGCGAGGCACATACAGGCTGCCATCACCTCCCAGGACAGCCACTTGTTTGACCACGGAGATCAAAGCTGCCACGGAGTCGTAGCCATTCCAGGTGTAGGGGCTGAGCACGCCAGGCGCTTTGCCGAATTGTGTTTGATATTTCTGGTCGAATGCTGCTTTGACCGCTGAATCGGGCGGGGTGAGGGTCACCGCGTATGCGCCTTCGCCATTGGCACCGGTATTGGTCAGGAAGTCCGCACCGTAGGTGCCATCGCATCCAAAGAATACAGCCTTTTCAAGACCGGTCGTCTTCATCTCATTGACGAGGACCGAGGCGTCGGCAACATATCCGCCGAAATAAACAGCCTCTGGCTTGAATGACGCTACAGCGGAGAGCACGTTGGTGAAGTCACCAGCGCCGGTGGTGATAGCTTGGAATATTACCACCTTGCCGCCGAGTGCAGCGAAATCGGTTTGGACGAGCTCGGCCAGGCCTTTTCCATAATCAGAGCCATCATGCAGGATCGCCAGATTCTTCACTCCTAATTTATTGAAGAGATAGGCGGCTGCGAACTTGGCCTGCGTGGAATCGGTGAAGGCAATGCGGTTGAAGACTTTGGAACCTGTGGTGGTCAGAGCAGGGTTGGTGGCAGAGGGAGAAAGCATGGGCAGGCCGGCTTTCTCATAGATGGGGATGGCGGCTTGGGTCGCTCCGGAAAAAATGTGGCCGGCAATAGCGACTACAGTGGGATCGGAGACGAGCTTATTGGCTACTGATGCGCCGCCTTCCGCATCGCCGTTATCATCTTCAGCGACTAATTCGAACTTGAAGCCATTGAGTGTACCGGCATCTTGTGTGGCGACCATTCCGCCCTGGGAAATATCGATGCCATAGCTGGCGTTACCGCCGGTCATAGGCGCGCCCATGCCGATCTTGATAGTCTGGCCGGGATCAATCTTGGCACAGCCAAAGCTGTCAGTGCTGCATGCCGCGGGGGCTCCGCTCGAAGCGGTGGGTGCACTGGTAGGACTGCTGCTCGCACTGTTGGCAGCAGTCGCAGTTGGGGCGGCACTGGCAGCCGGTGAACAGCTCGCCAATACCATAGCCACGATCACTACAAAAAACAATACAAAACGCTTAGACATCTTCTCCTCCTAGAATTTAGACAAATTAATCAGCAAATAATTGTGACGGGTTCCAATCGGCGTAATGTCAGGCATCATCTCCTTTCGAAAACGGTAACAAAAAAACCGCCCCAATTTGCGTTGGGCGGTTTTTGTTGTTTTTTATTCCTTTTCTTACTTTTCTGCTTCACTTACTTTTTGCTGGCCGTCCCAACGCTGATTTGATCCTGCATAAATGTACATGAGGATTCCAATAAGGACGACAAGCATGAGAAACAAGAAGTTAGAAATCAAGAGTGTTTCCTGTAGGTAAATTGGGGCAATTCTACTTGTTTTTTCTGCATTGTCAAGGGTATTGGGAAAATTGGTCTGGAATTGGTGAAAAAAACCGGATACTTTCATGAAAAGACGTCCAGGATGTCGATTTTAGCGCTCGACGGTTAGCGATTGAAGAGCGGAAGTTTATTAAGCTCCAGTAACTGGATCACGGCAGCCGCAAAAAGATAATGACCAGGAAGCGGGTATGCTGAGTGAAGTCAATTTCACCAGGCTGGTGATATACGGCACGTAGATGTCCATCAGGAGGAAGCCAAATACCGCCAATGCCCATATATTCATCACGCGGTCGGAGACAGGAGTCAAGAGGGTAAATGAAGGAATATTAACCACAAACCGCTTGTGTGCTGAGACAAAGCATACAAGCGGTTCATTCTATCAGTCGGGTCGAGAGGATTTGCCTGTCTCGCAAGGGAAACTCCCGACCTAAATAATAAAAAACCGTTTGTATGCCGAGACATAGCATGCAAACGGTTTCTTCTATCAGTCGGGGCGAGAGGATTTGAACCTCCGACCTCTTGCACCCCATGCAAGCGCGCTAGCCGGACTGCGCCACGCCCCGAATGACGAAGGCTATCATAGCCGAAGGCTATTATAGCCAGGTTTGAGATTTAATGCAACCTTTTCTTGGCGACCCCTGCATCTGGCACGATACCCCAAGCGTAGAAAGTGGGAACGAAGAGCACGCGCGTGCCTTGGAGGTGAGCCTCGCGATCCAGCGATTTGAGTGCGGCCAATTCAGTAGGTGAAAGGTCATTGGCAAGGTCGGCCTCGATTACCTGCCATTCCAGGTCGAAAGCGACCGGGTCGAAAGCGGGAGCAGGTTGCCGGTTCAACATACCGCCCTGAATCGATGTTACTCCAGCCTGCTCGAGAAGACTCGCCAATTGGCGGCCAATGAAGGGATTGGCGCCCTGGACTTTCAGTGCATGCGTCTGCAACTGCCCGAGGCGCACCAACTCGGTGGGGAAGTCGATGCGGCTGCCATAATCGGGCTCGGCGAGCATGGCTAGCGTGCCGCCGGGGCGGGTGACACGCCTCATCTCGCAGATGGCTTGCAGGGGATCAGTTACCCAAAGCAGGTAAAAATGGCATACGGTCAGGTCGAACGAAGCCGGGGCAAACGGCAGGCGCAGCCCGTCTGCAGCCATGAAGTGAGTGACGCCATCGTGGACGGCTGCAAAGCGCAGGCGAGGAAAATCAACGTCCGCGCCGATCAGACGCGCCGGGGAAAGGCTGTGCAGGCGGCGGGTGATGGCACCCGTGCCGCAGCCCACCTCGAGGATATTGTCATTTGAGGAGAGACTGACTTGTGAGAACAGATGCTGGCGCAACAGGTCGGTCCAGCCGGCCTGCTGTTCGAAACGGCGGTGCCAATCTGCAACGGAAAGCATTAGGCAGCAGGACGGTTCTTCCAGATCTTATCCCACGGGTCGTTCAGCAGGTTGCCCAGCACGGTGAGTTCACCTTGAGTGGGCAGCACGTCACCATCCGGTTCGATGTACAACCAGGCTTTGCCTGCTCCCTTGGGGGGCTCTTCGTGGTTTTTCAGCTCGAAGGCCACCGGGTGCATGCTTCCATAGGGTACCGGCAAATCCCAAACCAGAGTCAAGCCGTGATCGGCTGCCAGGTGCGTGGCTTGCTTTAAGGTGTCTTTCAAAGCAGCGTCATCGGTACTGAGTGACAGAGAGTTCACCTTCAGTTGAGCCAGCCTATCCAACAAAGCCGGAACCAAGGCGGCGTTCTTTTGGGTAATGGTGAGATGAACTGTGGTGAAGATGTCGGCAGCAAGGATATCACGCAAGGCTTCCCAAGCCTGATCTTCGTCCGGTTCCAACACGATCATGAGGTGATCGAGTCCGCATTGAAGGAGTTGGTTCAGGTATTTCGGATCGGAGAAACGCAGCCCATCAGTGAGCAGGCCGCACACCATACCGATGCTTTCTGTAAACGAGATCAAATCCGGCAAATCGGGACGCAAGGTGGGTTCCCCCCCGGTGAAGACCACGTGGGGAATGCCGGCATCCCAGGCTTTTTGCAGAACACTCTTCCACTCATCGGTTAGCAGCTCACGTTTGACGCGCTCTGCCGGCGCCGTATCGGGTGTGGATTCTTCGTCCACCCGGTAGGTCAGAGCGCAATCCAGGCGGTATGGCGCCGAAATCTCCTGCGAGTAGGGATCGAGGCGTTCGAATCCCAGGAAGGTATCTGGGGCCAGGTCAGGCGTCACAATCAGGCTGTGGATGCGTTCCTTGAAATCTTCGTAATCCTTGGCGGCAACCTGTTCGGAAACGCGGTAGCGTTGGGTGAATGCTTTGATGGTTTGATCGGGAGGGGTGCTCTTGACCAGATGATAGGCAAATTCGGCTGCCGTCTGGTTGAGGTGCAGCACCGTGTGGGCATTGACGACCATCAAGCCCATGCCATCCGGCTCCAGGCGCAAATGCACCCGGTATTGCGGGGTTACATCGGCAGGACTTTGGTATTGATAGATACCCGCGGGCAAGGCTGCTGCCGGCGAGAACCAGCGATCATACAAAGAGCGAATTCTTTCCTTCATATCAATCCCTCCATGATCAAAGTGACAGGCCGGGTGCGGCCGGTACAGGTACAGGTGTCGCCGTCTGGCCGGCCAGCGGACATCCGCCGCCGCACTCAGGCAGCAAGGAGCAGGTTTGACAAGCGACCGGCGCGGACTTGCGCTCGCGCAAATCGACTGCCAGCGGATGGTTCCAGATCGACTCCCAAGGAGTCTCGAGGAATTTGCCCAAAGACTGATAATAAGATTGGCAGGGAATGACGCTGCCATCCGGTTCGATGCACATGTTGTAAAGCGCTGCTGTGCAGCCTTTGACGCCCAATTCCATTTGAATGGGGTCGAAATGGCAATATTGAGTAGGGGTGTACCAGATGAGGCGCTGAGAGTGTTGGGTGGTCATGCGGCGGGCGATCTCCAACAGGGGTTGGAGGTCGGCTTCGGAAATGCCCGTGCCCACCTCTGCACCACGCCCGGAATAGATCAGGGCGTTCAGGCCGACCGTGGGAACGCCCAATTCGGCCAAATACTCCAACTGTTCTTCCAAATAGGGAGCATTGGCCTGCAACAACGTCGTGTTGGTCATGACGAAGAGTTTGTTGGCAAGTGCATTCTTGAGGCCGGCCAGCGTTTCTTCCCATGCGCCGCTATGCTTGACCATGGCATCGTGAACTTCAGGCTGGTGCGATTCGAAAGTGATCTGGGCATGGTCCAGGCCAGCATCCACCAGGCGTTGCAGGTAGTCAGGGTCTTTTAACTTCCTGCCGTTAGTGTTGATTCCGGTGATCTGGCCCAGCTTTTCGGCATGGGCGATCAGTTCGGGCAGATCGGCGCGCAGGGTGGGTTCTCCGCCGGTGAAAACGATGTGGGGGATGCCGATGTCCCACAATTTGGAAAGCGTCGTTTTCCATTGCTCAGTGGTCAGCTCGGGAAAATTGCGCGGCCGGGCGTTGTAGCAATGGGCACAGTCGTTGTTGCAGCGATACGTCAGTGCCAGGTCCATACGGTAGGGAGCCGAGGGTCGCGCCGAGAACGGCGCAGTGGTTTCTAATTCCAGGTCGCAAATAGGGCAAGCGCCATCTGGGTCGATCAACTCTGAGAACTGATCAAGGAAAGCGGTGTAATCCTGCCGGGCTTGGGAGGCAGGGACTTTGAAGCGCTTTGTGATGGAACGAACTGCCTGATCGATGGCCGCTTCGTTCAATGCCAGGTCTGCCATGAAGGCGGCGCTGGGGTTCAAATGGAACGCTCGGCTGGCATTCACCAGCAACAGCCCGTGGCCGTCGGCTTCCACGCGCAGATGGAGCCGGTTCTTCGAGCCGCCGCTCTCACGCAGAAAGTGGCGCACGCCGGGCTGGAATGATGTTCCAGCCTGGATGGGCAGTTGGTGAAAGAGGCGTCCGCGAACCGGCTTCAGGATTGACATAACGTGTTTTGTGGTCTACCGACCACCCCCGGCACAGGCGCAGGCACAACCGGCGCAAGCGCATGCACAAGCGCAATGTCCCCCACCGCCACCCAAGCCGCCGCCATGGTAGCTGGAAGGCGGCGCCACCGGCACAGGGTTGGTCTTGTTCGTTACGCCGCTGGTAAAGCTCGACAGGTTGCCCAACACGTTATTGGAGAAGTGCTGCACGCTGCCGGTTACCGAAGCGGCAAAGGCAGCGCCCGGCAGGGTGGGTAGATTGACGGCAGGCCCTGAAGTGCGTCCCTGGCTGAGGTGCGGCGTCGAAGCCGATGAAACTCCGCCAAAAGCAGCGCCCCGATAGCCGGGATCATAGCGTCCCCACCACAAAGGCAGGAAGATGGGATAGGCGCCGAAGACGGTGCTGGTTCGCTGGCTGTAATTGTGGTCGAGCATGGTCCAGTCCATGACCTCGTCGAATTTCTGGCTCTTGACGTCGGGGGTCTGAGCAGCTTCCACTTCCTGCCAGGCGCGGTTGATGATATCTTGATAAAAAGCCACCGTTTCCTTGCGGCTGAACCCCTTCATCTTTTCAGAGACACTCTTGACCAGGTTGACCATCATATCCTGCAAGGCGCGGCGCTGTTCGGCGACGTTGGGGTTGGCAAAGGCATGCAGGAAGTCGGTCTCGTAGGGATACAGCCCTTCGGGGAGTGGGTCGGTCAACGTGATCGCCAGGGGATCCTTGTTGGTCACGGTGGCAGCGTTCTTTTTGACCACCGAGAAGAGGATCATAGTAAGGATCTTATCCAGCGGTTCTTCAAGAAGAATGCCGGCTTCTACGGCGGTGAGGCCGCGCTTGATGCCGTGGCCTTCGATGGAGATCTTAGGCGGCAAGTATTGCAGCTTGCGTTTCCGTGAGCTAATGATTGAAACTACGATGATGAATACAAAGAATGCAATAAAGCCTACAACGCAGACGCAAGGAAGGATTGACGCCCAATCGATATTAAACAAAGGTGGGGCTGAGATGGCGCTGGAAGGAACCAGGCTGGCAGGGAAAGAGGCTCCGAAGGTATACTGGTCGTAAGCATCGGCATTGGAAGACTGCCAGCGGAAATATACCCGATTCTGTGAATCAAACCCTGATTCGGTGGGCGTCTGGGAGCCCGGCCAACTTTGTGGATTGAAATATCGTGGTTCGGTAGAAGTCATCCCGCTGGGGAGGAAAACCGTGAAGATCAGATTGGTAGTGCCGTGTGCATATTGCGAATTGAACCAGTTGGGTGAAAACTGTAAGCCGGCATAATTCACGGAGTTTTGTGCCTGGGCAGTATAGAGCATTCCACGTATGGTTCCGACACGCATAGCAACGGTGCCTTGTGATCCAGATGGGATGGTAAGGTTCCCAAGTCCCAGGGTGATGCCGTTATTGGTTGTCTCGATATCTGAGATGGGGGTGCCATTGACCGATGCAGTGATGCTGTTGAGATCATAATTGCTGTTCGGCAAGCCCACATCCACGTAATCGATGGGATGTGCACCCGAATCATTGGAAAAGACCCAAGAATACTCGAGCGAGACTGTGCCATCACTATTGACGTATAGGTTAACCGTCTCCGACGGAACTTGAAAACTGTAGTCCTGCTGGGCCCAGGCAGGTGCAACAATGCCTGCGAGGAATAGTAAAGCAAAAAGTAGACTGAGCCATCTTAATCGGCGCATAGTATTCCCTCCGTGGACGATCCGTTTACCATTTGGGTTCTTCAGTAAGCTGGTAAGTTGTGTGGCACCACGGGCAGGTGACCACCGGCGCGCCTGCGACCATGGTGATGTTTTCAGGGGCCAAAGTGCCGCCACAAGATTTGCATTTTAACGTATCCATGTTGACGTTCCCCGGCATGTCGATATTCAACGTCACATTCTCATCACCTGCCTTGGCCGGGTGGCGTGAGGCCCAGAAGATCAGCCCAAAGCCGATGCCAACCGTGATCACACCGACGAGAATATTGCCGGTGGAACCTTCTGGACTGAATGCTGACCAAATGAATAAAACGCCAAAGAAAATAAGGATTGCAGCGGCAATATAGGCAACTATTTTCATGGATACCTCCCGGATATGACCATAGTGTAACAAACAATCACTTTGGTGGCAATGTATTTAACGGGAGAAATCGTCTGGGGTTGCAAAAAAATATAAGTTTTGATGGTAAAAGGGGCAATTTTGGTTAATCATCTTCTTAATGTAATTTAATTGGCAAAAAGATGGTTATGGTATAATTCTTTTCAAGTTTTAAGGTTTACATTAGCATGTGATATTAGAAAAGTTAAGGAGTGAATTTTGCCCGCAAACCCACTGAACTGGTTTTGGGGTTTATTTTCCCTGGACATTGGTATCGACCTTGGCACTGCAAACACACTGGTCAGCGTGCAGGGGAAAGGGATTGTTATCAATGAGCCATCCTGGGTGGCCATCGACAAGAAGACCCGAAAACCTTTAGCCATCGGAGCTCAAGCAAAAGAAATGGTGGGACGAACCCCGGCAAATATGGTCGTTGTGCGGCCGTTGCGCGATGGGGTTATTTCTGAATTTGAAATCACTCAAGCCATGCTACGTTATTTTATTGGAAAAGCTCACCAGCAAACCTTGACGCCTTTCCCCCAGCCGCGGGTGGTGATCGGTATTCCTTCAGGTGCTACCGAAGTGGAAAAGCGTGCAGTCATCGACGCAGCCATGTCGGCAGGAGCACGCGAGGTCCATATGATTGAAGAGCCGCGTGCCGCTGCATTGGGTGCGGGCCTGCCGATCGACGAAGTGCGCGGCAGCATGATCGTGGATATCGGCGGCGGGACGACCGAGGTCGCAGTCATTTCGATGAACGGGATCGTCGTCTCACGTTCTTTGCGCGTAGCCGGCGATGAGCTGGATTCAGACATTGTCCAATATATCCGCAACAAGTACAATCTGTTCATCGGTGAGCGCATGGCTGAGCAGATCAAAATCTCTGTCGGCTCAGCGTTCCCTTTGCCGAACGAAAAAACGATGTCCATCCGCGGCCGCAACTTGGTGACAGGTCTTCCTGAAACCATGGAAATCTCATCGGTCGAAATTCGCGAGGCCATCTCGGGATCCATTCAAGTTATTGTGGATACCATCCGCGATGCCCTCGATGAAGTACCACCGGAAATTCTTTCGGACTTGATCGATGCCGGTATTTGCCTGGCCGGAGGTAGTTCTCAGTTGCAAGGACTCGCAGACAGGCTTTCTGATGAGCTAAAAGTGCGTGTGTGGGTTGCGGAAGATCCGATGACTTGTGTGGTGCGCGGCTGCGCCATTGTTCTGGAAAACCTCGACAGGTACAGCAGCTTTTTGGTCGACCTGGATCGTGGGCCGGTCAGGTAAGCAAGTTTACCAGCCTCTGATTCGGGCTTCTGACTGGGTTGTTCTTCCGAACAAATGAAACCTTTTTCTCAAAGAAATATCCAAGTTTTGGTAATCGTCCTGATCTGTGCTGGCATTATTGCCCTGGCGCTGGCAGGATATTTACGGCCTGTCATTGGCGTGGTGAGTAGCCCCGTTGTCAGTGTGCAGCGCTGGATCTCGTTGCGCTATGTGGCGATCTATGATTTTCTCACTTCGCCGCGTGACGTTGCCAGTTTGAGAACGGAAAATTCACAACTAACAGATGAAGTTGCCCAGCTTCAGACCCAGATCATCACGCTACAGCAGCAATTGAGCGATACTCAAGTGTTGTATGCGTTATTGAACTTCGCCCGTGCCCAACCCCAAAACCAATATGTTGCTGCTTCGGTCATAGGCCGCGATCCCAGCCCATTTGTACATTATGTGATCATCGATCACGGGTCAGATGACGGTTTGAAACACGGAATGCCGGTGGTCACCGAGCAGGGCCTGGTCGGGCGTATCGACGCGGTCACGGCTGAGGCAGCGCGCGTGGAACTGATCACAGATACCGATTCAGTGGTCAATGTACACCTGCAATCGGTGGATCGGGATGCTGAATTGATCGGGTCTTTGACTGGTGATATCTCACTGGATATGGTATCGCAGGATATCAACCTGCAACCGGGTGAGATCGTGTTGACTTCCAGCCTGGGCGGATTGTATCCCTCCAATATTTTGATCGGACAGGTCACCAGCGTCCGTAAACAGGAGAACGCCCTTTTCCAGACCGCTGTGGTGCAGCCAGCCGTCAACTTTACGACACTCAGCGCGGTGCTGGTGATCACGAATTTCCAACCGGTCGATACCACAACGTTGGTACCCACTCCTGAGCAATAGAAAGTGGATACGCTCATTGCTTTCCCCGTCATTCTTGCGGCGATCGTCCTGCAAACAACCATCGTCAGCCGGCTGACGTTGATCAATGGCACGGCCGATGTTGTGCTGCTGGTGGTGGTGGCGTGGTCGCTTCAGGACCGGGCGCGGCACGCCTGGGTCTGGGCGGTCTTTGCGGGTGCACTGGTCAGTTTTATGTCTTCCCTGCCTTTCCTGGCACCTTTGATCAGCTATTTGATCATTGTGGTTGTGGCACGGGTGTTTCATAATCGGGTTTGGCAATCGCCTATTCTGGGCATGTTTGTGATCACATTTGTGGCCACGCTCATCCAGAACCTGATCTCATTTTTGGCGCTGCAATTGGCAGGAGTATCGATGTCCTTTAGTGAAGCGGCCGGCGTTGTTACAATGCCGAGCCTTCTTCTCAATCTATTGTTTGCTTTACCGGTATATCTACTGATTAATGATCTGGCCCACTGGGTATACCCAGAGGAGAACGAAATATGATCGATCTCGAAAAGAGAACTTCTCATGAATTGAACCCTTGGCGGATGAGGATACTTTATTTGATCATCGCTATCATCTTGGCGTTCTTTCTGGCGAAGTTGTTCGATATTCAGATTTTGGAGGGCAGTGCGTATACTGCTCAAGCGAATGACAATCGCACATCCGTCATCAGTGTTTCGACCCAGCGCGGTGTGATCTATGACCGTAACGGTTACGTGCTGGCCCGCAATATTGCTTCATACAATGTGACCATTACTCCGGCTAATTTGCCTGAAGATTCCGGTGCCGTGCAGGAGATCTATCGCCAGGTGTCCAATTTGACAGGCGTGCCGGTCACTAATGGTGTGGTGACAGAAGAGGTGGCGCGTACTTTTACGCCCTGCCAAACAGATTTGGGCATCACCGAGATCGTCTCGATCCAAGACTCGATTGCTCCCTATACAGCCGTAGATATTAAATGTAACGTCGACCAAACGGTTGCCATGACCATCAATGAGCACGCTCATGACTGGCCCGGGGTCAGCATCGAAGTGAAAGCGGTGCGCGATTATCCCACCGGATCACTGACGGCGGATGTGGTCGGCTTTTTGGGACCCATCCCGGCAGCTGAAGAGAAATATTACAATGGTCTGGGGTTTATATCCGGCACCGACAAAGTCGGCTATGCAGGAGTCGAACAAAGCGAGCAGGATATCCTCGGCGGTAAGAACGGCCAGCGGACTGTGGAAGTGGATGCGGCCGGACAGATATTGGGCGACCTGGCTGCGCCGGTCGCCGCAATCCCTGGCGAGAACATTGAGCTGACCATCGACACACGTTTGCAGGCGGCTGCACAAGCGGCACTGGTATACTCGCTCAATTATTGGGATACCTGGTTCAATGACCCGCAAAAGATGACCAAGGGTGTGGTCATTGCCATGAACCCGAAGACCGGCGAAATCCTTGCCATGGTCTCGTGGCCTACCTACGAAAATAACCGCATGGCTCGGCTGATCCCGGCGTATTATTATGCACAGCTCAGCCAGGACCCGAACAAGCCTTTATTCAATAACGCCATTTCGGGTGAATTTCCACCAGGCTCGGTGTTCAAAATGGCAGCTGCCACCGGCGCCTTGAACGAGAACGTGGTGACGCCCGATCAAAAACTTTTTGACCCTGGCTCGATCACCATATCGTTGAAATATTCCCAGAACGAAACCGGCACCCAACAGGTTCTTTACAACTGGGACCGGACGGGACTGGGCTGGCTTGATTTTATCGGCGGCGTTGCGAACTCCGACGATGTGTATTTCTACAAGATCGGGGGCGGTTTCGGCACCGATGTGCCCAACGGGGGATTGGGTATTTGGCGGTTGGGGGAATATGCCAAGGTATTGGGCTATGCGCGCCAGACGGGCATCGAACTGCCCGGCGAGGCCACTGGCCTGATCCCGGATCCGACCTGGAAGCGTATCAACCAGAGCGAAACCTGGTCGACCGGCGATACTTATATTGCCACCATCGGCCAGGGATACGTGCTGGCGACTCCGCTGCAGGTATTGATGTCATACCAGACGATCATCAATGATGGAAAAATGATGAAACCGACCATCATCCATCGCATTCTGGACCAAAACGGCAATGTGATCCAGGATTTTCAACCGCAGGAAGTGTGGGATATCACCAAAGATCCTTTGATTGCCGTCCTTGACGCCAATAACCAACCTACGGGACAGATGAAAGTCGTACAACCTTGGGTGATCGCAGAGACCAAGACTGCCTTGCGTGCCGTGGTGACGGAAGGTACCGCGGTGAGTATCTTCGATCCGGGCGGCAAGGAGATGGTGATAGAAGGACAGACGATCGAATCTGCCGGCAAGACCGGTTCAGCAGAGTATTGTGATAATATCGCCCAGGCGAAAAATTTGTGCATCCCCGATAACTGGCCAGTCCATGCCTGGTACGTCGGATATGCTCCTTATACTGACCCGGAAATTGCCATCCTGGCTTTCGTGTATAATGGAGGCGAGGGTGCGACGGTTGCCGCACCCATTGTTAAGAGTGTGATGGAAGCTTATTTCGAGTTGAAATATATCGATTCTCAGGCTGCCAAATAAAAGTAGACGTGATGATAGCTGCCGACCATTCGTTGAATCTACAGATAAAAGGTATCCGTGAAGGCTTGCTGGTCACAGTGGGAGAAGGTGATTGGCCAGATCTGGAACAATCGCTACTTGTCCATATCGAGCAACAGGAGAACTTCTTCCGGGGTGCGCGCGTGGCGCTGGAGATCGGCAACCATGTTTTGCGGGCAGCCGAACTGGGTGCGTTGCGCGACAAACTGGCCGATCACGGCGTGACGCTTTGGGCTGTGATCAGTAATTCGCCAACCACCGAACAAAATGCGCAGACATTGGGGCTTGGCACCCGGCTTTCGGCGTCCAAACCGGAACGTGCTATGCACAAGATGGAGACCACCCTGGATGGCGAAGCCGCCATCTTTGTACCGCGCACACTGCGTTCGGGTTTCAAAGTCAGTTATGAGGGGAACGTGGTCGTCGTTGGGGATGTGAATGCAGGCGCCGAAATCGAGGCGACCGGCTCGGTGATGATCTGGGGGCGGCTGCGAGGAGCCGCGCGAGCTGGGATCAACGGTGATGACGCTACACATATCTATGCCCTGGAAATGAATTCCGCCGCATTGCGCATAGCTGATATCGATTTGAATTATTCCCAACCCAAGGGAAAGAATGGTCCACAGATGGCAAGTGCCCAAAATGGCCAGATTGTGGTGCAAAATTGGGAACACAAGGAAAAATAGAAGGGAAGGGAAATGACAGCAAAGGTCGTGACAGTAACTTCCGGTAAGGGTGGAGTAGGCAAAACAACCACTACAGCCAACCTGGCTGTCGCTTTGGCGAGCCACGGTGATAAAGTTGTATGTATCGATAGCGACATCGGCTTGCGAAATCTGGACGTGGTGCTGGGCCTAGAAAACCGCATCGTTTACGACTTGGTGGACGTGGTGGAAGGGCGCTGCCGCTTGAAACAAGCGATGATCCGCGACAAACGGCTGCCTGAGCTATATCTGATCCCGGCCGCGCAAACGCGGGACAAGAGCGCCATCTCTCCCAGTGACATGGTGCGTGTGTGTGATGAATTGCGACCCGAAATGGATTGGATCATCATCGATTCTCCAGCCGGGATCGAACGCGGTTTTCGAAACGCCATTGCCCCGGCCGACATCGTGATCGTGGTGACCAACCCGGAAGTTTCGGCCGTGCGTGACGCCGACCGGATCATCGGCTTGATCGAATCGGAAGAAAAAGGACCGGCGCGGTTGGTACTTAACCGCTTGAACCCCAACCTGGTCAAGCGCGGCGACATGCTCGCACCTGATGACGTGCTGGAATTGCTGGCCATCGAACTGATCGGCATCGTCCCCGAAGATGAAGCCGTGGTCGTCAGCACGAACCGCGGCCAACCGGTGGCGCTGGATAGCAAAACGAAAGCCGGGCAGGCTTTTCAGAACATCGCCAGGCGTTTGAAAGGCGAGCAGGTGCCTTTCCTGGATATAGAAGGAACGGAAGGCTTTTTCCAAAAGTTGTCGAAGATGATCCGTCCAGGAGGGAATTGACATGACGAACTGGATTGCGCGCATCTCGGGAAAAGAGCCCGCCAGCGCCAGTAAAGCGAAAGAACGGCTGAAGCTCGTGTTGATCCACGACCGGACCGATCTCACCACGGAGGCTTTGGAGAATCTCAAGAATGATCTGCTCGAGGTGATTTCGCGTTACGTTGCCATCGACCCGTCAGCGGTCAAAATTTCCATGGCCCAGGAGGGGAGGGAACAACGTTTAGTGGCGGATGTCCCAATCAAGGCGACGGTCCGCCGGAAGATCAATTAGGCAGGTATGTTCAGAAGAGAAGTATGGCGTAATTTCGATTATTGGTTGTTTGGAGCGGTCGCTTTCCTGTGCGTTTTCGGCATCATGATGATCCGGTCGGCCATTGCGGGGAACACAGATTTGGCCGATTCTCCATCGCGACAGGCGCTTTTTGTTGGGGTTGGCCTGGTAATAATCCTGGCGCTTTCGCTGATCGACTACCGCTATTGGGCCTCGCTGACACGCGTCCTGTACGTCTTTGCCATTGTTTTCCTGATGCTTATTTTCGTGTTCGCCAAGGCCCGCTTTGGGGCAGCGCGATGGCTGAACGTCGGTACCTTCCTGATCCAACCTGCCGAGATCGGCAAGATCGTCATGATCCTGGTGTTGGCAAACTACTTCGACAACCACCAAGACTCACCTAAAAATCTGCGCTGGATAATTGGCAGCCTGGTCCCCACCGCGTTCATGGTATTGTGGATATTGCTGCAACCCAATTTGAGCACTTCCATCGTGATCATGGTGATCTGGTTTGCCATGCTGTGGATCAGCGGGCTACCCACGAAATACCTGGTCATTTTTATCATCGCCCTGGTATTGCTGGCGGCGGTCATTTTTCCTTTCTTGCAGGAATACCAGCAGGCACGCATCCTGACCTTCTTTTTCCCCGAGCAAAATGCGCGTTATGGCAATACTTATAATGTCGATCAGGCGCTGGTCTCCATCGGCTCCGGCGGGTTGTTCGGAGAGGGATACGGCCACGGTACCCAAGTCCAATTGCGCTTCCTGAAAGTCAGGCATTCCGACTTCATTTTTTCCTCGATGGCGGAAGAGTTCGGTTTCGTGGGGACGGCCATCGTTGTGGCATTGATGATTTTTGTCGTTTTCAGGTGTTTTCGTGCCGCGCGCTTGGCCAGGGACCAATTCGGGGCGCTGATCGCTTATGGGTTTGGCATACTCATCTTTTTCCAAATGGCGGTCAACATCGGCGTCAACTTGAACCTGATGCCGGTCACCGGACTGACATTGCCGTTCATCAGCTACGGGGGAAGTTCATTGATCTCGCTGGCCATTGGTATTGGGCTGGTCGAAAGTGTCCTTGTCCGCAAAAAGCTGTAAGCATTCGCAATTCCCGGACAAATCATTTATAATGGGGTTCCATCTTTTTGCACTGAAGCCTTAGGAGCGATATGACAGAAAAGCCAGTTCGTGCTCGTTTTGCGCCTTCTCCGACCGGGCATTTACACCTGGGCGGGGCGCGCACTGCACTTTATTCCTATCTTTTGGCACGCCAAACGGGAGGAACATTCATTTTACGCATCGAGGATACCGACCGCAAGCGTTCCGTCGAAGGCGCCGAGCAGGAGATTTGCGACTGCCTTAGATGGCTGGGCATTCAATGGGACGAAGGGCCGGATATTGGCGGTCCCTATGGACCTTACCGCCAGTCGGACCGTAAGGAAATCTATCAGAAATACGCCGAACAACTGGTCGAGGAAGGCAAGGCATTCTATTGCTTTTGCACTTCGGAACGGCTGGAGCGCGTGCGGCAGGAGCAACAAAAGCGAAAGATGCCGCCGCATTACGACGGCACCTGTCGGAATATTCCCCTGGAAGAAGCCCGGCAACGGGTGGCTGCCGGCGAGAAATACGTGATCCGCTTCAAGACTCCTAAAGAAGGGACGACCACCGCCCACGACCTGCTGCGCGGCGACATCACGGTCGAGAACCGCACGGTGGATGACTATATTTTGGTGAAATCGGATGGCTGGGCGCTGTATCACCTGGCGGCCATGGTGGATGACCACGAGATGCAGATCACCCACGTGATCCGCGGTGCGGAATGGCTGTCGACCTTCCCTCTGCACGCCATGGTGGTGAGGGCTTTCGGCTGGGAAGAGCCGGTGTGGGTGCACCTCTCCGTATTCCTGAAACCCAGCGGTAAGGGCAAAATGAGCAAGCGCGACGCCGCCGACCTGATGAAAGATGGCTATTCGATCTTTGTCAAAGACATGGAATCCATGGGGTATCTGCCCGAAGCCGTGGTGAACTGGATCAGCCTGATGGGGTGGAGCTACGACGACCACACCGAGCTGTTTTCGATGAAAGATTTGATCGAGAAGTTCAACCTGGCGCACCTGAACCCGGCGCCGGCATCGATCAATTTCACCAAGCTGGACCATTTCAACGGGCTGCACATCCGCGGCCTGCAACTGCCGGACCTGGCAAAGCGCATCAAGCCCTTCTTCGTCGCCAAAGGCTATTCACCCGATGACGCCACGCTGCTAAAGATCGCCCCCATCATCCAGGAGCGCATTGCCACGCTGGACGAGGTGGTGGATATGGCCGGGTTCTTCTTCAAGGACGACATTCAGCCGGACGGCGCCGAGCTGGTGGCCAAGGGGCTGACGGCTGCCCAATCGGCGAATGTGGTGAAGCAGGTGCTGGCCATTTTGGAAGGCCTGCCGGACGTGGCCGTACAGAACGCCGAACCGCCGCTGCGCGCCCTGGTGGAGAAACTGGGGCTGAGCGCTGGGCAGGTGTTCGGCATCATGCGCATGGCCATCACCGGGCAAAAGATCAGCCCGCCGCTGTTCGAGAGCATGGAGATCATCGGCAAGGAGAAAGTCGTCGCCCGGCTGCATCACGCGCTCGAACTGCTCGAAAAATAGCGACTCGCAGCACATTCCTTGCTATCCCAATATAAAAGTGGTAGAATACCGCTCGCAAGTCGTTGGGGGCTCGTCTAATGGCAGGACAGCAGACTCTGGATCTGCTTGTAGAGGTTCGAATCCTTTGCCCCCAGCCATACACTTATACCCGTTATTTATGGTGATTGTTGACATAGGTGGCGGGTATTTTTTTACCTGTTTTCGAGTATTTTTCACGGGTTTGTTGTCCTTAATTTTGCGACTCAGTTATCCATTACTGTTCTATGTAGAACGCATCATCGATCTCTGGAACGCTTAGATTCCATCCAGCGACGCTCGTATAACCATAAGTCCCCGTGACAGTCCCGTAAACCTTTAAGTAACTTCCCTTATAGACACCCGAAATAGGCTGAGCGAATTGGATATAAACATTATCATAAGTGTCCAATTCGCCCAATATTTCCATATCTGAAATAACACGTTACTCTTTCAAATCCATTGTCAGGCATTATCCCCACCCCGCGCTTTGATTCATCAAGTTCATTTGATCGGTTACGGACCGATGGACGACTTTCGGAACGTAGCCCACCGCAAAGGTTCTGAAGGCATCCGCGCCATGGGAACACCAATTATGCAGAGGATGGTTGCCCATTTTCTTCTTTTCCTCGTCATATTCGGTCTGGTAGCCTTCA
>JBEKEX010000030.1:0-17419 GCA_050013615.1 Anaerolineaceae bacterium
GGATACCTCCTTGAGTTGCTGCTGCCTATGCGGATAGTCTTATCGAGGTTCTTGATCCGGTAACTTTCCTTTTGGCCTGATCTATCATGCCCAACGCCTTTGCAGCGCAAAGTATGGCAGGGCCTCGATCTGGAGCTTTGTGAGTTTCAGGAACAAGGTATCCTCGTGCTTATTGCCCATGGCAGAAACGGGGATGATCACATCCTTCTGACCCCACAGATTGCCTTCCCGCATTACCAGATGAGTAATGTGACCATTCTCCGGGTTGACCACAAATTCGTCAACTTGCCCAACATAGCCATCAGTCGCTTCTATATGTGTGCCACGGCGCACGGTCAGTTCACCCGGTGGGATCTGTTCATGCGCCTCAGGCACTTGCACCGTTTTTTCAGGAGTAACATAGGGTAAGTAATAGTATGATCCCTTAGCATACATTCCGCGAGCATTAGCATAATTCATATGAATCTTCTCTTCGATGAATGTCGTTTTGATAAATGGCTCCATCTTCTCCAGCTCTGCCTTGCTGCAGCGTAGATGGATCGTACCGGATATGGTTTCGGCCAGAAGTTCTACCGGAACAATATATTCCGTATTGGATGAAACCTCTTTCACTACCAGGTGGGATACCTGGTCGATCACCGGGTTGATCAGCACATACTCGGAGCGTCCGCCGACACCGTCTGTACATTCAACGGTAGCGTTCAAAGGAATTTCCATCTTACACCTCCAAAAAATTTATCCGGATAGTATCAATCCAATACACGGCTAGGTTAGGTTGGAATGCCCGCCTTATGTCCATCATACAACAAACACTCCCCAGCCGCATCCATCTGCCGGGGAGTTTTTGCCTCCGCCGCTTGGGGGATAGGATCGTCGGTTGCCGTTACACGAATGCCTCCCCAATTTGCACATTTGGAGAACCTGCGTGGCATGCTGCCGGCAGCAGAAAGGGCAAAGATTTGCGTGCTGTCTCGATCCTGTCTCGACTCAGGACCAGCGCCGATGCAGCGGGAAAGTTGGCAGTGACTCGATCTGGTGCTTATTGAGCTTCAGGAACACGGTATCAGCGTGAGTATTTCCCAGTGCTGAAAGGGGGATAATTACATCCTTCTTTCCCCACAAATGCCCTTCCCGCATTACCAGATGAGTAATGTGACTGTTCTCCGGGTTGACCACAAATTCATCGACTTTGCCAACAAAGCCGTCCGTCGCCTCTACGCGGGTACCCCGGCGCACAGCCAACTCTCCCGGTGGGATTTGCTGGTGTTCCGTGGCCTTGTATTCTGTTCTTTCAGTAGCAACATAGGGCAAGTAGAAGTATGATCCTCCTCCATACAATCCACCAGGATAATTGTATTTCATATCCGGCACCTTCTCTTCGATGAAGGTCGTCTTGATAAAAGGAGGCATCTTCTTCAGCTCTGCCTTGCTGCAGCGCAATCGAATCTTGTCTGCTATTGTTTTGTCCAAAAGATCAACCGGTACAATGTATTCTGTACTGGAGGCATCTTCTTTCACCACTAAATGCGTTACTTTGTCGATCACTGGATTGATCAGCACGTACACTGAACGGCCACAGACTCCGTCTGTGCATTCCACTTGAGCTTGTAACGGTATTTCCATTTTATATCTCCTTTCGAATGATCCAATTGTCATGGTGCTGCATTATGGGTTCCAGCAGCTATTCATTGACCACATATGTGTACAGGCGAACGTTCCCGTCGCTTTCCTCTTTCCTGTATATGCCTTGTATTTCATTTTCGAAGCCAGGAAAGCGATTGCCGCCTTCTTCGAACATCCGGAAGTAGTCGAGCATCGGCAGCGCACGCTCGTCATAGCGTTCGCCTGGCACGACAACGCCAATGCCCGGCGGATAAACCAGCGCGAGCGTGGCTGCAATCCGGCCGCTGATCTGCTCGATCGGCAACAACTCCACGTTGTTCCGGACAAGTTCATTCATGGCTGCCTGAGGGGTCATGGCTGCTCCGGGAAAATGCTCTGCACGAAACTGCTCGCGCTGCAGCTGGCTGGCGTTACTCTTTCGATAAAATTCATGCATCTGATCACATAGGTCGCGCAGGCCAACGCCGGCATAGCGTGCGTGGTGAGCCGCCACAAAAGCAGGGATGACCTCTTCGAGTGGTGCATTCTCGTCATGTAGCTGTTTGAAACGGATGAGAGCGGAAAGTAGCGTGCCGGCCTTGCTTGATTCCAATCCGGGTGTCAATAGGAAAAGGATGCTGTTCAGATCATTCTTCTCAGGCACGATCCGTTGTTCCCGCAGAAATTCGGCGACGATCGCTGCCGAAATGCCATGTGCATCGTATTCTCCCGTTGCGCGATCGAAACCAGGCATCAGCAAGGTCAGCTTATTCGGGTCGGTCATGACATAGCCGGGCTTTAAGTGACTGAAACCGTGCCATTTCTCACCGGGAACGAGTTCCCAGTAACGCACGTCTTTGGCCAGCTCGTCGGTCGGAATATCTTCCCAGCGTTCGGTGCGGCCTTCCACATGAACAACATCTGGCACAAATGGATCAAAGAACCACTGCCGCTCCGGGTCCGTTTCGATTTCTTCATACTCATGGTGCAGGGTGCGGATCTTCTTGCGCAATTCGATGCCGAGCTTGATCGTGTCTTCCCAGAGCACCTCCCCAGAACGACCTTTCATCATTTGCGCACCCACGTCCAGCGACGCAAACAGCGGATAGAACGGCGAAGTCGAAGAGTGCAGCATGAACATCTCATTGAATCGCCGATGGCTGACCTGTCTGTGCTGGCCATTCAAATGTGCATCCTTCACATGGATCTGCGAAGCCTGGGAAAAGCCCGCAAGTTGCTTATGGGTCGATTGTGTAGCCATGATCCCCGGAGCATCAGGACCCAGTCCATCCAGCCCCATGGCAAAATGCCCTTTGAAAAGCGGATGGAACTTCATAAAGCCTCCCCAGGCCTCATCGAACATGATGTACTCGCACAACGACCCCAACTTTTCCACCAGCATGTTCACGTTATAAATGGTGCCGTCGTAGGTGCATTGTTCGATTACCGCAACCCGGAACGGTCGCTTGCGCTGCCAGGCCTGCGGGTCCTTTACCAACGGGTTGTTCCGAATCGACTCCCGGATGCGTTTTTCGTCGAGTGCATCGAAATCGATCGGCCCGATCATACCCTGGGCATTGCGATCGGTTTCCAGGTAGACCGGTATGCCGCCACCGAAAACCATGGCGCCTTGTAACGCCGCTTTATGGTTGTTGCGATCGAACAGCACGAGATCGCCCGGCGCCACCAGCGCGGTCAACGCGATCTTGTCCGATGTGGAGGTGCCATTCAACACAAAATAAGTGCGATCCGCACCAAAGATGCGAGCGGCAGCCTTCTCAGCCGCAAGCGCCGGGCCTTCGTGGATCAGCAGATCACCCAGTTCGACCACCGAGTTATCGATATCGTTCCGAAAAACTGCCTCGCCCAAATGCTCGACAAATGCACGCCCGATCGGACTCTTCTGATAGAAGACCCCGCCGTTATGTCCGGGACACGTCCACATCTGGTTGGCTTGCTCGGCATAGTCAACCATCGCGCCAAAAAAGGGCGTCTTGAGCGACTCTGCATAGCTTTGCAGGTGACTGACCAAGTTGCGGGCAACGAACTCCGGTGTGTCCTCGTCTATAAAGACATATCCCGTTACCTGGCCGAGTACCGCCACCGGGATTTCTTCGAGCAAGTGCCGCTTTACCAGGATGAACACAGGCACATCCAGTCCACGCTCACGAACGAACTTTACAAATGTCTTGACCTCGCTTTCAGATTCCTTGAGCGACCACTCGACCATCACACAGCCAAAACTTGCATCGCTCCGAATGGCCGAGCATGCCTCGGCAGTTGTGAGGGTGCGCGTCATTGCGTAACCAAGCCGGCCCAGTTCATCGACGATGCGCTGCAGCCGCGCAGAAGAGAGTGTCGGAGGCACCGGCATTGCGCTACAGATCAGAAAACCAAACAGTTTATCGTAGTCCATGCAAGACCTCTATTTATCCTTCTCGCATGGCTTTCTTGCCGGCCGACTTCCAACTGGATTTCTTAAATTTCAAAAAGACCAGCGGTGGCAATGCCAGTACCGCGGTGCCAACCACCATGATTACAACATACAACGGACCCGACATGGGGATGCCCCCGATCGGCAGCATGCTGATGATAAATGTCAAAGCCGTGGCCAGGAAGCCCAACCCGCCTACGATCCAAACACCAATCAAACCACCCGGGATCTTGAAGGCGCGCTTCACATTCGGCTGTGAGTAGCGCAATTTGATTAATGCGGCAAAGATGAGCAGATAGGCGATGCACAACAGCGTCACCGTCATGGCCGACATGATCCAATAGGCGGTGTTGACGCCCGGAATGAAAACGTACAACAACGATATGGCTGTACCGATCACAGCTTGCAGGATCAACACACCCACTGGAGCGCCGTTCTTGTTATGGCGGGAGAACAGGGGCGGCAGGTTGCCCTCGGTGGCAACAACGCCCAACCCCATCGCCGGGCCGATCAACCAGGCCGCCAACAGTGGTATGCCACCCAACACCACCAGGATGGCCAGCGGTGCGAGCAGCCAGGTCATGTTGTAGGCGGCCAGAAAGGCCTGGAAGGCTTGCATCAGACCCGCTGCCAGTTTGAGTTTACTCAGTGGCACCACAATGGCAATCGCCATAGTGCCGATCACCGTCAACACGAAGATTATCACCGCCGACAACAGCATCGCTTTCGGGTAATCCTTCTGCGGATTGCGCACTTCCAGGGCATGGAAGCCGGCCATCTCCATGCCCGCGAACATCAACACGATCGTGGCGAGGAAGGGCAGCGTGTTGATATTGATAGATGGAACCAGAGCGCCCAGAGTGAAGCGCGGTATTTGGATCGCTTTGCCGGAAAACAGGAATACCAGGCCAAGCGCGACTACCAATACCGCCGGAACCAATGTGCCTAAAACGACACCATAGGAACTGTAACGGCTCGAGACTCTTGAACCCAACAGTGCGAGGAGCGTGGTGCCCCAGAAGATTATCATCATCACCACGAACATATACATTCCGTTGCTCGCCAACTTCGGATCGAACGCAAAAGCAAGCGTAGAGGCAAGGAAGGCCAGGATCGTGGGGAACCAGACCAGGTCATTCGACCATTCGCAGAAAACGGCGATGAAGCCGGACGTGTCGCCGAAGGCTTCCTGCACCCACGCATACACACCGCCACCCTTGGGCCAGCCAGTGGCGAGTTCCGCCCCTGCTAAGCTCAATGGGATCAGGAATGTGATCGTTCCGATCAAGTACCACCCTATGGACGACCAGCCAAACTCGGCCATCGGGGGCAGGTTGCGTAGACTCAGTACGGCCGCCACGTTGATCATCGCCAACACAAATACGCCCAGTGCTTTGACATTAACCTTTTTCTTTTCCATAGAGACTTTTCTCCTATATTCAGGTAAGCCCTCGCTTCGTCTCCTTTACCCGCGGTAGAGGAATACCGACGCGCGGGTGAATTTCACTTCAAACAATACACATGATACGTTCCGTCCTTGTTTTCCACGCCGTGCGTTTCATGCCCAAAGCCGGGGAAACGCCGGTCCCAGGCCTGCAGTGCCCGCAGATAGCCTAAATAGGGACTGTCGTTCCCGCCGATATTCTCGCCTGGCATCAACATCGGAATACCGGGCGGATATGGCACCACGCCGGTTGCCACGATCCGGTTGGCCATCATGTCGATCGCAACGTGTTCGACTTCGTCATGCACCAATTTTGAATAGGTATCGGATGGAGTCAATACGGGCACCGGCAGTGTCGAGAAAGCCGCGTCCTGCACTTGCAATTGGTTGGTTTCCTGCATCTGTGAGAACATCTCATCCGCCAGGTCGTGCAGGCCCATACCTGCATAGCGCTTAGGCACGCCCGCCACGCTGGCGATCAGCACTTCGTTCAGCGGCGTGTTGGCGTCGTAGTCCTCTTTGAAGTGCAACAGCGCGTTGATCAGCGTGCCATATTTGCCCTTGGTCACGCCGAGCGAGAAAAGGAACAGGATCGTGAAGTCGGTGGTCTTTTCGACTTGAATGCCGCGTTGATCGAGATATGCTGTAACCAGCGTGGCGGGAATGCCCAGCTTCTCGAACGAACCATCGTTCGACAGACCGGGCGTCACCACTGAAACTTTGATTGGATCGAGCATGCAATAGCCGTCTTCCAAATCCTTGAAGCCGTGCCACGCTTCGCCGGGATGCAGCACCCAGCAATCCGGATTGGTGATAAGCAGCTCATCCGGCGCATCCGCAAAGGCGATCTTCTTGCCTGTTGTCGGGTCGATTACCTTGACGGCATTCCAGGTTCTGAACATCCAATCGCCCTTCGTTGCGGCATCCCGATGGGCGCGGCATAAGGCTTTCCGGAAAGCCACGGCTTCCGTGATCGATTCGGTGGTGAGCGTGAGGCCGCCGGCGCCATCCATCATCGCCGCCGAAACTTCGTTGGAGGTAATGATGGCATACTGCGGGGAGGTGCTGGCATGCATCATGAAGGCTTCGTTGAAGCGGGCATGTTCCACCGGCTTGCGTCCGTCGCGCACATTAATGAGCGAGGCCTGTGACAACGCCGCCAGCAACTTGTGGGTGGAGGTAGTGGTGAAGATTGTCGGCTTGTTCTTGGGATAATCCTTGGGATCGCCATACATGCCGAAGCGATCTGTGTAAATCGGGTTAAAGCGTGCATAGCCGTACCACGCCTCATCGAAGTGGATGCGATCGACGCTCTTATCGAGCAATTCCACGACTCTCGGCACCAGATAAGTTAAACCATCATAAGTGGAATTGGTGATAATGGCATGAACAGCCTTTTGCGCTTTGTCCTGCGCCAGTGGATTCTCGGTGATGGCAGCCTTTATCGCTTTGCGTGTCAGGCGTTCGGGATGGATCGGGCCGATGATACCCAGGAAATTACGTGTCGGCAGCAGATACGTAGGAATGGCGCCTGTCAATGTCAGCGCCTGCTCGATCGATTTATGGGCGTTGCGGTCGCACAAGACATAATCACCGCGCGTGACGGACGACATCATGATCACCCGGTTGGAGGTGGATGTCCCATTGGTCACCGTGTACGATCGTTGAGCCCCGAAGACGCGCGCAGCATACTTCTCGCTCTCCCCGATCGGCCCGCTGTGATCCAACAGCGAGCCCAGCTCGCCCACACTGATCGAGAGATCGGAGCGCAGCAGGTTCTCGCCAAAGTAGTCGTAGAAGACACGCCCCACCGGCGACTTCAGGAAGGCCGTGCCGCCCGTATGGCCGGGGGTATGCCACGAATACTCATACACCTGGGCAAAGGCGATCAGAGCTTTTGTCAGCGGTGGCACGATGGCTTCCCGGTAACGCAGGATGGCGGCAACCACACGCCCGGCGATGAAGAACGAAGTATCTTCCAGCATCCAGATCAATTCATCGGCTTTACGCATCACTTCACTGGTGAGTGTGGAGGCATCGTCGCGCTCGGCGATAAGAAAGATCGGGATGTGTATATTGCGCTTGCGGATGAGCGCCAGCAATGCCCGGGCTTTATCGTGGGCCACATCGTCGTCACTCAAGGTCCAGTCCAACAGGATGCCTTCCAACGATGGATCGGACAGTACCACGGCCTGGCCATCTTCATCCGAGGTCGCTTCGATTACGGTAACATCCCGATCACGCAGTTCCTGCGCCAAGGCGCGGGCGGCCCGTCCTCTGGCCGTCTGGGCCGTGAGTTCATCATCAACCATCAATACTTTCTTACCGATCAATCTTTCGCCATAGATCATATGCCACTCCTGATTGGATAAATTCTCTTGAATTCTGTTCTGCCTCATTCTGCCTCAATGAAATCTGCACAGTCTTTTGGCAAATAGTTATAACCCACGGCTGTCCGAGGCCAAAGTACACCATTTATATAATAGGACAAACCGTCCCAGGCTGCATCCACCGGTTGGGGAGTTTTTTCATCCGCCATTTGGGGGAGGTGTGCAGGAACGCTCTTTATGGTTTCCTTGCTTCCCATGAGTCAATGATACAATTTCCCCGCTTGCCCTTATCAGGTAGAAAGAGAGTGCAATTATGGCAACACAGACCAAGATTCCTAGTCATCCCAATCCGCCGCCGTTGGTGCGCATCTCAGGTAGCCACCGCGAGATGGGCCGCCAGATCGGCGAAGCCTGCCACAAGCAAGTCACACATAGCATTAAGAGTGCCTGCCAGTTACTCGTAGAATCGTACGCGCAGCTCGAATTGACCTGGGAAGGAGCCCGCTTTCAGGCCCACAAATACCTTCCATTCGCCCAGGCGCATTACCCCCAATACGTGGAGGAAATGACCGGGATCGCCGAAGGAGCCAATGCTGCTTTTGACGACGTGGTTGTAGTTAACACCATGGAAGCGCTGACGGATGATGCCCTGCAACTGACCCACTGCACAAGCTTCGCGGTCAACGATGACCGTACTGTGAATGGTCATGTCCTGCTCGCGCACAACGAAGATTGGGTGCCGGAGGACGAGAACGATGTGTTCATCATCCATGCCACTCCAAAAAACGAGTGCCCTTTCCTAGCAATGACCTACGGCTGTCTGCTGCCAAACGTTGGATTCAATGCCTACGGTATTGCCCAATTATGTGATTCGGTTTATCCCAACGATCCCCGGATCGGTATCCAGCGAGTTGTGGCCGCGCGCGCCGTGCTGGCCAGCCAGAGATTAGACAAAGCCATCCAATTTTCGCTCTCGCCCCAGCGTGCTGCGGGATACAATCATGTGTTGGCCCATGAGAGCGGTGAACTCTACTCGGTAGAAGTATCAGCCCATCATTTTGCCATCCTGTATGGAGAGGATGGGTATATTGTCCACACCAATCAATACCTGGCGCCGATAATGCAGAAGGTCGAGCGTAGGACGGAAGACCTGATCGGCTCGCGTGTACGCTATTTCCGCGCTCTGCGCCTGGTCAAGCGCCAGGATCGGCATAATATCGAGAGTTTGCAAGCCATCCTGCGTGACCATGTCAATTTCTCCAACTCGATCTGTAACCACTCCGTGGATGCCAGCGATCCGCTGGATCGCGGCAAGACCATCAATTCCATGATAATTGACCTGACTGACCGCACGATGCATATCGCTTGGGGCAACCCTTGCGAAAACCCATTTCACACCTATCAACTGGATGCATAATGTAGGGAAGTGCAAGGTTAAAATATAAAGAGGCACGCTTCTCCCTCACGCGAAAACTGGATTGAAAAACATGAATGACTTACAATTCCTCCAGGAAATTTATTCTTATGATCCTGAAAAACATCAGTTCACGATCCCAATTTCGATCAGGTGTTATGATGAATTTTTTTCACGGTTGGATCCTTCGCCCGCTCCCAAACGTGATCTCTCGCCCGAATTGGTCGAGTATTTAGATCAGTGTTCTGGGGAGATACCCAGCCGATTTGATATATCGATCGACCTCAATATAAGCCAGGAGGCCTGTAACCCTGTCCAGGAACGAGATTGCCTGGGTAGCCTTCAGAGATTTTTCCAGCATCAAATCTATATGGAAAAATCGGAAATCCGGCGTCAACGATTGGATGCGCTCAAATATTTACTGGTATCCCTGCTCTGTCTTTCTACTGATATAGCCAGCGTCGGACTGTTATCGAATACTTTACTTGGAAATTTAATCCATCAAGCACTGCAAATCGGCGGGTGGGTGTTTATGTGGGAAGCCATCACGGTCAACTTCCTTCAAACAGACCAGCATTATCAAGCAATTAGAAAGTTGAAGCGGTTTATTCAGGCTAGAATTCATTTTACCTATTCTGGTGATAAAACGATCTATACAGATTCGATAACGACAGATTAAGTTTGAACTTCAGCCTTGCGGCACTTCACGCATAAGGCGATAAATCGTAAATGAATATGCATACTTAATCCTATAACAAAACCTCCTCGGCCACATCCACCGGTCGGGGAGTATTTTGCTTTGCCACTTGGAGGAGGAAAGAGAAAACGATTCAAACCGTTCCGATTACTACCAAAAGGGGCTACACCTCTCTACTGGACAGCTCCTGCCATGATGATAACTTGCTTTGGATTTTGGATAATGTGATCCCCTGATAATTCATTTCCATTTTGCTTTATTCGACTGAGCATCCATACGTGCAACAACCTTATTGCGTTAATCCCGACCATAGTTTTTTTATAGATGGTTCCCCCTTTAGAAGTGTCCGCCATTCTGCATATATATTCCCCATTGGCAGTTCATACATACTCCAAAATGCTCAAATGCATCCCTTGAAATAGAATCGGGTAACTCATCCAATATGACCTCTCTGCCACAATAACGACAATGGCCTACCTTTGATTTGATCATGGTTGAGGGTTTATAAACTGCAGAAGAAGCTCGGGAAGAATATGTATTCCCCTTATTCCCACCCGATACCTTGTCATAGATCGAGACAATAATGATTATTAAAACAACTCCGATCAAGCATAATCCTTCCATAATGTTATCTCCCTTCTGAAAAGAACGCTATATATTCATATACGAATCTGGATTACTAAGTAGTCATATCCAATAATACTTTTTATCATCCTGCACTATCCACCAGGCCAGCCTTTTGATGAGCTTCCACAGTACCCAGATTTGTTTGCTTCAAATTCCGCATCGAAGAAGTAATTCCTTTTTAATTTCCTATTGACAGGCATGCTTCTATGTTTGCTTTTTTGTCAATAGGTCTGTTGATCGGCGCATTCTGAGAACGGTTTAGAGCAGATCTTTTCTGATTCCATTTGCTCCTCCTTTGTGAGCATACTAAAACCGTCCAATGCGAGAGTTCCACATTCCTTGGAGTGAAACGACCTGTTTCGTCAAACCGCTTGACCGTACTTCACATATTATTTATACTTATAGTGGATTATCCAAAATCACTAGCGATAGTCATGATTGAGGAGGGTACCCCAATGACACATGCCAATGTCAACGAAAAGATGACAAGCGCGCAGAAGGAAAAGCGCACCCGTCGACGATGGATCCTTGCGATAGGGGGGCTCATCGGGTTATGTCTAATCCTGGTATTCTGTAGTACGGGTGGTTTTTTAGCCTTTCGCTGGCTTGGTCACCTGGGAGGATCCACTTCTACTCTTGCGGCATCTTTCCCTGTTCCTGCAGAGTTCGCCTCCCTTGGTAGCTTGGCAAGTGTACCATCCAGCCCGCAGTCATTCAGTGTGGATAATAACGCACAACTGCTCAAGCTGGAAAATGGCATGACCCTGCAGATACCAGCCGGGGCATTTTCCAGCTCGAATCATCTGCTTTTAACCCAGGTGGATGTGGCATTTGACAAGATCTCCTTTGAAGTCAAACAATCCCCGTTCTATGTGCTTTCCCCCCGGGATGAGGTCGGCATGCTTGGCTCGCCCCTCATCCTGGAGATACCCATCCCGACAGGAGATGTAATGGTAGTCCAATACGATGGACGAAACTGGCAAGCAGTCACGGGTACCCCCGGCGAGACCGTCCAGCTCAAAATCACTCACTTTTCCAACTGGCTGTGGGGATATGTGGAGAGTCGTTCTGAAGAAGATCTGAAAGAGAACCTGTCTCAAAACCCGGCTTTGAATATACCTCTTACCAAGTCACGCACGTTGATCGAAAACGGGGACGCATTGACCCGTGCTTTTTTCGGGGTGGGAGAGTCTGCGGAGCAGAGTCAGGATCAAATGTGCAGCGAGATCATGGATGTGCTGGAACAATACAATACGCCGAAGAATCGTGAATTCCCAAGCGGTTCAACCGCATTAAACCTTGACCTGGCTTCTTTCCTGTTCGACGGTTCTGCACCGGAGTCATCTGGCGGATATTATTTTTATGTTACCGAAGCCTCTCTGGATACGATCAACGACAAAGTCCTGGCCAGCACCTCACCGCTTTCGCCAGCCGATGTACTTAAGATCTCGATTGATGCCAATGGTGGGAACATTCCCCTGGGGGTACTGGCAGCGCACAATTATTTAAAGCAGATCAAATACCAGGGAATTCTTGATTTCAAATATGGGCAGCCATTTCCCACGGACCAGGGACTGCCAGCCAGTCACCTAGCATCCTGGCGGGAAGATTCGAACATCACCCCGGCCGGGGAATATGACAAGATGGGCCCGCTCTACCACATCTTTGCAGCCATGACGGCGGGGATCTGGTTCCCGACCAGGCTAGGCGGAGATATTGCAGTGAATGGGGAAGCGATGCTGCGCTCGTTTCAGCTGCTAAATGATCATCCCGACATGCAAAAAGCTGCTGCTGATGCATGTGGTGACAATACAGCAATATGGTTGCGGAACAACCCCCCGACCAATGCCCAATCCCAGCCCTCAAACAACGTGACTTCAACCAATGCCAGCGTGTCTGACTGTGATGCCACGCAATGGATCCAAGTAAAATACGATACCCCGGATATCGAATCCAGCACAGATAATAAAGGAAATACACATTACACTTGTAACGAACGGATTCATTTTATCTTTTCATATTCCGACCCCAATCGTGGTGTGAGTATCAATGTTAAAGAAGACAGGTCCATCAATGGATCAATTTTCAGCGGTTGGCCACTAACAGGAATGGGATGGGAACCTGGTGGAGATACAAATGTCATCCAGTATCGGGAGAATAATCAATACACGGGATATATAGCCCATGACTTTTACCTGGCATATACCGCTTACTTTAATGATATAAAGGATTCAATAAATTCAGGCGTTCGATGCGCATGGATCGGGAATAATATTGAAGCCTCCGGAATCAAGATACTCCCATTGGATAACGCTTGCAAATGAATAGCAATAGTTATGGTCCTTGGCATTGTTTACAAACCTCCATTAGCCACCGGACCAGCTCATTTATGAGCCTCTTAGGTAACCAGGTTGATTTGGTTCAGGTAGCATTTCAGAACCTGGTGCCACAATTTTTTACAGCTACCTTACAGCTACCAGAAGAGAAGGCATAGAAAACGTAGCAAAAAGAGACATTTTTCTCAAGATCAAACCCATTTCAAGATTCGTCTGCCCCCCATATATAGTACTCGTGAGAAAAATTGACACCATATATACTGGATAGACTTTTCTTTGGGCAACACGAACAATTCTCTGGCCAATATGAAAATTCCTCGGCTCAACTGTGGATCAGGCTGTTGTGGGTTCGACCCCCATCAGGCACCCCTCCGACGCCCTCGTAAAGAGGGCTTTTTTTATCAGTTGTTGTTCCCAACAAGGAAGAATCTCCCACGAGGACGCTACGCGGTGGGTTCGACCCTACATCGCCTTTGGAAAGGATCGGATATTCCAAAAAGGCTCCCTTACAGGGAGTCTTTTCTTTTCGGTTGTAATTCACTAACAGAGATATTGTGGCGAAAATAGCCCGGACAGGTTTGTTGTAAAAATGGATTACTTTAGGGTAATATTTATTACAGGTGAAGGTCTCCTGATTCTTCCCAATCACGGACGGGAGTATTTCCAAGTAGTGGTTTGATTCAAAGACCAAAATGCATCCGATAGAATTAGATAATGCATGTGCTCTTCTTCTGATAATTTAACAAACATGGCATGGCCTTGAGGGTCGTCAAGTTGTTCCGCCAAGTCGGAATATGCTTTTTCCGCCTGCTTCTCAATTTTCTTGGCTTCGGTGATTATTTCCATTAAACTTTTATGCTCAGGGACTTCAGCGAATTTAATTTCGAGTTTGGGGGGAAGGATTAACGCTTTCCCTTGATAATTAATGAACTGGCCACTTTCCTCCAATGATTTCTCAAGGGCGGTTAACTGTTTATAATGATATTTCTCAAACTCACTCAATTGGATGAATAATTCCTTTCCTAATGGGTTGGTTTTTTTGGCTGCATTGGCATATGTCTCTACGGCCAATCTTTCATTTTCCTTGACAATGCGGATCGCATCTAACAGATTCGGGATATTCATATATCACTCCTCGATATAAAAATAGCTTTCAAAATATTAAACCTTTCCTACATGCTTTGGAAAGGATAAAAGTCCAGATTAAGCAGATTCTTTCAAGATATTAACCCTTATATTTAATATCATTATCATCATTAATACAGATCTTCCTAGAAGGTTCCTCCGCCTAATTTGGCCATCAATTATAAGTCATGGCGTGCAATTCCCAGCGATTATGGCACCTTAAATTAATGCTCAAAGGAGAGCCAGTTGTTGCCAAACTTGTCACAATGAATCAACGGATTACGGCTTTGTGAAGTGAAAAGTTTGCAATCTGCGGGTTGGATGGGTCCCCACCTGCCACCCAGTTGACTCTTTTACACATTACCATAAAAATGCAACACTACGCTTGCCCAGGATCAAGTCATCAAAGATCAAGCTGCCTGGCTTGTTTGCCATGCCAGTACACACATGGACCGGCAACAAGTGCTCCTCACGCGGGTGGCAATAGCGTGCCGAAGGCGCTTTCTGCCATTCGATCAGGCGTTGTTCACGTTCGGACTGAGACAACGGACCGGTGCAGGTTTCAACCAGCCAGTTCTGAAAGGCATCATTGGCCGGGTCCTGATGAAAGGTTCCTTCCCACAAAAAGGCTCCCAAGTTATGAAATGAGAATCCTGATCCGATCATCAGGATGTTCTCATTCATTAACTCACGTAAGGCTTTCCCCAGAGCGATATGGGAGGCCGGGTTGAGTCCGCGTAAAAGTGAGAGCTGCAGGGATGGAATATCAGCCTGAGGGTACATTAATTTCAAAGGGATAAACAAACCATGGTCAAAGCCCCGTTTAAGATCAATGCGCGCGGGAATATTATTTTTTCTCAAATATCCGGCAATTTTATCCGCGAGCGCAGGGCTGCCAGAAGCCGGGTAGGTGATTTCATAGGCCTCACTCGGGAAGCCGTAATAATCATAGAACATGGGGGGATTTTGTGCTCCTAACAACGTAGCGGAGTTTTCCTCCCAATGAGCGCTGATCACCAGGATGACGTCAGGTTTTTTGAGCCGGGAGGGAAGTTCCTTCATAAAATCCACCATCGCTCCGTGGCCTGCGTCTCCCAGAATAGGCAGGGGGCCCCCTCCGTGGCTGAAATAAACAATTTGAGCTTTGGTTTCAGCGTTGGTCTGATTCGTCATACAATCCTTTGAAAATTTAAGCTTTGTTACGACTAATAATTGCCACGTTTTAAGCGCATTATTTCCTAATTATAAATCAAGACACTGACGGCTCGAGACGAATTTGTTGGTGTAAGCTGAAATACGCAGACAAACAGCAACCGACCGGGATTACGTCCATAATATAAATTCAATCTACTGGTTTTCTGATTCTCATTCAAACTCTACCAACGAATGGAAACTCCTTGAAAGCGATTCCTCCGCCATTGCCCTATTAATAACCGACCAATTTATATGTCAATCCTTTAAAAACAAAAGGACATCGCGGTGAAATTGCTTTCCATAAGCTGGATGACCCATGCCCTTGTAAAGGATAAGTCTGGCATTTGGAATGTCCTCGGCGGTCGCGCGGAATAACGCTTCGGTATAAAATGGGTCTTTATCACCCGCTATCACCAGTGTGGGCGCAGAAATCTGATTCAGGCGGTCCTTAAAGTTATGTTTTTCTTCTGCTTTAACGGTGATTACCAAATCCGAAAGATCTTCGGGTGCACCGAAAAGCATCCCACCCATTCGCGATGCCAGCCAGACGAGTGGCGCGGATACATACTTCATTATTCCATTTTGGGGGAACATGGGACTGACTAGTATTGTGTAAGCCTCTCTCCACTGGTGCTGACGTGCCAAGTGACCAATTTGCAATTCTTCACGCATGCCCGCAGCACTCAAAGTGTAAGCGCTCGAATGGATGACCAATTTCAGAATAAGATCAGGGTGGTCGGCTGCGAAATGCTGTGCTATGGCACCTCCGGTCGAAACACCTATTATATCGACCGGTCCCCCAAACTCCTCCTTTATCATGGTGGCATAATCGTCCGACATTTCCTTTAATGTGTAACCATCTGGTAACCCTGGCTTTCGGTTCACGATGTAGGTCGTATAGTCTTTATCGAAAAAGAGGAACTTATACACAATCGAAAAGAGCGGAAGCGATAGACCCACAAGGGGCTTGTTTTCAAATTCCAACCCTTGAAAGATTACCAGTGGTCGAGCTCCATGACCAAAACGGTTATAGGCAAGACCACTGCGGAAATAGCCGGCACTCGATGATGATTTTTTCACTCTGTGGCTCCGAATTCATTTCCTGATATTAAATCCATTAACCTTAGATTCTACATCACACCAGATCGAGGTATTGGCGACACCGTCCCAGGTAGGAACCCACCATCCAACTGGGTAAAAATGTCTGGTTAGATTGTTGCTGTTTCAGAGAGCTTCGTGCCAAAAATTCATATGAACAGAACGGGCGTCCTTCTCGATCTCAACGATGGGACCGAGAACCTCGATTGGCTGTTTGCTATGAGAGAAGACCTCCCGGCATGGCAGTAACAAGTGGTCAGGCGACGGACCGACCATGTCATACAGGTCCATTTCATCAAGAGCATAGACTACGCGGCCGATCCTGCTCCAATGGATTGCTCCGGCGCACATGCAGCAAGGTTCCGTGCTCGCATAAAGAGTATGGCAGGTGAGTTGTTCAGGAGAATATTGCTGGACTGCCCGTCGCACGAGGTTGGTTTCGGCGTGTCCGGTGCAATCTCGACCGGTATTAACCGTATTTTCGGCTTGGAGCACAACCTGGTTATGTTCATCGACCAATAATGCTCCAAAGGGATGATTACCATGCTGGCGCGCCTGCCATGCCACCGCAATGGCTGAACGTAAATGTTCAATATCGATGTCGTTCATTCACAGCCTCTTGTTTATCAGATTGACTGGTATGCGGGAATAGGACAAACTGATGAGGGTTAAGGTTTCATTTTCCAGCGCTAAAGAATTTAAAAAACAACTCTTTGGATAGAGCAGCGCCTTTTTCGGTCAGATCAATCGTTGGGCCTTTTCCCGAGGGGTCGCCGACAAAACCTTTTGCGTGTAGGCGGACCAGCACAGCCAGATCCAAACCCTTCCACGCCCGGGTGGCGTATTGATCACGCGAACTGGTTAGATAGAGTAATGCCAGGATCATTTCATCAACCTTACCTTGATCGTACTCCATGGTTTCTCCGAATGTGAAGAAAAAGTCCTTATGGTATAAAAATCCATATATATTATACGGCTGTTTGCAATGCGGATTAACCTGGCGCATTGCATCAAATAGAATCTTACCCTAAGTCAAGTCGTTGCATCAAAAAGGATGTTACCCTACGGCAGAGATTTCTGGCTGCCGGAGGAGAACATGATGAGTCAACGAAGCAAGA
>JBEKEX010000031.1:0-17151 GCA_050013615.1 Anaerolineaceae bacterium
GCATGGGATGGGGGTGCGCGTGACCTCGATCGAACCGGGCATGGCTGAAACGGAGTTCACCCTGGTGCGCACAGGCGGCAATCAGGCAGCTTCAAAAGCGGTCTATCAAGGCTTCCAGCCGTTGACTGCACAAGACATTGCCGATGCCGTATTCTGGGTGGCGAATTTGCCGCCGCACGTCAACGTCAATCGCCTGGAGCTGATGCCGGTGAACCAGTCCTGGGCAGGCTTCCAGGTCTTTCGTGATTCGGCAGCATAACACTTCGGAACTAAAAAAGCCTCATCGAAAGATGAGGCTTATCAATTATTAATCAAAATGAAAGGCGCCCCCGGGGGGATTTGAACCCCCAACCGCTGGATTCGAAGTCCATCGCTCTGTCCAATTGAGCTACGAGGGCGGATGCGTGGACATTATACCGCAAACTTCGCCGAAGCTGCGATTGTCCTGCCGGATTCAGGCTTTTTGTGCTGCTCTTCCCAGCAATGCCAGGAAATAGGTCTTGGGGTTGAAAGACTGGCCTGAAAGCAGGGTTTGGGCACGGAACAGCCCGGCTACACTGCGAATGATCAGGTAAGCGAAGCCCGCCAGCAAGAGCACCGCCAGCAGGATTTGCCACACGGGTACCTGGGTGGCTGCCATGCGTGACATCATTGCCACCGGTGCGGTCAAGGGGAACAGGCTCAAGATCAGGGCTGTCGTACCGTTGGGGTCTGAAACGATTATTTGCAGCAGGAACAAGGGCAGCATCAACGGGATAATGATGATCGTTGTGACCTGCGAGGCTTCACGCAGGTTGGATACCAATGCGCCGATGCCAGCCATCAGACTGGCATATACGGCGTATCCCAACAGGAAGAACACCACGCCCCAAAGCAGGATAGACGGCGGTAATTGGAAGGCAATCGATACATTGGATGCCTGCCCACCCAGGCGTAATGCCAGGAAGCCGATGCCGCTCCATGTGAGCGTTTGCACCAGCCCCGCCAATCCCAGTGCAATGATCTTGCCCGTCAGCATTTGGGTGGGGGTGATGGAAGTGGTCAATATCTCGATCACCCGGTTCTGCTTCTCCGTGTTCACGCTGCTCAGCATCAAGCTGGAAGAAGTGAGGATGACGATGTAGAAGATCATCGTCACAGCGTAGGGGAGGAAGAAAGTCAATGCTTCGTCGGGGTTGCGCTGTGGCTGAGGCGAAAGATATTCTGCCTGGACGTTTAACGGGTCGGAGATCCGGTTATTCAGATCTGTGTTGCCGGAGGTCAGGTTGTAGGAGATCAGGTCTTCGAAGGCGCTGGAGCGCTGGGTGCTGCCAAGGGGATTGAAATCAGGCCGCACGTAGATCAGGTTACCGCTTTGAATATAATCGGCGGACAGGATATAGTAAGCGCTGATCTCACCGGATGCCAGGGCTTGTTTAGCATCATTCTCCGAAGAGAAAGCTCGCAATTGGCTGGTAGAATCCGGGATGGTCAGGCGGATCAACCCGGCTTCGTCCACGTATCCTTCGGGTAGCTGCTGTTGCTGTGGCATGATCAGGCTGGAAATGATATTGTTGTTGCTACTTCCACCGGAGCTGTTGGATAACGTTGAAATAATGAAAGTAAAAACAAGTGCTCCAATTGGCACCAGCAATAGGGTCAAGATGAAAGAGGGTCGCATGACCACTGTGATGAATTCGTGTTTGAGGATGAGCAATACTTTTTTCATGATTTCACTTTCGCAAGTACTAAGCTGAAAGCTGATTTGACGATGAAGGCACTATGCTTTGGCGCGACTGAAGATCTCTTTGAGCGCCAGGCGTTTACCATAACGCAGCATCCCCAGCCGGAAAGCGCGTCCGGCGATCCATAGTGCGCCCAACGCGCAGACAATCAATAAACCAATGGACGTGAGGATTTGCCAGATGGGTACAGTCGTGAAAGCTGCGCGCAGGGGCAGGGTCACCGGCGCGGTCAGCGGGAACAAGCTCAAACCGATGGCCAGGGGGCTGTTGGGGCTGAGCATGATGGGCGAAATGAACCAGTAGGGGATGACGATGGGCAGGGAAAACAAGCCGGCGATTTGCTGCGCTTCGCGGCTTTCAGTGGCCGTGGCGCCGACGGCTGCCATCAATGCCCCGACCATGACGAACGCCGGCAAGAACACGGCCGCCATCAACAAGATGGATGTCGGGTCGACGCCCATATTACCCAAGGACGGGATAAAGTACTTCACGATGGGCAGCAGGACCAGCACGAAGAGGATCCAGATGATAAGCTGGGTGAGCCCCACGGCTAGATTGCCGATGGTCTTGGCGGCGATGAGCTGATTGGGGGAAATGGAGGTGACGATGACCTCCATGGTGCGGTTCTCTTTTTCTTCGACCACGGCATGCATCAGGTAACCGCCGCTGGTATTGATGGCGATCATGAACAGGATCCCGGCGAGCAGCGGCAAAATGATGGTCATGTAATTGTTCAACTGCATCTCACGGCTGCCATCCGGGGTCCTCACGATGATGTTGGAGCCTGCGACCAACCGATCGGCAATATCCGCCGGCGTATTTTGCAGGAGGTTGTAACGCAGGGCACGCTCGAAATTAGACTTGGCGTTATCACCGGGAGGGGTCAGCGACACGGCGTGTACCTGGCCGTTTTGCATGTAATTGGGATCGAGCACGTAATACACCTGGATCTGCTTGGCATCCAGTGCAGTGCGAGCATCTGCTTCAGTATTGAAAGTAATAATCTTTACCGGAGAGAACATGCTGGTTGGATCGGGTAGGGGTGTTTGGAAGTTGGGGAATACCTGGGGATCGGCCACATATCCTATGGGCGTGTAGTTGCTTTGGGCAGCAAATTCCAGATAAATGACACCGACCATTAGTAAGCCAAAGAAGGGGAAGCTGAGCAATGCAAACAGGAAACGCCGGCGCATGACCTGGCGCAGATATTCGTGCGAAGCGACTAACCAGAATTTTTTCATTCTGATGCCTCTTCTGGCTTTACCACCTTGATGAATATGTCGTCCAATGTCGGCATGGCGATTTCGAACTGTTCGATGGCGATATTGTGTTCAAGCAAGGTACGCAGCACAGATTGCGTGGAGACATTCTTTTCCAAGCTGAGCAGATAGGAACCGTTATGCGGTTTTACTGCTTCAATGCCAGGCAAGCCTTCTGGAAGAGTGCTGGTTGTGCGTACCAAGATCTCGTTGCCGGCGAACTGGCGGCGGATGGCGTTCGTCTCGCCGTACAAGATCGCTTTACCTTTGTTTATCAGGACCAATCGATCACACAATTCTTCCACCTGATGCATCTGGTGTGTGCACATGACAATGGTGACGCCGCGTTGCTTTTCTTCCAGCAGCAGGTCTTTGACCATTTGGGTGTTGACAGGGTCTAAAGCGCTAAAAGGTTCATCTACGACGATAATGCCAGGTTTATGCACCAGGGTCACGATGAGCTGAGCTTTTTGCTGCATGCCCTTGCTCAACTCCTTCAGTTTTTTATTGCGATAGGAGTCAAGCTCGAAGCGCACCAGGTAATCGTTGATGCGCGTGCGTGCCTCGGATTGTGAAAGACCCTTGAGTGTGGCGAGGTATACCAGGCAGCGTTCCAAAGTAATATCCTGATACAGGCCGCGCTCTTCCGGCAGGTAGCCAATATCGTTCTTGCGTGCCTCGGTCATTGGCCCACCCAATACGGTGATGCTGCCGCTATCCGCTTTGAAGATATCCAGGATGATGCGGATGATGGTTGTTTTACCGGCCCCGTTAGGACCCAGAAGACCAAATATTTCCCCGGCATTGACTTCGAAAGACACATCATCAACCGCCCGGTTGGTTCCAAATACTTTGACGATATTCTTGACCTCGATCGTTGGCATGCAGTTTCCCTTTCTGGATAGGCAATGAATGACTTTCCAAACGGTTATCGCCGTTGTTTCATCCTTGGTGTATCATTGTCTTATTGTATCATTGTATCATCCATGTGACAATGGTCAACCCTCTAAAGGGCTTTATTTCGAGAGCTCACTATTTTATTTACGGAAAAAGTGACGCAAAGTTTCTATATATTATATGCAAGGTAATAAACAGAATGGAGACGGGACGCTGTAGAAGTAAAAAAGCAGAGGCGGGTCATCCGTCTCTGCTTTTTTCAGAATGCAATTCAAGGTGCTTATTGCTTTTCGTATGCTTCGCCATCTGCAGCGGGGACGCTGGCACGCCCGACCACGCCGGCTAGCACGATGATCGTCACGATGTAGGGAATCATCTGCAAGAACTGGGAGGGAATGGGCAGGCTGAGGATCTGCATCTTTACCTGAAGCGAATCGGCGAAGCCGAAGATGACCGAGGATGAAAATGCGCCGACAGGTGTGTAATTCCCAAAGATCATAGCTGCCAGTCCGATGAAACCTTTACCGGCAGTGATATCCTGATCGAAACGCCCCACCGAACCGATGGTGAAATAAGCACCGCCAATACCGGCGATCATCCCGCCGATGATGGTGTTGACGTAGCGGGTCAGGAATACATTAATACCCAGCGTATCGGCTGCACGAGGATGCTCACCGACTGACCGTGTACGCAAGCCCCAAGGCGTGAAGAACAGCATGATCTGCATGCAAATGACCAATAGCAGCATGAGAAAGACAATGATGTTATTTTCGAACAACGCCGGCCCAATGATGGGTATTTTAGAGAGGACGGGGATGGTAATGGTCGGGAAAGTTCCGGAGTTATTGAGCAGATCGATGTTTTGTTCGAGATATTTCTGCGAGATGAACGTGGTGATTCCGGTACCCAAGATGTTGACCGCTGTACCGCTGATGATGTGGTTGACTTTGAAATGGATACACAGGACCGCGTGGAGTGCAGCGACCAAGGCCCCGGTGACAATGGCGACGAACAATCCGAACGTCAGGCTGTGGGTGAGGGTGGCCGCCACAACCGCCGTTTGAGCCGAGATCAGCATGGTGCATTCGATGCCGATGTTGATCACAGCGGTCCGCTCGCTGATGATACCGCACAGGGATGCCAGAGCAATGGGGGTGGCTCGCACTAAAGCAGTGCTGATCATTCCTTCCAGGTTGAATGATTTACCTGCTGCTGCCCACACCAGAAAAGAGGCGATGAAGGTGAAGGCAAGTACGCTGATCAAAATGCCCATCGAGCGGATGCCGTGGGCCAACTGCCAGGCACCCAATCCGATGGTGATCAAGGCCAGGATATAAATGGAAAGTTGGGCAGGCACCAGGATATCCGGGATGGTCAAGGCATTCGAGCTGCTTAGGTTCATACCGAAAGTCGAAATTTGGCCGGCTTGTGCATTCAGCCCGAAGGCTAGCACTATAAATATTCCAACGACGATCAATAAAATACCCCAAACGTACCGCCTGCGGGGGGTATCCTTGTAGAGATTTAGGCGTTCAGTTTGATTTGCCATGAGTCCCTCGGTTTACGGTTTTGTGCTTTGGGAAGTCGGCACTGGTTTTCCAGTCTCGTGACTTGGTAAGGGCGTTTCTTTTTTAGCAGAGTGGACGTGGTACAGTGCACGAATAATGGCTGGAGCTGCGACGAAGATGATGACCAGTCCCTGAATGACCGAAATAATGCTGATGGGGATGCCGGCCATGGATTGCATTCGGGTGGCGCCGCTGGTTAAAAACCCAAAGAGGAGGGCGGCCAATACCACGCCCAGCGGGTGGCTGTTACCGAGCAGCGCTACGGCAATGGAGTTGAAACCGTAGCCCGAGGAATAACCTTGAGACACCCAGTGGTCCACGCCCAACACCTGGACTGCACCTGCCAACCCTGCCAGACCTCCGCTGATAAGCATAACGGTAACCGTATTGCGGACAATATTCATACCGGCGTATTTAGCAGCATTGGGGTTGGACCCGACGGCACGGATCTCAAAGCCGAGAGTAGTTTTGAAAAGCAACCAATAGACGAAAACGGCTATTGCCAGTGCAAGAAAAAAGCCCCAATTGAAGCGCAGGGGGTCGGCGAAAAACCGCGGCAGCATGGCAGAGTTCTCGATCACGGGAGTCAGCGGCCGGTAACCCGGCGCTTTCATTGGACCGTTCAAAAGCCATGAGCTCAAGGCGTAGGAAATGTAATTCATCATGATGGTGGTAACCACTTCGTGTGCGCCTACGCGTGCTTTCAAGAATCCCGGCAGAAATGCCCATAGTGCACCACCGGCTGCTCCGGCAAGCAGAGCCAGGGGAATGTGGATGTAGGCCGGCAATCCCACGATACTGTAGCCGACGTAAGCAGAGGTCAAAGCGCCCAGCAGGAATTGGCCTTCTGCGCCGATGTTGAAAAGACCGGCTTTGAAACCGATGGCCAGTGCCAATCCGGCGATGATATAAGGGGTGGAAGCGGTCAGACTTTCCGTAAATGGGTAAATGGATTTGACCAGCGCGCTGCTGTCACCGGTACTGAACCACTGACTGAAGCCGGCAACGATCGTAGTCGGGTTACCAAAGGCGCCATTAAAAAGCGATCCATAAGCTACAGCAATAGCATTCCAACTAGCCGAAAGTGCACTTAATGGGTCGACGAAAAAATTTTTCCAGGCGGCTAGAACGTCCAGGTTGGTGACGATGACGACGATGGCACCGATCAACAGGCCGGTCAAAACTGCCAAAAGAGGGATAAGGATGGTCTGTATCGATGAAGAGCCGACTTTTTTCTTAGGAGCTACGGCTGTTACTTCAGTGGTTTCTTTCTGGAGATCTTGTTGAGATTGACTGTTTTTCAAGGCAGCTGCTCCTAGAAGACACGTTCCACTTCAATTTCTTGAGTGGTGGGCGATGTAGTTTGTATCGCCTCTGAAGGTTTGACGCCGGCCATCAACAAGCCAAGGTATTCCCGATTGACACTGTGTGCGGGGACGATCTCGACGACCTGTCCTTTGTACATCACTGCAATCCGGTCGGAAAGGGCGATGATCTCGTCCAGTTCGGGCGATACCAGCAGCACAGCAACGTCTTCTTCGCGTTTTTCGATGATCCGGCTGTGGATGTACTCGATGGAACCAACATCCAATCCCCGCGTAGGCTGTGATGCGATCAGCAGGTGGGTGGGACGTGATAGCTCACGGGCGATGATCACTTTTTGCTGGTTCCCGCCAGAGAGCGTCGCAACATTGACATCGATGCTCGGTGTGCGAATATCGAACTGCTCGACCAACTTTTGTGCAGTACTGTTGATGACCTGCTGTTGCAATGCAGGCCCATGTGCAAAGGGGGGCAAATAATACGTGCAGAGTACCAGGTTGTCGTGTACCGGGAAGGGAAGCACCAGCCCATGTTTTTGCCGGTCTTCGGGGATGTGCCCAACGCCAGCTTCAAGGATGTGGCGTGGGGTTGCATGCACATATTCCTTGCCCAGAATACGGATGCTCCCTTGAACAGCGTGCGTCAGGCCGGTAAGTGCATAGACCAGCTCGGTTTGGCCGTTTCCTTGCACGCCGGCTACTCCCAATACTTCGCCGCCACGGACGTCGAAAGACACACCCTGGACGACCATGTTTTTATGCTCATCCTGCACATAAAGGTCCTTGACTTCCAAAACCACTTCTTGGGGGTTGGCGAGTTTTTTCTTGACGACCAGACTCACTTCGCGGCCGACCATCATGGACGCCAATTTCTCCTGGGTGGTCTCTTTGGGTAACACAGTGTCCACCACGCGCCCGCCCCGCAAAATGGTGATATGATCAGCCAGCTCCATTACCTCTTTTAACTTGTGGGTGATAAAGATGATCGACTTGCCATGGTCCACCAGGGTGCGCAACACTTTGAAGAGGCTTTCAACTTCCTGGGGGGTCAACACGGCCGTCGGTTCATCGAGGATCAGTGTTTCGGCCTGCCGGTAGAGCACCTTGATGATCTCCACCCGCTGTTGGGTGCCGACGGGTAGATCCTTGACATAGGCATCCGGGTCGACTTCGAGTCCATATTGCTCGGATATTTCGTGGATCCGTTTTTTGACCAGCTTTTTATCCAGAAAGATACCGTTGCGCGTCGGTTCGACGCCCAGCATCACATTTTCGGTAACGGTCATGACCGGCACCAGCATGAAGTGTTGGTGGACCATGCCGACGCCCAAATGGATGGCATCGGTGGGTCCGTGAATGTCGACTTCTTTTCCATTGATCAGGATTTGACCTTCATCGGGCTTATACAAGCCATACAAGATATTCATCAAGGTAGTCTTCCCTGCGCCGTTTTCACCTAGCAGAGCAAGGATTTCACCTTTCTGAAGCGATAGGTCGATATGATCATTTGCAAGGACACCAGGGAATGCTTTGGTGATGCCGCGTAATTCCAACACAATTGACATGAGGCTCTCCCAAAACAGGAAATCTGTAATTAGAGGATATTGTATCAGAAAATTGAAAAAAAAAGAGAGCCGGAATTAATCCCGACTCTCTTTTTACATCCTTTACAAACGAAAGCTTATTTGCCGGTCAACACGCCGTCGACGGTGATGGCGCCGCTAACCAGGTCAGCTTTCACCTGGGTAAGCTCGGTCTTCAGTGAATCCGGGACCGTGCTATCGAAATTGTGGAACGGGGCCAGATCCACACCACCATCAACGATGGTGGAGTTCATCGTGCCACCCTTGAAAGTTCCGGCCTGCACGGACTTGATCACGTTGTAGACTGCGACGTTGATCTTCTTCATGACACTGGTCAGTTCGACGGATTGATATTCAGGAGCGGAACCAAACCAATCCTGATCCACGCCGATGATCAAGCAGCTGCTGGTTTCCTTGCAGTAAGCAGCGGAGCCCAGGCCTACAGGGCCGGCAACGGGCATGATGATATCAGCGCCTTCCTGCTGTAATGACTCGGCCGTCTTGTGGCCATCATCTGTGGAGCTGAAGTTGCCGACGAAGACACCTGTCTGTTTTGCATCATCCCAACCAAGTGCAACAACGCTGGTGCTGTGTTTCGTGTTGTAATACTTCACACCGGCTTCAAAGCCCTTCATGAAGATGGTGACGGTGGGGAGTTGCATGCCGCCGAAAGAGGCAACTTTGCCGGTCTTGGTCATGCCGGCAGCTACGTAGCCGGCTAGGAAAGCGGCCTGGTCGGTCTGGAAAGTCAACCCGACTACATTGGGTAGAACTGTTGAAGAACCGCAGTCCTTACCTTCTACAGCACCCGTGTAGCAATCCGGATAGGAGTAGTCAACAATGGCGAAATCAGTGTTGGGGTTGGCTTTTGCGGCTGTGGCCGTATCAACACCCAGCAGGTAGCCGACAGTGATGATCAGGCCGGCCTTCTCGTCCAGGAATTCCTGAATGTTCTTGGCATAGTCTGACTGTTGGTTTGATTCCAGATATTTGCCATCGATGCCCAGATCGGTTATGGCCTGTTGGACGCCCAGCCATCCACTGGCATTGAAGGACTTATCATCGATGCCGCCCAGATCGGTCACTTCACCGACCAGCATCTTCGGTGCAGCGGTCGGGGCAACGGTGGGGGCTTCGGTTGGGGCAGCCATGGTTGGCGCTTCGGTAGCCGGTGCGGCGGTAGGTGTTGCAGCTGTACCGCAGGCAGCCAGGAGCATGGAAATAGCAACCAGGATGCCCAGCACAACATAAGACTTCTTGGACATGAGATTCTCCTCCTATAGAAGAATATGAAGGGATTTTGCAGACAGGAACAGACGCTTTCCACCACCAACTGTTCCGGTGTCTGCTACGTATAATTAGTATAACGCTGTTTGAAACTGAATGCAAGATATTCACTGAAATTTTTCATTGTGAGATCGAAAATTCTTGACTTTTTAAACAAAAAGCAGCAGCCCGCTTTTTTTAGGCTGCTGCTTTTCATGATTGTAGAAGGATCAGTCGGGCAGTGATATTTTAGCTTCACCGCGTCGGACGAACGACATGGCCGCAAAAGCAGCCACCAGAAAGATGGGGCTGACCAACATCAATAAATTATATTGGTTGCCGCTCAATTGCACGACCCAGCCGTACATGATTGGCCCGATAATGGCAGCTAGAGTCGAAAAGAGATAATAGAGGCCGGTGAAAGTGCCATTATGGGCCTCATCGGTCATATCCACCACCATGGGAAGAGAATTGATATTGATCAATGCCCAAGCGATGCCAATACCCATCAGGATCAAACCGATGATCGGAACATTCCCCAGGACGGGCAGCTTTGTCACCACGGTGGTCAAGGTCGAGATGGATAGCGCATAAGTGGAAAAAATGCCGATTGCCATCAGGACGATGCCTGTCATGATCGTCTTGCGGCGACCAATCGCCGCACCCAGATAACCGGCCGGCAGGGCGAAGATGACGAATAGCAGCGAGAGTTGTCCCAACAGGCGTGCGCCATCGGATGCGGGAAATCCCAAGTACTCTTTTGCATAGAGGGTGAAAAAGGCTTCTATGCCTGAATAAGAAATGAACCAAAATAGAATGGCCAGCAGGATCAACAAAGCGCTTTTATCTTTTTCGTGCAGGATGTTTCCCAGGCTTTTAAACAATTGCGGCTGCTCTTGCTCTATCTCTTCATAAGTCTTGGGCTCTTTGATAAAGATGAAGACCAGGAGAGCCGACAGCAGCACCAAACCTGCACCCAGCCAGAAGGGATAGTCAGGGCTCATATCGTATAGTTTGGCACCGACAAAGTAGGCAATGATGGCGCCCAGGCCGCCCATCAGGTTGATGATGCCGTTGGCTTGCGAGCGATATTTGGAAGGGGTGATATCGGGCATGAGGGCGATGATGGGCGTGCGCCAGACTGCCATGCTGAGCAGCAGGAAAAGTGCTGCCAGGAAGAAGACGAACATGCTGGCCGTCATGGGCATAAGGGCGAAGGAAATTGCTGCAATGGGGGCACTGGCGATGATGAAAGGCATGCGGCGGCCGATGCGTGTGCGCAGACGGTCGGAGTAGGCTCCCACGGCCGGCTGGATGAACAAAGCTGCGATGTTATCCAGGGTCATAAACATCCCGATGAACCCCGTCGCCATGAAGAAGCGATCTTTGAGGAAAATAGGGACGTAAGCATTGTAAACGCTCCAGATGACGCTGACGCCGAAGAAGCCCAGCCCAAGCAGGAAAGTCTTACCATAATTGAGTTTCATAAGTCATCCTTTTCGTCTTTTTTGATGTCGTTCAGGATTTTATGATCTTTTTCGCTTAGATCAGCTTTTTCCAATAGATCGGAGCGGCGTTGCAGCGTGCGCATCAATGCCTGCTTCCGCCGCCAGGCAGCGATTTCGGCATGGTTCCCGGAAAGCAGGACTTCGGGCACACGCCAACCGCGAAAATCTTCGGGCCGGGTGTAGTGGGGATATTCCAGTAAGCCGGAAGCGAACGAATCATCCGCGGCCCCATCGGGATCACCCAGGGCTCCAGGGATCAGGCGGGTCACCGCATCGATCACCATCATGGCCGGTAGTTCACCGCCGGTAAGAACAAAATCTCCGATGGAAATTTCATCGGTCACTAAATGCTGGCGGATGCGTTCATCGACCCCTTCATAATGACCGCATATCAGAGCCAGGTGAGTCTGTTGGGAGTATTCTTGTGCAATGGTTTGCGTGAAAGGTCTTCCTTGCGGCGTCAACAGGATGACCGGGCAGTCGGGTGGGGTGCCCAATACGGCTTCCACGGCCGCGAAAACCGGCTTGGGTTTCATCACCATTCCGCCACCGCCGCCGTAGGGTGCGTCGTCCGTGGTGTGGTGCTTATCGATGGTCCAGGCACGGATATCGTGGAGGTTGACCTCGATCAGGCAATGTTCCACCGCGCGCTGCAAGATACTGGATTCCAGGTAGGGCGTGAATACACTTGGAAATAGGGTAAATACATCGAACCGCATTTTATGATTTTAGCGTCAAGCGCGGTGCGAAGCAAGTTATCTAAGTTAATAAATTGTCAACAAATATTCACCTTTTTCTAAACATGCTTACCTTGACGCTCCTTTTACGGGCATGGTAAGATGGTTACATGTATCTAAAAGGTAGTAAATGGAGCATGAACCGGCGTACCCACCGGTCCAATCCTTGGCGGATAATTTTCTTAGTGGTATTGGTTGGGGTTGCATTCTATTATCTCGAAGCGGTGGTGCCCAATACGCCGCCCTTGTTCATTCCAACGAACACCCCCACGCGTTCACCCGAATTGTATGTTGCCGATGCCGAGAATTTTGTGTCACAGGGCAAATATAGCCAGGCTATTCAGGTCTACCAACAGGTGATCCGTGTAGACCCGCGCACGCCATCATATTATCTCGCCCTCTCACGCCTCTACATCTATTCAGGTGATTATGCAGATGCGATCACTTATGCATCTGACGTGTTGCTGCTCAACCCAAACAATGATCAGGCTTATATGCTTCTGGCGTGGGCCCAGGCATTGGCTGGCAGCTATACCGAAGCCGATGCTTCGATCACCCAAGCCCAAAAATTGAATCCCACCAGCCCGCAGATCTTCGCCATCCAGGCATTGGTATTGGCAGAGGAAAACCAGGGCGGCACCGGGCAGTTGAATACACTTCAGAAAGCCATCGATGCTTCGCACACGGCTGTTACCATGGCTCCCGATGCATTGGAGACTCATTGGGCACGGGGCCGGGTGTTGGAGATAACGAGCAACTATACGGATGCGGTCACCGAGTATACAGCAGCTATTGCGATCAATAGTAATATCGCCGAATTACACATGGCCTTGGGACGCGTCTATCGCGCCCTGGAAGAAAACAATCAGGCGATCGAAGAGTTCTCGCGGGCTAATGCTTTGGAACCCGCCGATCCAAATCCTGATCTCTATCTGTCGCGCACATACGCCAATGCCGGTGAATGGGCCAAAGCGATCCAGTTTGCACAGCAAGCGGTGCAGGAGGCACCCGGCGACGCTTCGATGTTGGGCAACCTGGGATGGGTCTATTACCATAACTTGCAGTATCAAGACTCCGTGATGACGTTCGATTTGGCCATTCACGGCGGCACGACCAGCGACGGCACTACCGTGGCTGGGCTCAAGCTCGATTATGGCCGTTCGGCAGAATATTATTACACGTATGGGCTGGCGCTCTCGCACCTTGGTTATTGTGGTCAAGCGTTGCAGATTGCACAGGCCTTGCAGCAAGGCGTAAGCACTGATCAAACCTCGCAGGATAATGCGACTGAGATTATTAGCGAATGTGCAGCTTTTGCAAAATCGGGTTCACCAACGCCGACTGCATTGAGCACTCCGACAAGCACTCCCACCCCAGAAGGCACTGCGACGCCCATATTGCCGTCAACGCTTACGCCCACTCCTTAAAGTAAGTAAGAATGAATATTCCAGAAAAACGTCGCATCTTTTATAAACCGAAAAACCAGCTTAATCCCTATCGCGCTTTGGTGCTGATCGTGGTGATCTTGGGGTTTGTGTTCATCCTCCACGGCTATCAACAGGGGACGGTGCGGCCGTTGTTCCTGCCCACCTATACCCCGACCCGCACCAGCAATTCTTATGCATTACAAGGCGAGACGGATTTCGAGACGGGCAATTTGACCGCCGCCATTGCAGCTTACCAGCAGGCGGCGGTTGTCGACCCTTATAACGTTTCGATCTGGTCCGAGTTGGCCCGCATCCAGACTTATTCCACCACCTTGTTGACCGACGATACGGATAAATATCAACGTTTTCAGGAGGCCCAGGCCTCCATCAATCGTGCCATCCAGGTCGCGCCGGATGACAGCACGGCCCACGCCATCCGCGCCTTTGTGCTTGACTGGACAGCAAGCTCCGCCCTGGTGAGTGATCCTCAGTCGCTGCTCTCCCAGGCAGAACAGGAGGCAGTGCGTGCTTTGCAGCTCGACAACACCAATTCTCTGGCTCTGGCTTATTATGCTGAAATCTTGTCGGACCAACAGAATCGGACCCAGGCGAGCCAGTACATCAAACAAGCCTTGCAGCAGGATCCGAATTCGATGGATATCCATCGTATTGATGCTTTGCTGCTAGAATCGGGGGGCGATTATTCGTCAGCAATCGACGAATACCTGGCGGCGGTAAAAATTTCTCCCAACTTGACTTTTCTTCAGTTGGCCATCGGTGCTAATTACCGCCAGTTGGCATCCCAAGCTACCAATGCGTTATATAAAAGCCAGTTGTATGATAAGGCTTTGGAATATTTTCAACAGGCAACGATCATCAACGCCCAGCTGCAGATCAAAGATCCGGTGCCCTATATTTCCATCGCGCGCACGTATTCGCAAGAGGGCGAGTTCTTTGCGGCTGCGCTCAATATACGTCAGGCACTGGCGTTTGATCCGACCAGCGCCGACGTTTACGGACAGCTAGGGATCATCTATTTCAAAGCACGCAATTACGAAGGTTCCATCCCGGCACTGCGTTGTGCCATCAAGGGCTGCACTGCCGAGGAGAGTTGTGACGTGCGCCAATGCACGAATGCCAACGCCCCATCGATCACGCTGCAGGGACTGCCGTTGACCTCCAACACGGTGGTCTATTACTACACCTACGGCTCGGTATTGGCAGCCATGCATCGCTCGACGAACGGTTATTGCAAGGAAGCCATGCAAGTGCTCAAACAGGTGCATGATGCGTTTGGCACTGATACAACGATCATGTCGATCGTCACTTCCGGCGAGGATATCTGTGCCATTTATGGCTATACCGAGACGTATTCTCCCAACAGCTCGTCGGTGATACCCACCCCGACCTTTACACCTGCGCCAACCTTGACGCCCATCCTGACACCCACCCGATAGTGGATATTGGGTGGTAGCGGGGAAATATATAAGTTTTGTTAGAAACATTCTCTTCCTCTTGACTTCCCCGTAAAAGAAAGTTATCATTCGTAACGGTTTTAGCACTCGTATAGAGCGAGTGCTAAAATATCGAAAACAAACAAAATTCTTTGCGGGAGGTAAGTATGTCGATCAATTTCAAACCTTTGGGTGGCCGTGTGGTGGTAGAGCCGATCGAGCAGGAAGATATTACTGCCGGCGGTATCGTATTACCCGATACGGCAAAAGAGAAGCCTCAGAAGGGGACTGTCCTTTCTGTAGGGCCGGGTGACCGGGACGAAGCTGGTAAACGCATCCCGATGGACGTAGCGGCGGGTGATGTCGTCTTGTTTGCCAAATACAGCGGAACTGAGATCAAAGTGGATAGCAGGAAGTTGCTCATCCTGCGCGAGAGCGATCTGCTGGCAATCATCGATGAAAAAAAGAAGAAATAATTTCTTATTGAAAAAGGAGTTGTAAGTTATGGCAGCAAAACAACTTGTTTTTGGTGAAGAGGCTCGCCGACGCCTGAAGAACGGCATGGATATTGTGGCGAACGCGGTTGCCACGACCCTTGGCCCTAAAGGTCGCAATGTGGCCTTGGACCGCAAATTCGGTTCTCCCACTATCACTCATGACGGTGTAACCGTTGCAAAAGAAATCGAACTGGAAGACCCCTTTGAGAATATGGGCGCACAGCTTCTTAAGGAAGCTGCCAGCAAGACGAACGATATTGCCGGCGATGGCACAACCACTTCTACCGTGCTGGCACATGCGATTGCAACTGAAGGGCTCAAGACCCTGGCAGCCGGTGCCAACCCCATGCGTTTGAAGCTGGGCATCGAACAGGCTACCGATGAAGTCGTGAAAGCCATGCGCAAGATGTCGCAGAAGATCGAGACCAGGGAAGATATTGCCCACGTCGCGACCAATTCTGCTGCTGATCAGGAGATTGGCAACCTGATTGCGGATGTGATGGATAAAGTCGGCAAAGATGGCGTCATCACGGTTGAGGAATCCAAGTCGCTGCAGTTCGAAACCGAATTTGTCGAAGGTATGCAGTTCGACCGCGGCTATATTTCCGCCTACTTCGTCACCGATGCCGAGCACATGGAAGCTGTAATCAGCGAACCCTATATTCTTGTCTATGATAAGAAGATATCTGCGGCTCAGGACATGGTTCCCCTGCTGGAGAAATTGCTGGCATCCGGCAAGCGCGACCTGGTGATCATTGCAGAAGATGTAGACGGCGAAGCATTGGCTACCCTGGCCTTGAACAAACTGCGCGGCATTTTCAACGTGCTGGCAGTCAAGGCACCCGGCTTCGGTGATCGCCGCAAGGCCATGATGCAGGATATTGCCATTTTGACCGGTGGGCAGGTCATTTCCGAAGAGACCGGCCGCAAGCTGGAGAACGTCGGGATTGCTGACCTCGGCCGTGCCGAGAAAGTGGAAGCCGATAAAGACAACACCACCATTGTTGGTGGCAAGGGTGAAGCTTCCGATATCAAAGGCCGCATCGAACAGATCCGCGTGGAGATCGATAAGACCACCAGCGATTACGACCGCGAGAAGTTGCAGGAACGCTTGGCCAAGCTCTCCGGTGGCGTTGCCATCATCAAGGTGGGCGCTGCTACCGAGACTGAGCTGAAGGAAAAGAAGCATCGTGTGGAAGATGCCTTGTCGGCAACCCGCGCTGCCATCGAAGAAGGCATTGTTCCTGGCGGTGAGATCACCTTCATCAACGCCATTCCGGCGCTGGACAAAGTGAAGATGACTGGCGAAGATGAGTCCATTGGTGTTTCCATCGTGCGCAGAGCATTGGAAGCCCCCATCCGCAAGCTGGCTGAAAATGCCGGACAGGATGGAGCCGTGATCATCGAGAATGTACGCCGCATGGCTAAGGAACAGAGCAACAAGAACATCGGCTACAACGTTATCACCGGCGAGTATGGCGACATGCTCAAGGGTGGCATCATCGATCCGTTGAAGGTCGTGCGCGGTGCGCTGGAGAATGCAGCATCCATTGCTGCAATGATCCTGACCACCGAAGCATTGATCACCGACGTGCCCGAAAAAGAAAAACCGATGGCCCCTCCGCCTCCGGAGTACTAAACCACCTTTCTGATCAAAGGGCGGCCCGAATTGGGTCGCCCTTTTTTCGTGTATAATCATGACGATGCAGAAAAAACGTGCTAACATCGTACTGTTATCCATAGCAATGTTTCTATTGGCAGGTTGCAGCAGTCTCTTCCATGGACAGCCCACGGAAACCCCAATACCAACCAATACGCCGACACCGACAGCTACCCCCGAACCTTTGGCAGCCAGCGTCAATGGAGATGGAATTACTCTGGCAGAGTATCAAGGCGAACTGCAACAGCT
>JBEKEX010000032.1:0-16839 GCA_050013615.1 Anaerolineaceae bacterium
GATCACAGAAATGCCCAGCCCCGCGGCGGTGACGTTGCGCAGTTTGGCGATCTCCAGCTGAAGCCCGAATAACGACAGGGTATTCGCAACCGTCTGCGTGTTCTTGATCAGTCCGGCACTGGTGGGATTCAACGGGTCGATCTTTGGATCGGGTTGAATGAGATAGGCATGCACCTTGTCGAACTGAAAATCGAGGGATGGATTGAAGGTATCGTGAAAAACCTTGCCGTTGACCGATCCCGAGATCTGCACCTGGGGCTGGATCACCAGGGAGTAAAGGGCAGGGTGCAGGTCTGTCTGGTTCTCCATGGAAGTGGTAATGGCTTCCGCCTGGCAAATATCGAGGGGCGCGGCAACGGTAAAGGTGTTCCCATTAAAGGTTGTCAGCGATTCGAGCGGCAACGTGCGCTGCCAGCCGCTGATGGTCTCGCCCACTTGGGCAGTGACCTGGTGGGTGCCGGTCAACCCTTGGAATTGATTGCCGAGGAACGTGTATTTGAAATTCAGCGTTACCTGGCAGGTCAGCTTGGGGAAGATCGGCTCGCCGGAGACGAGGGTACCGGTATCATAAACCCCGGCTGGCGCTGCAGCGCTGTACGTATAAGCCCCAACCTGCTGATAAGAGATATCGGCCGGCACGTCCTGCCATAGCGGCCGGGTGAAAGCGATAAAACCGAGGATCAGCGAGGCGAAGAAGAGCAATCCCAGGCCGAAAAGTAACCCCTCGATGGTCCCGCCTGAGAGCTTTGGTTTCTGGTCTGGAGCATGAGAGGATACATCCTCGGGGGGCAGCGGGGTATCCCCGATGGCCAGGGATGAATTTGATTCATTACCCTGTTCAGGAGCATCCGGGGCAAATTGGGGCTCAGATTTCCGGGTGAAACGAGCTTTCAGTGACCTCAGCCAGGTAGTCATAGAGTCTTTCTTAACCTTTTCTTCTTTGGTGTAATAAGCATGACCGCCAACGCCAGACTCACAAACATACCGACGAATACGGCCAGAATGATAGGGGTACGCAGCCATTGGAACGCCTTACCAACGCTAGGAAGATAGATCCAGGCCTTTCCTACAATCTTTTCCATCGTCGGCTGGTATGAATCGGTCCAGGCATTGTTGTCCCCTTTAAGGATAAAGCGATCGAGATTCTCGCCGACGATGCGATGGAAAACGTACCTCCCCAGGTCTGCGTCCCAATAAGCGACCTCGTCGCCTATATTATAGCTCCGAGCTGATCGAACGATCACCAGGTCCCCCAGATGAAAACCCGGTTCCATGCTGTTTCCATTGACGATCACATAGGTGACCTGCCCCCCAGTGGGCGTGGGCGCGAAAACAGCCCAAACGGCTGCCAAAAGAATTAGCAAGCCGCTCGCAACAAAGGCCAGGGACCAACGCCGAAAGTTGTTCATCCCATCAATCGAAGTGCATCATGTCAAGAAAAACGACCTGCTCTTTCCAAGTCCCGCGCACCTTGGCGCTGGAAGTTGCCGGAGCAGGCCGTTTTCTGATGCGATCAGCGATAACGTGATCGTGATCCGGGCTTACTGGGTAGCAATGACCCGTAGCGAAGTTGCGCTTGTGACAGTGGGCTCGGTCCCGAACGTGCAGGTAACGCTGGTACCACCCGAGACGGTGCAGCTCGTGTATGGGGTGGCGCCCGTGACGCTTACTTGTACCACAGTCGCAGCGGCGCTCAATGTGAAGGTCACCTTGCTGATATTGGCAGGATTGGTAGCATCCAAGGTATAGACAACATTGGTGACTGTGTAGCCACTGATCACGCCCGTTCCATCACCTGCCGTGGTGGCTGGCACCGTGTTGCCGGCTGCATAAGCATAAGCGACCGTTGTGATGGATAAAGCAATGATGACGACAACAACAACTTTTAGTGCATTTTTCACGAACATAGGCTCTCCTTATTTAAAAACATTGATTGATGAAATCTACAACTATTATAGTAAGTGCTTTAGACTTGGCGCATTACAGTATCATTGCAGGCTGCTAACAAAAATGTAAAGTACGCCTAGGTCACTTTGCTGCACTTTGGCACACTTTACGCATCCCTTTTTGGGGGATTTGATTTGAACTTTGTTGTATTCTCGCAACCAGACGTTGAACTTATCCCGGCTGATTGAACCCCACCGCGGCGACGAACGCATCGGCGGACGTATCCAGGTTGGTGCCTTGGATGATCCAGGTGGCTTCACCCAATTTGCCACTGGCGACCGAGACATGCTCGCCGGGCTTGATCTCGTGGTTGACGTTGAGTTGCAGCCAGGCGACGCCGGAACGGTAAGCCTCCACCGGGAAACAATCCATCAACCACTCGATGTAACGGGCGCTGGTCACGTGGCCCATCAGGTCGATCATGCTGGACCGCGCCTGCACCACGAATTGCTCCTGCAAATCGACACCCGTGACCGCGATGCGATCGAGCGGCTCGTCCAGGGCAAAGCGCCCACCGTTATCCGGCAGGCTGTTCCCCAGCATGGTGGGCATCTGCATGCGGCGTGTGCGCGTGTCGATGAGCAGCCAGGCACTGCTGGCCCTGGCATAGACCTTATCCCCCGCCGCGGACGTGACGAGGAAATCGCGCATGAAAAAGAGCTTCTGCTGCAGGCCCTTGGGCCAGGTCTCGATCTTGACCCGCTCGCCGGCCAGCGGCAGGCTCTCGATACGCATCTTGAAACGGCTGAGCACCCAGGCCACGTCATTCTGGATCAACTGGTCGTAGCCCCTCCCCAAATGGAGGGCATGCTGGGTGGCACATTCCTGCAAGGTCTGGAACAGACTGCTCAATTTCCAGCGGCGGTAATAATCGCCATCGGCATAACGGATTTGCAATTCTTCATTCCACACAGTCGGCAACGTCATTTCATCCCTCGAACTTCGATTTAAAACTCACTTCCGGCCAGTGCGCTTTCCCTCGACGCAGTTATAATCGGATCATCCTTCCATTCTCAAGGAAAGCGCCATGCACCGTTTCTTTCTCGATCCCCAGAATTTTACCCCCGTTGACGTGCATTTCGATGAAGCCACCTCGCGGCAGATCGTCCAGGTGCTGCGCTTGCTGCCTGGCGATATGGTGACCTGCCTGGATACTCTTGGCGGTGCTTGGCTGGTGGAGTTGGCAGAAGTAAATACCAAAGCCTGCCTAGGGAAGATAAAGCAGTCCGTGACGCTCGACAGCGATCCGACTGTGCAGGTGACGCTCTACCTGTGCCTGGCGCAGCGCGAGAAGTTCGAGTGGATGCTGCAAAAGTGCACCGAGGTAGGCGCGGCGGCCTTCGTGCCGGTCATATCATCCCGCAGCCTGGTACAAGAGAAGCAGGGCGTGGAGCAAAAGCGCGAGCGCTGGGAAGCCATCCTCAAAGAAGCTGCCGAACAATCCGGCCGGGGACGCATCCCGCGCCTGGAAGCCGCATTGGACTTCAAGGAGGCGTTGACAGCGTTGCACACCCACGACCTGGCGCTGGCCGCCTGGGAAGAGGAACACACCATCGGTTTGAGAACTTTGCTGCGCGGCCGGCCGCTGCACTCGGTGGCATTGCTAATCGGACCGGAAGGCGGTTTTTCGAGCGAGGAAATGGAAGCAGCACGGGCAGCGGGCGCTGTGCCCGTCTCGCTGGGCCGGCGCATCCTGCGCATGGAGACCGCCGCTGTGGTGGCTACGGCGCTCGTCTTGCACGAACTGGGGGAGATGGACGCCTGAAATTGGATTAGAACATCTTACGGGGGAGTAGATTCTTCAACCGGTCGTGCAGCACCTTGCCGCGACCCAGGTTGCGACCCCACGCATCCGTCACGATGACGATATCGCCCAGCCGGTAAGCAACCGGCAACGCGCCCAGCAAGTCGGAGCCACGCAGCCAGGCTGGCACGGCCTCTGGGGGTAAGCAATACGTCCCGGACTTGAATTGCAAGCCGAGGCGGGCAGCCACGTCATGAGATAGGACGAAGCCCTCCGGCCCCAGCTCGCCCAGCAGCAGCCCGGCGAACTGGAACGGCAGCGTGGCAAATTGGTCGAACAGGCGCTGCGGGATTACATACACTTCCGGGCCGCGCTGCATCAGCACCTGCCCTTGTCCAGTCAGCCAGGCATCCAGTGTAAAGCTGTAAGTTTGATTGAAGAAAATAACCAAGCGTTTTGCCTCGGGTTCCGCCAGGCGTTCCAGGCCACTTTCTTGCCAGGGACGTTCGGGCCGGGATTGAGTTGCGGTGGCCACCGGCGCGGTCTTGGTGATGCGGGCAGCGAAAAACCCGGCGGTGTGATAGAGATGCGGCCACAGACGGGCGGCATTACACACAGGCGGTTGAAATGCCTGCCCGGCATAATCCGCCAGGCCCGCGGCAGGGACGGGCAGTTTGTCGCGCAGGTCATCGACCCGCACTGCGGCGGGGTAGCGCTCCAGCAGGCTCTCCAGCACGGCCTCGTCCTCCTCGGGCGCCAGCGTGCAGGTGGAATACACCACCTGACCGCCCACCTTCACCGCCTGGAAAGCGCTCTCCAGCAAGGCCGCCTGGCGGTGGGCCAGGCTGGTACGCTCCTTGTCCGTAATGGGGCGCAGGGGATGCGCCTCCGTGGCGCGCAGGCCCTCCATACTGCATGGGGCATCCAGCAGTACCTTGTCGAAGGTTTCGGGATACCAGGCGCCGAACAGCTCGCCGGGGAAACGCGTCACCGCCACGCTGGCCGTGCCCCAATTTTGCAGCACCACGCGCAGCGCCTGAATGCGGGATTGGCTCGAGTCGTTGGCGATGATCAAGCCGCGGTCCAGCGTGCGTCCCGCCAGGTGGGTGGTCTTGCCGCCGGGCGAGGCCGCCAAATCCAAAATGAGCGGCGCGGCTTGCGGGTCGAGGTCGAACAATGCCACCGGCAGCATCGAGGCGGCATCCTGGATGTAGTAGAAACCCAGCTTGTGCTCGATGGTTTGGCTGGGAGATGTCTGCGCCGCCGTGACGTAAAAGCCTTCGTCGCAGAACGGCACCGGTTCGAGCTGCCAGCCATAGTGCTCGGCCCAGGCCGGGACAGCGGTCGCCGCGGTCGCTTTCAAAGAGTTGATGCGGATGGCGGAGTGCAGCGGCTGTTTCAGTTCTTCCAACAGGCGCTCGAACTCCTCCAGCGACAACAGGGGTTGGTAGCGTTGTAACGAATCATGCAACGACGAACGGGCCGGGGATTTGGAAGTGGACTTGCGTTTATTGCGGGTCATGGGCTCAACCGCTCCGTTTGTCGATACAGAACACCATCTCGTTCTCGAAAAGAACCTCTTCCACCTTCCACGCCAGGCCGGAGAGGATGGAATAGACCAGGGTGCGATGCTTCTCGATCAGGTTGTGCTTGCCGCTCAGGCTGGTGGTGGGCAGCGAGACCAGCAGCCAGCGCACGTCGAGTGCTTCCCACAGCGGGCGGTTGCAGCCGCGCTGGCGCTGTTCCATGCGGTGCGCTTCCTTGAACAGGAAGGCAACGTCCGCGGTCACTACCGGTGGATGCAGCAAAAAGTCATCGTGGACGGCCAACCGCGGCAATTGCTGCAAGCCAAAGAAATGGTTGATGGCGTCCACGCGCGGCCGGTTCAGATCGACGGCGTGATAGCGGACAGAAGTCGGTAGATTCATCCAAGGCAGTGCAAACGGGTTCAACCCACAGGCCAGGTCGAGGACGGTCGCCGGCGTGCCGGTCACGGCAAACAGGCGGGAATAGAACGTCTCCAAAATGGGCAGGCGCTCACGCGTGGAGGCATGGGTGGAAAGGATGCGCGTGCACACTGCTTTCACCGCCTGGGGATCGCCTGAGGCAAAGGCTTTATCCAGATCAGGGATCATCACGGCGTAATCGGGATCGCCCAGGTAAGCCGCGACGATGGTATGCAACTTCTTGCGCGCCGAGTTAATGGCGTCCTTGGGATGCTTGTAGTGCGGCCATTCCTGCTCCAGCAGATCGAGGGCCGTCTCCAGCGGGATGTCCAACCCCCGGTAACGGGACGAATCGAGCAGTGCCACAGCATACGGGGTTAAATCGACCGTTGGAGTCTTACTACTTTCTCCAGCCAAAGGGGAATTTGCTTTCATTGGCGGCTCAACAGATAGGCCAGCTCGGTCTGGAACTCGAAGCGTTGGATTTTCCCGCGCCAATCCTTCGTCAACTCCAGGAAATGCGCCTCGTAGTTCTGGCGCATGCCCTTGCCGCGCCCACCCAGGCTGGCGACCGGGAAAGACACCAGCAAATGGTCGGCGGGGATCTCGGCCAACAGACGGACGCTCAAGGATTTATCCAGCTGTTCCAGGCAGGGCAGGGTTTTGAGCAAAAAGGCAAGCTGGGCCGGTTGCTGCGGGATGGAATGGCTCAGATCACACACGGTGGCAGAACCCGCCACTTGAAAATGGCGGAAAAAGTGGTCGAGGAAGCCGACCATATCGCTGAAGATGTCACAAGCAAAATATTGCACATCCGCGGCGACCGGCATCCAGGGCAGCGCCAGGGGATTGAAGCCGCAGGCCACATCCAGAATGGAACGGATGGGCGCCAGGCTTTGCAGTGCCTGGGCATAAAAGTGGTCGAGCAGCGCCAGACGCTCGTTGGACGAGGTGTGCAGGCGCATGGTCTGGCGGCAAAAGGCCTGCACCTCGGGTGCGTGCAGTGAGGCAGGCAAGGCGTCCAGTTGGGTTACCAGGGCGGCATAATCGACCGGCTTTTCCAGGTAGGCGCTCCCCACCTGGTGCAGCTTGCTGCGCACAGCTTTCACCGCTTCCTTGCTGCTGCGGCCTTTGGAAAGCTCTTGAAATGCCAGACGTTCGACCAGCGCCGGGTCGATGGCGCGGTAGTGTCCACCGGCTTGCGCGGCCGCGGCCACCTCGTGGACAGCTTCAGGCTGCGGCATGTGCCCTCTGCTGGATGCGCTCGGTGAGCTGGGTCATGAAGCGCAAGTTGTGCAGCGTGGCCAGGCGATAAAACAGGCTGTCGCCGATCTTGAACAAATGATGCAGGTATCCGATCGAATAATGGCTGCAAACGGGGCAGTCGCAGAATTCAGACACCGGCCGGCTGTCCTTGATATGCTTTTCGTCGTCGATGTAATGATATTCCAGCCAATCGCCGTCCAGCCCCCCATCGGCCTGGTCCGCCGGATTGCGGAAGGCATACAGCCGTCCGTGCCGGGCATCACGGGTGGGCATGGCGCAATCGAAGATGCCGTAACCCAGCTCCCAGCAAGCCAGCAGGTTCTTGGGGTGGCCGATGCCCAGGGCGTGGATGGGAAACTGCGCCGGCACCAACTGGCGCGTATACGCCAGGATGTCGGTCAGCAGATGCTGGTCGCTGTTGAGCGGCCAGCCGCCAAAACCGAAGCCATCGAAGCCGATCTCCAGCAACGCCTCGGCGCAGCGCTTGCGCAGGTCTTCGTAGCCCCCACCCTGAATCACGCCAAAGATCAACGGACGTTTGGCCCCGTCCAGCTTTTTCTGCTCCAATAGGTGCTCGTATTCCGCTTTGCAACGCTTTGCCCAGGCTATGGTGCGGCGCACCGAGCTTTCCTGCTCCTCGCGCGGTGCGTCCACGTGGGTGCAGTCGTCCAGGCAGATGACCACGTCCGTGCCAAAGCCGAGCTGGAGCTGCACGCCCTTCTCCGGGGTGAGCTGGAACTTGCGACTGCTGCCTTCGGGCTGGAAGGTGATGCCGTGCTCGCCCAAGCTGCCGAATTTGGGGTTCTGGTGGATCAGCGAATAGGCCTGGAATCCGCCCGAATCGGTGATGATCGGGTGCGTCCAGCCCGCCATGCGGTGCAGCCCACCCAGGGCCTGAACGGTGCTGCTGCCCGGGTGCTGCATGAGGTGGAAGGTGTTCATCACCACGGCCTGGATGTTGCAGGCTTCCAGATCCTGCGAATCGACCGCCCGCACCGTGCCAAGCGTGGCATCCGGCAGGAAGACCGGGAAAGCCAGGTCGCCGCGCGGCAGGGAAAGATGATCGGGAAAAGGGCAGGTGGACATACGAGTGGATTATCACGCAAGTCAGGGGAAAGTGCAAGCAGGCCAATACCGGCGTAGGGGCACAGCCCCTGCTTGACAAATAGAATTTATGTTCTATAATCAAATCATGGATGAAATGCAACGGCTGCATCTTCTTTCGGATCATATGGCGCTGGAGTTCGATCAGGACTGCGGCAAACAGCGCACCCTTTCGGCCTATGAACAGCAGGTCTTCATCAGCGACGCGGTGATGCCCAACGGCCGCACCCTGCCCGTGCTGAAGACCCTGCTCAACTCGGCCTGCGAGCGCAATTGCAATTACTGTCCCTTCCGCGCCGGACGTGATTTCCAGCGCGTACTGTTCAAACCTGACGAATTTGCCAAGTTGTTCATGGAACTGCATCGCCACGGAGCATGCCAGGGTCTATTTTTAAGCTCAGGGGTGTTGGGAGGCGGCATGCGCACCCAGGACCAGTTGCTCGACACGGCCGAGATCCTGCGCTTCAAGCTCGGCTTCCGCGGCTACATCCATTTGAAGATCATGCCCGGCGCGGAGAAAGACCAGGTGCTGCGCGGTATGCAACTGGCTGACCGGGTGTCCATCAACCTGGAAGGCCCCAATCCCACGCGCCTGGCACGCCTGGCGCCGCTCAAGAAGTTCGACGAAGAGCTGCTCAAGCCGCTCTATTGGGTGGAAGAACTGCGCCGCAACCTGCCGTCTCATCAAGGCTGGGGGCATCGCTGGCCTTCCACCACCACCCAGTTCGTAGTGGGCGCCGTGGAAGAAAGCGACCTGGAGCTGCTGAGCGTCACGGAACAGTTGAACCGGCAGGTGCATTTACAGCGGGCCTATTACTCGGCCTTTCATCCCATCTCCGACACTCCGCTGGCTGACCACGCCCCCACCCCGCTGGTGCGCCAGAACCGGCTTTACGAGGCGTCGTTCCTGCTGCGCGATTATGGCTTCGACCTGGAGGAAATGCCGTTCGAGCCCACCGGCAACCTGCCGCAGGACGAGGATCCCAAGCTGGCCTGGGCCAACGCCAACCTGCGCCAGCAGCCCATCGACCTCAACCGCGCCGACCGGCTCCAGTTGCTGCGCGTGCCCGGCGTCGGGCCCAAAGGTGCCGAAGCCATCCTGCGCACCCGGCGGCAGAGCAAACTCTCGGAACTGGGTGACCTGACTCGGCTGGGCATCTCTGCCAAGCGAGCCGCGGCCTTCGTCCTTTTAAATGGCAAGCGGCCGGATTTCCAGCCGCGCCTGTTCTAGAGAATTCACTTACGTTTGAAAGCTTAAACCGGTTGACCAGCTTCCACCGGCTGGCCACTGACTGCCACACCGGTCAAGTACCGATCGATGGCTGCAGCAGCCTTACGCCCCGCCCCCATGGCCAGGATGACCGTCGCCCCGCCCGTGACGATATCGCCGCCGGCATAGACCCCCGGTTTGCTGGTCGCCATCGTCTCTTCATCCGCCACGATGTTGCCGCGCTTATTGAACGCCAGGTCAGGCGTGGTCTGTTGGATGAGCGGGTTGGAACCGTTGCCCACCGCAATGATGGCCATATCGATTGCCAGCTCATATTCCGAGCCGGCCACCGGCACCGGGCGGCGCCGCCCCGAGGCATCCGGCTCACCCAACTCCATGCGCTGCAGACGAACGCTCTTCAGCCAGCCCTCTGGCGTTCCCAAAAACTCAGTCGGGTTGGCAAGGAAGGAAAAATGAATACCTTCCTCTTTGGCGTGTCCGTATTCCTCTTTCCGGCAGGGCAACTCGGCTTCAGAGCGGCGGTAGATGATCATGGCCTCGCGCGCCCCCAGCCGCTTGGCCGTGCGCACCGAGTCCATGGCGGTATTACCGCCGCCGAAAACCGCCACCACTTTATCTTTACAATTGAAGACCGGCGTATCGTATTCCGGGAAACGGTAAGCTTTCATCAGGTTGACGCGCGTCAGGAACTCGTTCGACGAATAGATGCCGATCAGGTTCTCGCCGGGGACATCGAGGAAATAGGGCAGCCCCGCGCCCACCCCAATGAAGACGGCATCGTAGCCATTCTGCATCAATTCGTCGATGGTCTCCGTAGCGCCGACGACCTCATCCTTTTTGAATTCGACCCCCAATCTTTCCAGCGCATCCACTTCCTCACACACGATCTTCTTCGGCAGACGGAACTCCGGGATGCCATAGACTAGCACGCCGCCCAGCTCGTGCAGCGCTTCGAAGACCGTCACGGCGTGGCCGCGGCGCACCAAGTCGGCCGCACAGGTCAACCCTGACGGGCCGGAACCGACGATGGCAACACGTTTGCCGGTTGGCGGCGGCAAAGTTTCCTGTTTGGGGCTGCTATGCTCGCGCTGATAATCGGTGGCAAAACGAATCAGCCGCCCGATGGCCACTGCCTCGCCCCGCTTGGCCAGCACGCATTTCGATTCGCACTGCACTTCCTGCGGACACACCCGCCCGCACACCGCCGGCAGGATATTGTCCGCTTTGTAGGTCTCAACTGCTTTGGCGTAGTCACCATCGCTGAATGTGGCAATGAAATCACGGATCTGGACGTGCACCGGGCAGCCGTTGGAACAGGGCTGGTCCTTGCATTGCAGGCAGCGCAAAGATTCCAAGTGCGCCTGCTCTTCACTCAGACCCAGGTTCACTTCTTCGAAATTGGTCCTGCGCGCTTCCGGTGCCTGTTCCGGCATCTTCTGGCGCGGGATCTGCATGCGTTCTTTCAAAGTCAGGGTATTCATAAAATCGGCCTCAACCCGGCTGCTGTTCCATCAAGCGACACTTATGCATTTCCAAAAGTTGTCTCTCTTCCTTGAGATATGCCCGGTTACGCAGCATCAGGCTGTCGAAATCCACCTGGTGGGCATCGAACTCCGGGCCGTCAACGCAGACGAAGACAGTCTTGCCACCCACCGTAGCACGGCAACCGCCGCACATGCCGATGCCATCCACCATCACCGGGTTCAAACTGACCGTGGTGGGGATGCCATGCGGACGCGTTACCGCTTCCACCGCTTTCATCATCGGCAGGGGCCCCACTGCCAGCACCAGGTCGATCTTGAGGCCGCTGTCGATCAGTTCCTGTAATTTGGCCGTGACAAATCCATGATATCCGTAGCTGCCATCATCAGTGGTGATATAGACCTCATCGCAAATGGAGCGCAGTTCGTTTTCCAGCACCACCAGGTTCTTCGAGCGAGCGCCGGAGATGGCAATGGTGCGGTTTCCGGCGGCTTTCAACGCCTTGGCCGTGGGATAAGCCACTGCCGTACCCACGCCTCCGCCGATCACCACCACCGTGCCCACTGCTTCGATTTCGGAGGGCCTGCCAAGCGGACCAACCACGTCCTCGATCTGTTCGCCGGCTTTGAGGTTGTTCAGCTCGCGCGTCGATTTGCCAATGCCCTGTACGATCAAGGCAATGGTGCCCTGCTCAGGGTCCGAATCGACGATGGTCAGGGGGATGCGCTCGCCAGTCTTACCCACTCGCAATACAATGAACTGCCCCGCCTTGCGTTTTACAGCAATGTGAGGTGCCTGAATCACAATCTTGCGGACATCGGGAGCAACAAATTCGGCAGCACGGATTGTAAATGGCATTGAACACCACCTTTAAATTCTCTCAGCCATTATTGTAGCATAGCGTTAAATCAAACTACACCTGCAAAACATCCCCCAAAAACCACACAATTTACACCCCTTTTATCTTTAAACCTCGATATCAGCCACCGAATCCACGATCATGTGCGGTGTGTACGGAAAATCAGATACCTGTTCACGGCGGGTGACACCCGTGAGCACCAAAATGGTACCCATGCCGCTCTGCAGACCAGCGACGATGTCCGTATCCATGCGGTCACCTACCATGGTCGTCTCTTCGGAGTGCGCGCCGATGTAATTGAGCGCCAGGCGCATCATGATCGGGTTTGGCTTGCCGATGAAGAACGGCGCCTTGCCCGTGGCTTTCTCGAGCAGCGACGCCATTGCGCCGCAGGCCGGCACCAGCCCGGCGTCACTTGGCCCATTGGGATCGGGGTTGGTGGCGATGAAGTGCGCCCCGCGCTCGATCAAGCGTGCCGCGCGCGTGATCTGTTCGAAACTATACGATGTGGTCTCGCCCAACACGACATATTCCGGGGCAGTGGTAGTCAATATATAGCCCACATCGTGGACGGCTTCCGTCAACCCGCTTTCACCGAGGACAAAGGCGGTGCCGTTGGGCCTCTGCGCCTGCAGAAAGCGCGCCGTTGCCATGGCAGAGGTGAAGATCTCGTCCTTCTCGATCCGCAGCCCGCTGGTTTGCAGCCGGTGCGCAAGATCGCCGGGCGTGAAGCTGGAATTGTTGGTCAAGATCAGAAATTTGCATCCCTTGGCGCGCAGCCGTTCGATGAATTGATCGGCTCCAGGCACCATGATCTTCCCATGCACCAGAACTCCGTCCATATCGATCAAATAATTCTTGATTTCCATTTTCTCCCTCAAACCATCATAGACACGTAATGATAGCTTTAACTATGATTTTACGCTAGAAAAGGCTTTATAGATGAATAATGGGTTAACAATTTCATTAACGTTTTCAGTGCTTTTTTAATGCTTAAGGCCCCCAACGCGGCTGCCAACACGAGTAAGATGTAAAGGTTAAGCGCTGCGCATTCGAACCATCAGTGAGCATGATGTAGACCTGGTTGATCGCGTCGCGATAAGAGGTGAAAACAATCCAATTTCCATCCGGCGAAAAGCTGGGCGCCAGGTTATCGCCGCTGTCGGTTATCTGGCGTAGGTTGTGTCCGGAAGGACTGACCAGGTAGATGTTGCGATCCAGTTTGGCCGCTGTGCCCGAATAGAAAGCCAGGGTGCTCATATCCGGCGACCAGGAGCTGCGCCCGCTGGGGTACGGCGCATCCGTCGTCACGGCGAACGGATTGCTACCGTCGGCAGACATGATGAAAAGCTGGTTGAAGCCATTCCGGTCGGAGACAAAGGCAATCGCCTGGCCGTTGGGTGCCCAGGTAGGATCGATGTTGTTATTGTCTCCCTCGGTCAACGGATGCGGATTCTTGCCATCCCGATTCATCGACCAGATATGCTGGTAATGGTCACCTTCGTTGGTAAAAACGATTTGGCTGCCATCAGGCGAAAATGCAGGCGCATACAAGTTGCCGATATTATTGGTAAGCCGGGTCTGGTTACTGCCGTCGACGTTCATGCTGTAGATCTCAAAGTGTCCGTTGCGGTTGGAAGAGAACAGGATGGTCTTGCCGTCCGGTGAAAGGGAAGGGTAAAAATCAGTGGCAGGATTATGGGTCAACTGGCGCTGATCACTGCCGTCGGCGTTCATGATGCAAATGTCGTCATTGTCATCGATGAAACAGCTATAAACGATGTGGCCTGAAACAGGAATCGCAGTGGCCGTGGCAATGGCCGGCGCTTCCGTAGGTACCAGGGGAGTCTCTGTAGGAGCCTGTGTGGGTGTTTCCGTATCTGCGATGACCGGTGTGGAAGTGGGGGACAAAGTCGGTGTGGTCGCCAATCCCCTCACCAGCGGGAAATTGCAGGCTACCAGCAGGAAAAGAATGAAAGCCAGAGCCGCACTTTTCCTTACCATGGCTTCCCCTGGATATCGACTTCTCCATCCGGCCAGCGAGCCGTACCGATGGGCAAGACCATTTTGGGACTATTCAACGGCATACGCCCGGCTTTCTGTTCGATGTATAAAGGGTTGGCCACCTCAAGCCAACCACTTCGTTCATAATAGCCGAGCATTTCCCTGCTGCAAAACAACATACCAAATGAGCAATCGGTCTGCCGCTTGATCCAGACTCCGGCTGCGTCGATCAACCTCTGGGCATAGCCGCGGCGTCGGAAATCTGGGTGAGTGGCAACACCGCCCAGTCCTACCACTTGGATGGACTTCCTACCTGCAATAATGACCCGCTTCAAAATTCCAACTATACTAACCACCCGGCCATCCAGTTTGCCAAGGAGCAAGGCAGTGGGGCTGGCCCACTCCAGCGAGGCCATCGCTTCATCCTGCAGCTGTGTCTTGAACGACAGCGTATCGACTTCCTCCGCCTGAACTTTTTCCGGTAGTTCCAGTTGTGGCAATTCTTTGAATTCGATTTGGAATGTCGCTTGTTCAGCCATTATCATTCTTCATCACCTAAAAAGCTGAAAATTATCCATTAACTAGCCATTGGACAATATCGCCTTCTTACGAATATAATGGTACGATAATTAACAATATTCTATAGTGTAGCAGATTTTTTGAAGGAGGCCCAGAATGCTCAAACGTTACTCCCGTCCGGCAATCGCATTGTTAGTGGCGTTGCTGGTCATTTCATGCAACTTACCATTTTTCGCCACACCCGCCCCCACTGCACAGCCAATGACGGTAGAAACCGTGGTCGCGCTCACCCTGGCAGCGCAAAACCCGGGTAGCACCCAGGTGCCAGGCGGTGGAACACAGATCCCCGCAACAGCAACCAATACGCCAAACCCGACCTCCACCCCACTGCCAACAGCAACGCTATATCCCACGTATACGTCGATCCCCACCTACACACCGGTCCCATGCAACCAGGCTGGTTTTGTGAGTGACGTCACCATCCCGGATAATACCACGTTGACCCCCGGAGCAGCTTTCACCAAGACCTGGCGTATCCGTAATAACGGCTCTTGCACCTGGACGACCAGTTACAAGGTCATCTTCGATAACGGTGATGCCATGGGTGGCCCGGCTTCTTTTGCCTTGCCCGCTTCCGTGGCGCCCGGCCAGACCATCGACATCTCGGTCAACCTGACCGCCCCAACCACACCCAACACGACCAGCAAACCCAACTACAAGGGTAATTGGAAGTTGCAAGATCAGAACGGCGTCAGCTTTGGGTTGGGCGCTGGCAAATCTGACTTCTACGTCCAGATCGTCGTGAACTCGACGACGTTTGCCGTGACCAGTGCAGCCGTTTCCGCCGAGCATACGCATGTCGAATCTGCCTGCCCGGCAAATGCGGTCTTCAATTTCTCCGCCGCCATCGTCAGCACGACCGCCGGGCACGTGACCTATAATTGGGTGTTCAGCGATGGCACAACTTCTCCCCTGCAGTCGGTCGACTTTAGCAGTGGCGGCACCCAGACGGTCACTTATTCGATCACACTGGGGGCTGCGGCCAGCATGTGGGTCGATATCTATATCGAAAACCCCAACCACCAGGAGTTCAGCGGTCAAAAATTGAGCTTCGACTTGGTTTGCACCCCTTGATGGAATTCGGTGTTTAAAAAAAGAAAAGGGCAGCAGCATAACTGCTGCTCTTTTCAATGGTAATCCTTCGGTTTTTTTATTAACGGCATTTGCTGATAAAATTACATGCTATGAACTGGAAATCACTGGCGGCAGCCGATGCACGCCTGACTGAACGGCTGCGCTTGCAGCAAGGGCAATCCGTCCTGTGGCGAACAGCCACCATCCTGGCGCATTCCGGCGATTCGTGGTTTTGGACCATCGGGTTGTTCATCATCTGGCTGCTGACACGGGGAGACTGGCATAACCGGGCCGCCCTGCTGGCCGGTGGCGTAGTCGGACTGGCATTGTTCGTCTTTGCCCTCAAGTTCACCATCCGGCGGCGACGTCCCGAGGGCGAATGGGGTGCCATCTATAGAAACACGGATCCCCATTCGTTCCCGTCCGGCCATGCGGCCCGCGCCGCACTGCTTGCCGTCATGGCACTGGGGTTGGGCCCTGCCTGGTTTGCAATTGCCGTGGTCATCTGGGCGCCGCTGGTCTGCCTGGCGCGCATCTGGACCGGCCTGCATTATTTCTCTGACATCCTGGGCGGGATCGCCCTGGGCGCGCTGGCTGGCGGATTGATGCTGACCCTACAACCATTTTTAATGAACGTCTTTCCATTCCTGTTTACCGCATGAGGTAAAATTCTTAATGAGTAAAAAAATCGAGCTGACCATCACCCCTCAAACCAAACTACTGTTTCCGCCCCGCTGTGTCTACTGCGGAAAGCCCACCGAGAATACCCTCCCAATGAAGATCCAGGCGAACGACGACCTTCTTTTTCGCGGCAACGCCACACAATATCCACTGGAATTCCAAATGCCGCTCTGTGAAGAGCATGCGGCTTTTTCCGAAAAACTGAAGGGACAAATGAGGCTTATCCTGCTGGTCAGCTTGTTCAGTTGTCTGGTGGTATTATCGGTCAGCATGAGCTTCATCCTACAAAACCCCTCCATCGCCATCATGATCAGCCTCATCGCCTGCATCCCGCTCGGCGTTATCATTACTCTGTTGACCAAGGCGGCACTTGGTGCAAGTAACCCCCTCTACAAAGACGTACCCACCTTCCCAGGCGACTGGGTGCTGGGCTTCGATTCCACCACCCCCGTGGTCAATAAGCTAATATTGACTTTCACAAACCCAGAGGCGGCTTCGGAATTCGAGGCACTTAACCGCGCCGAACCACCTCTGGAACCGGATTCAAAGTAATGCTTGCCCGATCCGATTATTCCGGCGCATAACGATTGCCGAATTCCTTCCTTGCCAATTTGGAATATTTCGTTATGAATTCGGCTTTGGCTTCGGTATACCCGTCTCGATTGTGCTCGTACTGCTCTTTGAGCCTTTGCTTTAATTTCCCGTATTCCTCGGCAACTTCTCTATGAGCTAAAAGATAATCCCGGAAATATAATTCATCCCAATCTCCCAGAAACCGGACATGCAGGTGAAAAACTCTCTCTGCAAAGCCACTGGGGGTATATCCTTTGTTGAACGACATTTTGAGGTCTGGTTCATTTTCGACCGACATGAGCAGCCAGCCGGCATTGCATAGGGTTGATTTCAATTCCTCCATATCACA
>JBEKEX010000033.1:0-16357 GCA_050013615.1 Anaerolineaceae bacterium
GGATTCGGAATCCTATCTAGGTGAGCCGGTCACACAAGCGGTCATCACCGTGCCGGCTTACTTCAACGATGCCCAGCGCAACGCCACCAAAGATGCCGGCAAGATCGCCGGTCTGGATGTGCAGCGCATCATCAATGAACCCACGGCTTCGTCGCTGGCTTATGGTTTGGATAAGAAAAAGAACGAAGTGATCGCTGTGTATGACCTGGGCGGCGGCACATTCGATATCTCCGTCCTTGACGTGGGCGAAGGAGTCTTCCAGGTGCGCGCCACCAGTGGTGATACCTTCCTGGGTGGCGACGATTTCGACGTGCGCATCATGGACTACCTGATGGACGAGTTCAAGAAACAGAGTGGCATCGACCTGCGCAACGATTTGCAAGCCAAGCAGCGAGTGCGTGAAGCCGCCGAAAAAGCCAAGATCGAGCTTTCTACCGTGCAGCAGACCGAGATCAACCTGCCTTACATCACGGCAGATGCCAGCGGCCCCAAGCACCTGGTGTTGACGCTTACCCGCGCCAAGCTGGAGCAATTGACCGGCGACCTGGTGCAAAAGACGTTGGACCCCGTACGGCGGGCGATCTCGGATGCCGGCCTGAAACCCTCAGATATCAACGAAGTGGTCTTGGTCGGTGGCATGATCCGTATGCCGGCCGTGCAGGAAGCTGTGAAGAAAGAATTTGGCAAGGAACCCCACAAAGGCGTCAACCCGGATGAGGTGGTGGCTGTTGGTGCTGCCATCCAGGGCGGTGTGCTCGGTGGCGAGGTTAAAGATATCCTGCTGCTGGACGTGACCCCCTTGACACTATCGGTCGAGACCTTCGGCGGTGTTTCCACGCCCATGATCGAGCGCAACACCACCATTCCGACCCGCAAGAGCCAGATTTACTCGACCGCCTCGGATGCGCAGACGCAGGTCGAGATCCACATCCTGCAAGGTGAGCGCCCAATGGCTACCGACAATAAAACACTGGGTAAATTCATCCTGGATGGCATTCCACCCGCACCGCGCGGCATCCCCCAGATCGAGGTCACATTCGATATCGATGCCAACGGCATCCTCAAAGTGACGGCGCAGGATAAGGCGACCAGCCGCAGCCAGCACATCACCATCACTGCCTCTTCCGGCCTGAGCAAGGATGAGGTGGAGCGGATGAAGAAGGAAGCCGAACAGCACGCCGAGGAGGACCTCAAGCGCAAATCGTTGATCGAGGCGCGCAACCTGGCGGATAACTCGGTTTACACGGCCGAGAAGTTGTTGAAGGACAACGGCGACAAAGTGGCTGCCGACCTCAAGAAGCAGGTCGAAGAAGCCATGGAGAAAGTCAAATCCGTCAAAGATGGCGACGACATCGAAGCCATCACGCAGGCCGCCGAGCAGCTTGGCCAGGTACTGCAAAAACTGGGTGCCAGCATGTACCAGCAACCCGGTGCAGCCGGCCCTGGACCTTCGAGCGGCCCCGGCCCTGAAGCTGGCGGGTCTCCTGATGGGGGCGGGCAGCCAGGTAGTGGCCCTGCACCAGAAGGTCACTCCGGTGACGATGTGGTGGATGGAGAGTTCAAGAACGTGTAATCGAGAACTTTGGAACAATCGAAACCCGGGGCGTTTTGAGCCTGACGCTCAAAGCGCCCCTTCGCAGTATATATATTAGCCGAGGATTACCGGGTATTCAGGATACAATTGGTGTTTATCTTGTTTACCCTCTGTATAGAGGGTTTACCCTCTGTAAGAGGGCTTACCCTCTGAATAGAGGGATCATCCTTTAAAGATAACTATGCCAACACAACGTGATTATTATGAAATTTTAGGTGTGCCGCGCGACGCCTCCACGGATGACCTTAAGACCGCTTTCCGCAAATTAGCGCGCCAGTACCACCCGGATGTGAACAAAGCGCCGGACGCCGAAGAACGCTTCAAGGAAATCAATGAGGCTTACGGTGTCCTCTCCGATCCCGAAAAGCGCGCCGCTTACGACCGCTACGGGCATGCCGGCCTGAACGGGATGGGCAACATGCCGGATTTCTCCAATTCCGACCTTTTCTCCGACCTGTTCGAAGGATTGTTCGGGTTCAACACCAGCGGGCGCAGAGGCGGGCGTAACACGCCCCGGCGCGGGCAAGACCTGGCGTATGCCGTGCAGCTCAACTTTGAGGAAGTGGTTACCGGCGTCGACCGTGAGATAGAGATCACCCGCGACGAAGTGTGCCATAACTGTAAAGGCAGCGGCGCAGAACCGGGCACCAGCAAGTCGCGCTGCGAAACCTGCGGCGGGCGCGGCGAAGTTCGCCAGGTGCGCAACACCTTCCTGGGTTCCATGGTGCAGGTGACCACCTGCCCTACCTGCAACGGCACCGGCGAAGTGATCACCAAACCCTGCCACATTTGCCGCGGCAGTGGACTGGAACGACGCACGGTGAAAAAAGTCGTTTCCATCCCCGCCGGTGTGGATGAAGGTACGCATATCCGCCTGGCAGGTGAGGGCCAGCCTGGCATCAACAACGGGCCGCATGGTAATCTCTATTTGGAGATCCACGTCAAACCCCATAAATTCTTCCGTCGTCGTGAGGACGACGTGTTACTGGATTTGATGATCAATATTGCCCAGGCAGCGCTGGGCTCCGAGATCGAAGTGCCGACGGTGGATGGCAAAGCCAAACTCAAAATTCCAGCTGGGACGCAACCCGGCAAAGTCTTTACCCTCAAGAATAAGGGCATCCCGCATGTACGCGGCGGTGGCCGGGGCGACCAGCTCGTGGTCATCAATGTGGAAGTACCCTCGCGCTTGACCGCTGAACAGCGCAAGCTGTTCGAACAGCTCGCTAGCACACTGGGCACCGAAGTGCGCCCGCAAGAACGCGGCTTTCTCGATTTCATGAAAGAGGTGTTGGGTGGTTGAGATACGCTGGCTGGAAGTATCCATGGTGGTGAATGGAGAACTCGCCGAAGCGGTCGCCGAAGTGCTCGACCGTTTTGCTTCCAATGGGGTAGTCATCGAGAGCAACGTCAAGTCGCTGAGTGATGAAGATGAAGGCACGCCCGAAGGCCCGGTGAAAGTCTACGGCTATCTGTGTGTGGACGAGCACCTGGAAGAGAACCGGGCCCGGCTGGAAGAAGCGTTGTGGCACCTGGGCCAGATCCAGGAACTGCCCAAGGCCGAGTTCAAGTTCATCGAAGATGAAGACTGGATGACGGCCTGGAAGAAGCATTACCATCCCATCGAGGTCGGCGAAAAGTTGCTGATCGTCCCGGCCTGGCTGAAGCCACGCAACCCCAAACGGATTGCGGTGAAGATCGACCCCAGCATGGCATTCGGCACCGGCACTCATCCCTCCACGCAACTCTGTCTGGAGCTTTTGGAGACTTATATTCGCCTCGACCAGCCGGTCATCGACGTGGGCTGCGGTTCGGGCATCCTGTCGATTGCGGCGCTCAAGCTGGGTGCCAGCCACGCCCTGGGAGTGGATATCGATAACGCCGCCATCAAATCCACGCATGATAATGCCCGCGCCAATGGTGTGGAAGCCGCCATCGAGACCGGGCTGGGTTCAGTCGAAGAGATTTTGAAAAGCAATTTTTCCATCCAACAGGCGCCGCTGGTGCTGGCCAACATTCTGGCGCCGGTGATCATCCGCCTGTTCAAGGCCGGTCTGGCCGATCTGATGACTCCCGATGGTGCCATCGTCCTGGCCGGCATTCTGGACACCCAGGCGGAAGGAGTTTCCACCGTGGCAGTCGAAAATGGATTGAAGTTTGTCGAGCAGCGTCAAATGGGGGATTGGGTGGCGCTGGTTTTCAAACAAAGATGACTGCCGGGATAAGATCTGTCGGCTTCAAACGGGTGCTGCGGCGGCTGGATATGACGCTGTTCACCCTGTGCGCCATCATCGTGCTCGACGGCCTGGCGCCCTCGGCCGCCATCGGTGCCTCATCCCTTACCTGGTATCTCATCACGCTGGTGTTATTTTTCGTCCCCTATAGCCTGATCGTCGCCGAGCTCGGTTCCACTTACCCGGAGCAGGGCGGGCCCTACGTGTGGATCCGGCGCGCCTTTGGAAAGGCATGGGCTGCCCGCGGCACCTGGTATTATTGGGTGTGCCTGCCACTGGGCATGCCATCGGTATATATTCTTTTTGCCGGCATTGCCGGGCAAATGTTCTTCCCTAATCTAAGTCGCGGCGGGATCATTGTCATTGGCGTTGTCATGACCTGGCTCACTGTGCTGGTGAGCATTGTGACGCTGGAGGTCAGCAAGTGGGTGCCCAACCTGGGTGCCATCTTCAAAGTGCTCATCATCCTGGCGCTTGGCGCCGGCGGGATTGCCTTTGCCATCCATCACGGCGTCGCCAATGAGCTGTCGCTCAAAACTCTGCTGCCCTCTTGGAACACTGGTCTGGCTTTTCTACCCACCGTTGTATTCAACTTCATGGGGTTCGAACTGATGTCCAGCGCCGGTGACGAGATGAAGAACCCGACCCGCGACGTTCCTGTAGCCATCATCACTTCCGGAACGCTGATCGCTTTCCTTTATTTATTAGCCACCAGTGGCATCCTGTTGGCACTGCCGCTGGACAGGCTCAGCCTGGTCACCGGCGTCATCGATACCCTGAAAAATATGCTGGGCGGCTCGGCCATCGGCCAGGGGATGGTGATAGTTTTAGGGGTTGGCACCTTATATACCTTGTTTGCCACCATGGTTACCTGGACCATGGGCACCGGCCGCACAGCAGCCCGGGCGGCCCAAGAAGGGACGCTCCCGGCAGTTTTCGGTCGCATGCATCCCGTTTATAAAACTCCCGTCGGCGCTTATATCATCACTGGCATCATTTCCACGCTGGTGCTCGCCTTCTATGGCTTGTTGCCTACCAGCGAGGATCAATTCTTTTGGTCGCTGTTCGCTTTCGGTTCCATCATCTACTTGCTGCCTTACTTGGCGATCTTCCCTGCATTTCTTAAATTGCGCCATGACGATCCGGATACGCCGCGGCCCTATCGGTTCCCCGGTGGCAATTTTGTGGGTTGGGTGGCTGCCGTCGTTTGCCTGATTTTTATCGTCCAGGCGATCGTCTTTTTCATCTGGGTGCCCGGGCTGCCCCTGGATGGGCTTTACACCATCCCGATCCTGGTTGGAATCGTGGTCACTGTCGTTGTGGGCGAACTCCTGCTCTCACGTGGGATAAAGCATTCCCCCTCAAACTAAAAAATATCAATCGAACGATTGGAACAGGAAAGCAGTTCTCAATTCTTTGAGAGTTGCTCCCATTCGGCCAGTTTATCTTCCAACAATGCTTGCAGCCGCACGTATTCCCGGCCCAGCTTTTGGACATTCGCAGGCTCCATGTCGGCCTTCTCCAATTGTTGGGTGAGCACCGCCAGCTCTGCCTCTGCCTTAGTGATCTCTTGTTCCAGGGCGTCCACGCGCCGCTGGTGCCGCCGCAGGCGGTCCTTGCTGAGCTTGCCGGGTTGATGTTCCGGCACACCCGGCTTTTTATCCGCTTCTTTGGGAACCGTTTTGCCTTTCTCGGCCTCGCCTTGGCGGGCAGTCTTGTATTCGCTGTACGTGCCCTCGAAGACCCGCAGCATGCTCTCTTCGGGCAGCACTTCCCATACCTGGGTTGCCAGGGCGTCGATCAAATAACGGTCGTGTGAGACCAGCAGGATGGTGCCGGCATAATTTGCCAGCAGGTTCTGCAGCACTTCCTGCGCCGGCAAATCCAGGTGGTTGGTGGGTTCGTCCAGCAGAAGCAAATTTGCGCCCTGCAGTGCTAGGCAGGCTAGCGCCAGGCGGCCGCGTTCCCCGCCGGAAAGAGCCGCGACCGGTTTGAAGACATCGTCGCCTGTGAACAGAAACTTAGCCAAATAATCACGCACTTCGGCAGGCAGCATGCGCGGCGCCTGCGCCTGGATCTCTTCCATCAACGTCCACTTTGGATGCAGCCCCTCGTGCGCCTGGGCAAAATAGCCGATCTTCAGGCTGGAGCCCAGCTCCACTTCGCCGGCCAACGGTGGAATTTGATTCAGAATGGTCCTGAGGAATGTGGTCTTGCCGGCGCCATTGGGGCCGATGACCGCCGCACATTCGCCCCGCTGCAGCACCAGATCCGGCACGGCGAACAGCGGTTTGCCCTCGTCGGCAAATCCCACGCTCAACCCATAGGTGCGTAGCACAAGGTTGCCAGAACGCCCGACCGGTTCCAGTTTCAGATGCAGTTTCCGTCCTTGGGTGGGCGGCGTCAATTTGGCTTCTTTGAGCAGTCGTTCCAGGCGGGTGCGCCGGCCCTGCGCCTGGCGTGTATTCTGCCCGGCCAGGTTGCGGCGGATATATTCCTCTTCCTTCTCGACAAATTCCTGCTGTTTCTCGTATTCTTCCAGGCGGCGCTGGTAACGTTCCTCGCGCTGCATCAAATAAGCGCTGTAGTTGCCGTGATACGTTTCCAGAGCGGGCGTCATCTCCCAAATGGTCTTGGCCACCCGGTCGAGGAAATAGCGGTCGTGGGAGACGATCAATACCGCACCCTCCCATTCCGCCAGGTAACTTTCCAGCCACTCCACCGCGGCGATGTCCAGGTGGTTAGTGGGCTCGTCCAGCAGTAGCAAATCAGGGTTGGACAACAGCAAGCGTGCCAGCAATGCCCGCGTGCGCTGCCCGCCGGAGAATTGAGTGAGTGGGCGCCGCTCATCATCGGCAGTGAAACCCAGGCCGGTCAGTGTTTGGTGGATGCGCAACTCGAAAGTATACCCGCCCAAATGCTCGAACTCTGCCTGCAGCCGGCCGTAGCTTTCCAGCGCCGCTTCCGCTTTGGCAGGGTCGCTCATCTCGGCTTCCAGCCGCTCCAGTTCTGTGCGTCGCAGCACCAGGTCCGCAAAGGCGGTCAGGCACTCATCCCACAGGTTGTTGTTTGTCTCGAAGGTGGTTTCCTGCGGCAGATAACCCACGCGCAGCCCCTTGGCACGTTCCACCCTTCCGCCGGAAGGCTCTTCCAGGCCGACCAGGATGCGCAGCAAGGTGGTCTTGCCCACGCCGTTCGGGCCCACCAGGGCAACCCGCCCATGGCGCGGCACACTGAGCGTGATATGGGTGAAAATATCGCGCGCGCCGTAAGATTTTCCGAGGTCGATGGCAGAAATCAGTGACATCAGGGTGCCCCAAAGGGTAAATTCGACGGAAAGAGTATACCATATGGAAAACCTCAGCCGCAGTAGTAGAATCGATTCAGCATTGAGTTACCCGCCGGGCGGAAATTGGTTTAGAATAGACCCAGAGTTGGTATGACAGTAACCGAAGAGATCAAATCCCGCCTCGATATCGTCGACCTGGTGTCGCAATCCGTCAAACTGCGCAAGACCGGCAAGAACTACTCCGGTTTCTGCCCCTTTCATTCCAACACGCGCACGCCGGCTTTCGTGGTCTTCCCTGATTCCGGCACGTGGCGTTGCTTCGGCGAATGCAACGAGGGCGGCGACATCTTCCGCTTTGTGATGAAGAAAGAGGGCTGGGATTTTCCCACCACGCTGCGCTATCTGGCGGACAAGGCCGGCGTGCAGCTCGCACCGGTCAACCCCCAACAGCAGGTTGAAGAAGAAGAACATGCCCGGCTGCGCACCTTGCTGGAGGATGCGGTCACTTTCTATCGCCACAACCTGCTGCAAAACCCTGCCGGCCAAGCGGCGTTGGAATATATCAAGAAACGTGGTCTCACTCCTGAAAGCATCGAGACGTATGGGCTGGGTTATGCCCCCAATTCCTGGGAGGCGGCCATCCAATATTTCAACCAAAAAGGGTATACCAACGAGGAGCTCGTCCAGGCGGGCATGGTGAGTGAGCGGGATAGTGGCGGCGTTTACGACCGCTTCCGCAACCGTATCATGTTCCCCATCCGCGATGCCACCGGCAAAATGGCCGGCTTCGGCGCCCGCATCCTAGACCCCAACGACGTGCCGAAGTTCATCAACACTGCCCAAACGGTGCTGTTCGATAAAGGACGATTGCTCTATGGCCTGGACCAGGCGCGCAAAGCCATCCGCGCCCAAGATCAGGCCGTCATCGTGGAAGGTTATTTGGACGTTATCGTTGTGCACCAGGGTGGATACCCCAACGTCGTCTCACCCATGGGCACTGCCCTGACCGAAGACCAATTGCGCCTGCTCAAGCGCTTTACCCGCCGCATTGTGCTGGCGCTGGATGCCGATGCCGCCGGCGAGAAAGCCACCCTGCGCGGCCTGGATTTGGCGCGCCAGGCGTTGGACCATGAAGGTGAGTTGGTTTTCGATGCGCGCGGCCTACTTCACAATGAGGCTCGTCTGCAGGCCGACGTGCGTGTGACCACGCTACCCCCCGGTAAAGACCCCGACGAAGTGGTACTGGCCGACCCGGCCGAATGGGGACGCATCCTGGCCAACGCCAAGCCCATCGTACTGCACGTGATGGAAACTTTAGCTGCCAGCCGCGACCTGAACGACCCCAAGGAAAAAAGTGCTGTAGCAGCCCAGGTGCTGCCGTTGATCGCTGACGTGCCCAACCCGGTCGAGCGTGACGCCTATCGCCAACAACTGGCACGTCTGCTCAAGGTGGACGAGCGCGCCCTGGTAGGCGCATCCCAGCCGCAACCGCGCAGCCACCGCCGGCCGGCGAACGTCGAACGGCCGCAGCGACGGGAGAGCGCCGTCCTGCAGGCCACTTCCGCCAGCAGCGCCGTCGACCTCGAAAAACACTGCCTGCGATTGTTGTTACGCTTGCCCGACATGGTCTACAAAATGGACCGCTCGCTGCAGGAAGCCCACCTGGGGCGATTCTCCATCCAGGATTTCGAGCAGGCGGATAACCAAACCCTGGCGCGCTTGATATTGAGTTCTTTGGAGCAGGAAAAGATGGATCCCCTGGAATTTATCCAGTCCGAGTTGCCGGAAGATCTGGCCGAATTGGCCGGCGAATTGAACCAACCCTTGCCCGAAGGCGAGCCGGGCCCCGAGCGGCGCGTCGAAGATCTCATCCGCACCTTGCTGCGTCTACGCCTATTGCGCGTCAACGAAAGCATCAATCAACTCCGCTATCTGCAGGAAGATGCCCAACAACAAGGGGAGATGCGCCTGAACCCCTACCAGGAGATCATCCTGCAATATACCCAAACGCGTGCCCGCCTGGACCAGGCGTTGGCGCGACCGGTACAAGCGGTCTAATCGTATGCCAGATGTAAAGCGCTAACGACTTGCGAAACTTTATCTTATGGTATAGTTAATCCCATGCCGAGCAAAAAAACGCCGTCCACTCACTTGTCACCTCTCAAGCAGGTAACTGAAAAAATCGGCTTGAGCGAAAACGCCCTTCCTGAAGAAATTCATCTTCCTGTAAAAGCCAGCCGCAAAGCAAAACCGGTTCCAGAACTGGTGGATGCCACTGGTCTGGAAGAGGAATTGCTCACCAAAGAGGAACCCGACGAGCCCGCGCTCGGCCAGGCCAGTGAAGAATGGGCCGAGCTGGTTGCGGAAGACCCGCTGGAGATTCTGGAAGACCCTGCCATCGCTGTCGAGCTCTCTGAAGATCCAGTCCGCCTGTACCTGAAGGAGATCGGCCAGATCCATCTCCTGGATGCCGATAGCGAATTCCGCCTGGCAGCGCGCATCGAGGCCGAACGACGCTTGGATCAAACGGTGCAGGGGTTCTCGACAAAGCTCAAAGATAGCGAACGCTATCACAATCTGTATCTTGTCATTTCCCAAGAATTGGTCACGAGTTGGGAAGCACTTCAGCAGACTGCCAAGCACATCGGTCAACGCGAGTTGCCCGACTTGAGCCTGGTACTTTCGGAAGCGCAGATGCTGCGCCAGCAGTGGCAGGCCGACGTACCTTCCTACCTGCGTACCTACCTGGACAACGGCCGGTGGGGCAGGGACGATAAATGGGGCAGCCTGGTGCGGGATGCGTTCAGCTTGTTCTTGTACATGTACCTGTTGACACCTGAGACTGCCACCACTGCCTTGAACTATATGCAAAAAAATGGCGCTCTGCCATCTCTACGCTACTTCCGCGACCACGCGCCGTCGGGCGTATCCTACCAGGCGGAGATCGATGGCGTCCATCACCGTGCCGAGGAAGCCAATCAAACCCTTATACGCGCCAACCTGCGCCTGGTGGTCAGCATCGCCAAGCGCTACCTGGGGCGAGGCATCTCTTTCCTGGACTTGATCCAGGAGGGCAACCTGGGGTTATTGCGCGCCGTCTCGAAGTTCGATTCCACGCGTGGCTACAAGTTCAGCACCTACGCCACCTGGTGGATCCGCCAATCCATCAGCCGCTATATTGCCGAGCAGGCGCGCACCATCCGCATCCCGGTGCACCTGTTCGAGGCCATCACCCGCTTGCTGCGGGTGCAGCGTGCCCTGGTGCAGCAGCTTGGCCGTGACCCGACCCACGAGGAATTGGCGTTGGAATCCGGTCTGCTGTCCGACGAAGACGTTCAGGCAATCTACCGGGCGCGTTCGGAAGAGCATCCCCTTGACCCGGAGTTGCAACGTCGCTGGAACCTGGCAACTACCAAGATCGAGCGGATTTTGCAATCGGCCGACGAGCCGGTTTCGCTGGAACGACCTGTGGGGGATGAAGAAAGCAGCCAGCTCGGTGATTTCATCGAAGACGATGAAGCCCTGGAGCCCATGGATGCCGCGGCGCGCGAGATGCTGCGCGAGCAGGTGCAGAGTGCCCTGGCAGCACTTTCGGAACGCGAGCGCCAGGTGTTGGAGTTGCGCTTCGGGCTGATCGACGGCAAGGACCACACCCTCGAAGAAGTCAGCCGCTATTTCAACGTGACGCGTGAACGCATCCGCCAGATCGAGGCCAAGGCGCTACGCAAATTGCGCCATCCCACCCGCAGCCGTCACCTGCGCGAATATTTATCCTGAACAATCATGTAGGGGCGACCCGCCGGGTCGCCCCTACTATATTATTTTGAATGTTCGAAGGTCGTTACGCGGTTGTTTCGAATTTTCGCATTATGATATACTTAATTTACAAATCCGACTAACTAGGTAAAATTACGAGGCTCTAAATGTTGGAGCAATATCTTCCCTACCTGTCCAATTATCTGCCGCTTTTCATGCTGCTGCTGATTGCCGCACTGACAGGGTTCATTGCAGTTGGGTTGGGATATACGTTTGGACCGCGTCATCCCACGCAGAAAAAAGGTGCTCCCTACGAGAGTGGTATGGTGCCCTACGGGCCGGGCCAGCGGCGTGTGTCGGTGCGCTACTACCTGATCGCAGTGTTGTTCATCCTGTTCGACGTCGAAGTGGTTTTCATCCTGCCGTATGCGCTGGTCGTACGTGACCTGGGAGTGGGCGGGTTGGTGGAGATGTTCCTTTTTATCCTCATCTTAGTGGTGGGCCTTGTGTACGCCTGGAAGAAAGGGGCATTGGAATGGGATTAGAGCAAAAAGCCGGTAACATGGGGATCGTGACCGCCAGGTTGGAAGATGTGGTCAATTGGGCGCGCACCAATTCCCTGTGGCCGATGTTGTTCGGTTTGGCTTGCTGCGCCATCGAGATGATGTCAGCGCAAGCCTCCAATTATGATTTGAGCCGCTTCGGGATGGAGTTGATGCGGGCCAGCCCGCGCCAATCGGATTTGATGATCGTTGCCGGGCGGGTGTCGCGCAAAATGGCGCCGGTGCTGCGCCAGCTCTATGACCAAATGCCGGACCCCAAGTGGGTCATTGCCATGGGCGACTGCGCTTCATGTGGTGGAGTATTCAATAATTATGCCATCCTGCAGGGTGTGGATGAGATCGTTCCGGTGGATGTCTATGTTGCCGGGTGTCCGCCGCGGCCTGAAGGGTTGATCCATGGCATTTTGACGTTGGATGAAAAGGTAAAGCAGGAAAAATTAAAGAATTGGGCATAAAATATTAAGGCTTCTGCACTGGGGAAATGCCAGTGATGTAAACTGTTTTCCATCTAGTGCTTGCGGCTGTTTGAGGTGAATATCATGGAAGATCTGCTAAAACCAATTACAGAAACCATTCACCAACGGTTCGGGGTTGAAGCGCACGAGTCGCATGGCCTGGTGTCCCTCACGATCCATCCGGAGCAGCTCATCTCGCTGGTCAAAACGCTGCGCAACGAGTTCAAGTTCGACATGCTGGCAGCCGAGACCGCCGTAGATTACTGGCCGGAACAATCACCGCGCTTTCATATGATCTATGAGCTCTATTCCACGCCGCAAAATATCGGCCTGGAACTGCGCGTGCCGTTGGACGGGAATGCACCCAGCCTGCCCACGCTGGAGATCCTTTACGCCAATGCCAACTGGCATGAGCGCGAGGTGTGGGATATGTTCGGCATCAAATTCGAAGGTCATTCCGATCTGCGGCGCATTTTGATGCCGTTCGATTGGGAAGGCCATCCCCTGCGTAAGGATTACCCGCTGGGATACGAAGAGCTGCAATTCACATTCAACTTCGACCAGGTCATGATCCACAAGCCGCACCCAAAATCATGAAGATGCATGCCATGTTTCAACGGATGGAATTATGCCCGATTACCGTGAAGTAACCTTGGAAGACCTTCGCAACCTGGTGACCGACCGGGCCGTGACCGGCGAGACCATGCTGCTCAACATGGGGCCGCAGCACCCCAGTACCCATGGGGTATTACGCCTGCTGCTGGAGTTGGACGGCGAGATCGTGTTGAACTGCATCCCGGATATCGGCTTCCTGCATACCGGCGTCGAAAAGAATATGGAAGCCAAGACGTATCAGAAGGCCGAGGTGATGACCGACCGACTGGATTACCTGGACCCGCTCGGCAACAACCTGGCCTACTGCCTGGCCGTGGAAAAATTATTAGACCTGGATGTGCCACCGCGCGCTCAGGCCATCCGCGTGCTGCTCACTGAGCTGACTCGCTTGAACTCACACCTGCTTTGGCTGGGCACATCTGCCCTCGACCTGGCTGCCATGTCGGTGTTCCTTTACTGTATGCGCGAGCGCGAGATCATCCTGGACATCTTCGAGCTATGCTCCGGGGCGCGCATGATGACCACCTATTTCCGCCCAGGTGGGTTGTGGCGCGATGTGCCGGTGGAGTTCGAGCAGGCAGTGCGTAACTTCTTGAGAATCTTCCCCAAACGCATCGATGAGTATGAGTCGCTGCTCACCAAGAACCTGCTCTTCCGCGACCGTACCCGCAATATCGGCAAGATCTCGGCGGAAGACTGCATCCGTTACGGCGTTACCGGCCCCATTCTGCGTGCTTCCGGCATGGCCTACGACGTGCGCAAAGTGCGCCCCTACAGTGGCTACGAACAATATGATTTCGATATCCCCACTCGCACCGAAGGGGATGTTTATGCGCGTTACCTGGTGCGCATGGAAGAAATGCGGCAATCGGTGCGCATTATCCAACAGGCGCTCGAGAAGATGCCATTGGGTCCCGTGCGCAGCAACGACCGCAAAGTGGTGCCGCCCCCGCGTTCGGAGATCGGCGTGAGTATGGAAGCGCTTATCCACCACTTCAAACTATGGACGGAGGGCTTCCCTGTCTCCAAGGGCAGCACTTACATCACCATCGAATCGCCGAGAGGCGAAATGGGTGTGTATATGGAAAGCGACGGCGGACCCAAACCGCTACGTGTCCATTACCACACCCCTACATTCGTTAACTTACAAGCTTTGCCGCTGATGGCCCGCAACCATTTCGTTGCCGATGTGGTCGGCATCATCGGCAGCATTGATGTTGTCTTGGGAGATGCAGACCGGTGAACCAGTTGCTCAACCAATTCTCAGACGAAGTCCAGGCCATCCTGGCTAAGTACCCAACCGGCCGGCAGCGGTCGGCGGTCATGCCGCTCCTCCACCTGGCGCAGCGCCAGAACGGCTATATTACCAAACAAACGCTCGCCGACATTGCCGACATCTTGGGCATCTCGACGACCGACGTGGCGTCCATCGTTGGTTTTTACACGCTTTATCACGAAGATGGCGGACGCTACCACATCCAGGTCTGCACGGACCTACCCTGTGCTCTGCGCGGGGCAGATGAATTCCTGCAGAAGCTTTGCGACAACCTGGGCATCAAAGTGGGCGAGACCACCCCGGATGGGCTGGTTACGATCGAGGAAGTCACCTGCCTGGCCGGTTGCCATCGGGCACCCATGTTCCAACTGCAAGGTGATGGCGAGCTCACCTACCACGAAAACCAGACTGTCGACAGCGCCTTGGAGCTGATCGACGGGTTGAAACAATCTGCCGGTGCAAAGGAGGGGAAGCGATGAGCGACTACATCCTCCTCCGCCACCGGGATATCCCTCACATCGACCAATTGGAAGTCTATCGCCGGCACGATGGGTTCGAAGCCTTCCGCAAGGCGGTCACGGCGATGCAGCCTGCCGACGTCACCAATGAGGTCAAAGCCTCCGGCTTGCGCGGGCGCGGCGGGGCGGGTTTCCCAACCGGCACCAAGTGGAGCTTTCTACCCAACAACCTCTGGCCGCACTACGTGGTTGCCAACGCCGACGAATCCGAGCCAGGCACCTTCAAGGACCGCGAGATCCTGGAAGGCAATCCTTTCCAATTCCTCGAAGGTCTGATGATCGCCTCCTACGCTGTGCAGGCCAATGCCGCGTACATTTATCTACGTGGCGAGTTCTGGCAGATCGCTGCCGAGCTGGATAAACGCATCGCTGATCTGGAGAGGGCCGGCCTGCTGGGCGAGAACTTATTCGGTACGTCATATTCTCTGCACGTCTACACCCACCTGGGCGCTGGTGCTTATATCTGCGGCGAGGAAAGCGCCCTGCTCGAATCGCTCGAAGGTAAGCTCGGCCAGCCGCGCTTGCGCCCGCCGTTCCCGGCCGTTTCCGGCCTGTATGGCAAGCCCACGGTGATCAACAATGTGGAAACGCTCACCAACCTCCCTCCCATTCTGCACAAGGGTGCGGCCTGGTACAAGAGCATTGGCACCGAGAAAAGCCCCGGGGTGAAGATCTTCTGCCTTTCCGGCAACGTGAACAACCCGGGTAACTACGAGCTGCCCTTGGGCACCACCTTCCGGCATCTGATCTACGACCTGGGGGGAGGCATCCCGGAGGGTAAAAAGATCAAAGCCATCATGCCCGCCGGCGCGTCTTCATTTATTATCCCCGCAACGGATAAGGCGCTGGATACTCCCATGGATTACGAATCAGTGCCGGCCCTGGGCGCTCAATTGGGTTCGGCCTCGGTGATCATTTTGGACGAAAGCGTCAACATCGCCCGCGTGGTCAGTAAGACCGTACACTTTTTCAAACACGAATCCTGCGGCAAATGCACGCCCTGCCGTGAAGGCACGTACTGGATGGACCACATCACCCAACGCATCGTCGGCGGCAAAGCCGGCCCGGAAGATATCGATCTGTTGGAAGCTGTGGCGAAGCAGATCCAGGGGAAATGTCTCTGCCCGCTGGGCGAGTTCTCGATCAGCGCCGTGTTGTCCTCGGTCAAACCGTTCCGCCAGGATTTCGAAGATCTAGTGACTCACGCGGGCGTGAAGGATGAAGTGTTGGCGTAAAAGATGATGGAGTGCCATCCTAATTCAAGTGATACATTTTCTCGTGTTGGGCATTTACCCGCCGGAGAATAGTTCTAAGGTTACAGTATGCCAAAACAGGTAACACTCAAGATCGATGAAAAAGAAGTGGCGGTCCTGGAAGGGACGTTGATCGTCAACGCGGCCAAGATGGCGGGCATCGACATCCCCATTTTCTGCTACCATCCCAAGCTGGAACCGGTGGGCATGTGCCGCATGTGCCTGGTGGAGATTGGCCGGCCCATGATCGACCGAGCCACCAACCAGCCCGTGCTGGAGGCCGATGGCAGTCCCAAGATCCAATTCGGGACCAAGCTGGAGACTGCCTGCACCACGCCGGTCTCGGAAGGCATGGCGGTGGTCACCACCAGCGCCAAGGTAAAAGCCGCCCGCCGCGAAGTGCTCGAATTCCTGCTCACCTCTCATCCGCTGGACTGCCCCGTCTGCGACAAGGGCGGGGAATGCCCGCTGCAAAACCTGACCATGGCCTATGGCCCGGCGCAGAGCCGCTTTCTGTTCGACGAAAAGAACCACCTGGCCAAGCAGATGCCGCTGGGCGAATTGATCTACCTCGACCGTGAGCGCTGCATCCAATGCGGGCGCTGTGTGCGCTTCCAATCCGAGATCGCCGACGACCCGGCCATCGCGTTCTACCAGCGCGGTCGCTCGATGGAGATCATCACCAATTCCGAGCCCGGCTTCGACTCGATCTTTTCCGGTAACACCACAGATATTTGCCCGGTGGGCGCGCTGACCACCGCCGATTTCCGTTTCGGCGCCCGCCCGTGGGAGATGAACGCCGCC
>JBEKEX010000034.1:0-16291 GCA_050013615.1 Anaerolineaceae bacterium
GGGGACAGGCTATTTTAAGTGGTTTGGGCCGGATGCAATAGGCCCATTTACTTGGGCGACAGATTAATTATAGCACTTTCGATCCGACAATGCGTATAGTGAGATTTAATAATAATGAAGTGACTTGCAGCGTTATCCGGCTGCGGTATGTGCCAGTGCCAACGCGCCCACCAGGCCGGCATCGTCGCCCAATTCTGCCGTCACAATCGCCAGATCACGGGTGTATTCAGGCGACAGGACGTTACGGTCGAGAGAAGCTTTCATGGGGTCGATCAATAGGGCGCCGCTGTGGGAAACGCCACCGCCCACGACAATGATGGAGGGGTTGAATGTGTGTAGCAGGTTGGCGATGCCTATCCCAAGGTAATGGCCGGCATACGCAAAAGCTTCTTGGCCAATGCATCCCCTGCCTGGGCAGCCAATGAGACATCGTAAGCGGTGGGGGGTGGGTCTTTCTTCAGAATGGAAGGTGCACCGATGGCCAATTGTTCGGCAGCATAGCGTGCAATCGCCGGGCCGGAGGCCAGGGCTTCCAAATGCCCGCGATGGCCGCAGCTGCACATGGGACCTTCCGGCAGCACGGTGAGGTGTCCCAGCTCGGCCGCGAGACCGCGGTGACCCAATAACAAATTGTCATTGATGATGACCCCGCCACCAATGCCGGTGCTGATGGTCAAATAAAGGACGTTATGGTGGCCGCGAGCCGCGCCATAACGCCATTCGCCCAACGCAGCCAGGTTGGCGTCATTACCCAACAAGACGGGCACATCGAATTTATCCTGCAATTTTTGCCGTAACGGAAAATTAACCCAGCCGGGGATGTTGACGGCGAGAATAACGATTCCCCCCTTGGGATCCAAGTAGCCGGGCGCTGCCACCCCGATGGCGCGGACGTGATTGCCGCGCGGCCAAAGCTCGGCAATGAGATCGCTCAACCGGTCGGCCGGCGTATCTTTTTTCCCAGTGGTGTGAATGCGCTTGACCTGCAATGGCTCGATGCCTTCTGCAGGATAGACTGCCACGCGAATATGAGTCCCACCAACGTCGACAGCGATATAAGTGTCCATAGATGCCAATTATAGCATGAACAAATATAGCGATATAAGCGAACGCTCACTGCGAAAATAACCCTCATTTACGTACGGATACTCATAGAAATGGCGATTTGATCCAACCCATAAGCGTGGCGTGATTGACTGGGCGGTGAAACACTGCTATGATTCAGCGCGTATGCGTCGGAAAACTTCCTCCTGGTTCAAAAACTTGTGTCAATCGTTCTGGCGAGAATTGCGCTGGTTGACGCCTGGTATCGGTGTTAAGCGGTGGGTGCTGCTGATCCTGGCCGGAACGATGCTGATTGGCTTGGGATTCGCTGTACTGGTATTGGATGCTTATCGAACGGCTCCGAATACTTGGTGGTTACCAGTGCTCTCTTATCTGTCCCTGCGTTTTCTGGACCGGACTTTACGAGCCATCATCTTTGGAGGGTTTGGCCTGGGATTGCTGCTCTGGGGTACCTGGGGGTTGAATCGTTCTCTGCTGCGACCTTTCGTGCGCCCGGGAAAAAACCTGGTCGAGACCGTCTCTTCGTATCGTAAACGTGAGCGTGGCCCGCGGATCGTGGCGATCGGCGGTGGCAACGGCCTTTCAGCGCTGCTGCGTGGATTGAAGGTCTACAGCCGGAACATCACAGCCATCGTGACGGTGGCGGATGATGGAGGTTCCTCCGGTGAGTTGCGGCGCAATATGGGCATCTTGCCCCCCGGCGATATCCGTAACTGCCTGGCGGCCTTATCGGACGATGAGGAATTGTTGACGCAGATCTTCCAATACCGCTTTGGCGAGAATGCAGGCTTGAACGGCCATTCGTTGGGGAACTTGCTGATCACCGCGTTGACTGACCTCACCGGCAGTTTCGAAGAAGCCATTGCAGAATCAGGGCGTGTCCTGGCAGTGCAGGGACAGGTGCTGCCTTCCACGCTGCACGACGTGCGCCTGGTGGCAGATGTCGTCCTGCCCGAACGGAAAGAAGAAGTGCGCATAAAGGGTGAAAGTCAAATCCCAAAAAGCGAGGGTGTGGTACGACGGGTTTGGTTGGAGCCGGATAACCCGGCAGCCTATCCCCCTGCCGTGCAAGCCATCCTGGCCGCTGACCTGATCGTCGTGGGACCTGGCAGCCTCTATACCAGCTTGCTGCCGAACTTGCTGGTGCCTGACCTGGCACGGGCTTTCCACACCAGCCGGGCAGTGAAGTTCTATATCTGCAACGTGGCCACTCAAAAAGGTGAGACGGACGGTTATTCTTGCGGTGACCACGTGCGCGTGTTCGAGCAACACCTGGGCGAGAAATTATTCGATGTGATGCTGGTCAACGGCCGCTACACGGGAAGGTTGTCCAACGGAGTAAACTGGGTAAAACCGGAGCCTGACCTCGATCAGCAATGCGCTTTCCACAAAACAGATCTGGTGGATGTCGAAAACCCCTGGCGGCACGACTCGAAGAAGCTGGCAAAAGCCGTCATCGATCTGTTCAACGAACGCACCGGCCCCCTGACAAGTAGAGAAGAAAGTTAAGACGTTTTTCAGCTATCCTGCCATGTCCATACATGGTAAAATCTTATAAATTTCTGGAGGTGAATCATGACTGTAAAAGTTGGTATCAATGGCTTTGGCCGCATCGGACGGCTTGTCTTCAAGACCATTACCGAAAACCATGGCGATGAATTGCAGGTCGTGGCAATAAATGATCTATTCCCGGCGGAGACGAATGCCCAGTTGTTGAAATACGATTCAACCTATGGCATTTATCATCGCTCCGTTGAGGTTGTCGATGGTAACCTGGTTGTGGATGGCAAGACCGTGAAGGTGCTGGCTGAGAAAGACCCCGCTGCAATCAAGTGGGCTGACCTGGGTGTGGATATTGTCATCGAGTCCACCGGCCTCTTCACCGATGCCAAGGGTGACCCGGCGAAAGGCAAACCAGGCGCTAATGTTCACATCGAGAAGGGTGGCGCCAAGAAAGTCATCATCTCGGCTCCGGCGAAGAACGAAGATATCACCATTGTGCTCGGTGTGAATGATGACAAATACGATCCTGCCAAGCATCACGTGATCTCCAATGCTTCCTGCACCACCAACTGCCTAGCCCCTGCGGCCAAGGTGGTCAATGATAATTTGAAGATTTTGAATGCCGTGATGGTCACCATCCATTCTTACACCAATGACCAGGTGATCCTGGATCAGGGTCATAAGAAGGAACTGCGCCGCTCACGCTCGGCCGGCTTGAACCTTATCCCGACCACCACGGGCGCTGCCAAGGCCGTCGCATTGGTCATCCCCGACCTGAAGGGCAAGTTCGATGGTTATTCGATGCGCGTCCCGACCCCCACGGTTTCAGTTGTTGACTTCACTGCCACGGTCGAGAAAGCCACCACCAAGGACGAAGTGAACGCTTTGTTCGAAGCTGCCTCCAAGGGCGCCTTGAAGGGCATCCTGGGCGTGACCCATGGTGGCTACGCCGACCCGCTGGTCTCCACCGACTTCAAGGGTGACAGCCGCTCCTCCATCGTGGATCTGCCCAACACCATGGTGATGGGTGGTAATTTGGTCAAGGTAGTCGCCTGGTACGACAATGAATGGGGCTACTCTTGCCGCACAGCCGACCTGGCTGCCAAGATTGCCAAGCTGCTGTAATTCGTTCCCCAATAACAGGTGAATCTATGTGATGCGTGATCTGCACATCTTTCTTGTGACAGGTTACGCATCACTGTTTTAGGAACTCAATGTCAATCACTTTGGAGAGAAACCATGTTCAACAAAAAAACTGTAAAAGATATTGACGTAAAGGGCAAGAGAGTGTTGGTGCGGGTCGATTTCAACGTCCCTATCAAGGACGGCAAGATCGGTGATGATACCCGCATCCGCGCCGCACTGCCGACGATCGAGTATTTGCTCAAGCAGGGAGCGGCGGTCATCCTGTGTTCTCACCTGGGGCGTCCCAAGGGCGGTCCGGATATGGCGTTCACCCTGCGGCCGGTTGCTGATTACCTGGGCAAATTGATGGGCAAACCGGTTAAGTTTGCAGAAGACTGTGTAGGACCAAAGGCTGAAGAGGCTGCCAAGGCTTTGAAGCCGGGTGATGTGCTGGTGCTGGAAAACACCCGCTTCCATCCGGAAGAAGAAAAGAACGACATGGGAATGGCAAAGCAACTCGCCTCGCTGGCGGATGTCTATGTCAACGATGCCTTCGGTTCAGCCCACCGAGCGCATTCTTCCACAGAAGGCGTGGCGCACTTCCTGCCGGCCGTGGCCGGTTTCTTGATGGAAGATGAGATCAAATACCTGGGTGAAGCCATCGAAAACCCGAAGAAACCGTTCGTGGCCATTTTGGGCGGCGCCAAGGTTAGCGACAAGATCGGCGTGATCAAGAACCTGCTGACCAAGGCCGATTCAGTGCTCATCGGCGGCGGCATGGCCAACACCTTCTTCAAAGCGCAAGGCTACCCCATGGCCGATTCACTGGTCGAGGACGAAGCGCTGGCCACGGCTCGCGACCTGCTGAAGCTGGGCGGCAACAAATTACGTCTGCCGGTGGACGTGGTCATTGGCGATAAATTCGATGCCGAAGCGCAGATGAAGACCATCCCGGTTGGGCCAGTGCCTGATGGATGGCGTATTTTGGATATCGGCCCTGAGACGGTGGCGGCCTATGGCAAAGTCATCGCAGGCGCCGGTACGGTAGTTTGGAACGGCCCAATGGGCGTGTTCGAATTCCCGAAATTTGCCGCAGGCACCTTTGCCATCGCTAAAGCGATTGCTGCCAGCAAGGCAGTCAGCATCATCGGCGGTGGGGATTCTGTGTCGGCCGTGCAGAAGTCCGGCGTGGCTGACAAGATCACGCACATCTCCACCGGCGGCGGTGCCTCGTTGGAAATGCTGGAAGGTTTGACCCTGCCGGGCCTCGCCGCGCTGCAGGATAAGTAGACAATTGCAGAACAGTCAACTTTCCATGAAGGTGTAGATTATTGGGAACCATCTCACGATGATTTTTCATGGGATGGTTCCTTCGCATTCTTTCAAGCAGGGTTATTTGCTATAATGTTATTGCGTTAAAATCAACAGCGACGGGAGACTGTTATGAAGAAGCGACTCTTGATCATCGGCATCATTTTGGTTGGAGTATTTGTATTGATCCAATTTATCCCTTATGGACACGACCACACTAATCCGGCAGTGGTCAGCACCCCCAACTGGGACAGCTCCCAAACCCAGGCGCTGGCGAAGCGCGCCTGTTATGATTGTCACAGTAATGAGACCGTCTGGCCATGGTACAGCAATATTGCACCCGTGTCGTGGTTGGTGCTGCGCGATGTACAGAAAGGCCGGCAAAATCTGAATTTTTCAGATTGGAGCACTTATAAAGGTATGGCTAGTTATGCGGGAGTGGTGATACAACGGGGATCGATGCCGCCAGCCCAATATTTACTGATACATTCGGACGCGCGGCTGACCGATGCCGAGAAGCAACAATTGATCCAGGGACTGCAGGCTACAGGATCGCGATAATCATCATCACTCTCATCAGTTAACTTTTCAGTACTGGACGAAAACCCCCGTATCGAGTAAAATTTGGGCTCGGTTTATTGAAGTAATTTTTGGAGGAACGAAATTGGCAAATATCAAGTCTCAGATCAAGCGTAATCGGCAGAATGAAAAGCGGCGTGTTCGAAACCGGGTTTATCGCGGCAGCGCACGCACATTCGTACAGAAGGCTCGTGTAGCAGTTGAGGGTGGTGACCCCGAAGTCGCCAAGAGTGCTACGCTGGTGGCAATTTCGACATTGGACAAGGCAGCTCAAAAAGGCATCGTCCATAAGAACAATGCCGCACGTCGCAAGAGTCGGTTGATGAAACACCTGGCTGCCCTGGCGAAATAAACGTCCTAGTGCCCCTTCAGACCCTATTTTGTAAATGTATTCTTTAAGATAAGGCGGAATCAGCTTTTTGAAGTAGGACGTTCAAGTTTGACGGGGTACAGGCAGTTTTACCGGTGTGTACCGGGCAATTAGATTTCAATGGCAGCGGGAGATTTCTACTCCCGCTTTCGCTTTTAGGATAGCACCGAATAAAAAAAGGAGTTACGACATTCATTGAGCCTGGTTCGATCAAGGCTTTAGTCTGTTGCTCCGGCAAATTCATCAAGGAACGCGATGTTCGAAACTGAGCAAAAACAGATAGAAACCAGAATACTTGAATTTTGTGCCGAAAACGGACTACCCACGCCGGTGCTGCAGTGGGCATGGATCCCTTTCAGCGGGCAGTGGGGTATCTCGACCTCGTTCTTCCAATTGGCTTCACAGGAAGCCAAGCTGGGAAAAAAAGTGGTCGTACCGCAGCGCGCCCAGGAACTGGCACAGCGGGCTGCAACTTACGTTGGCCGGCCGGAAGGATTCGAACGCGTCGAAGCGGTCAAGGGCTATCTTAACTTTTATTTCAATTCGGGCGATTATGCAAATCGCGTCATTGCCACGGTGCTGAAGCAGGGGGAGAGCTTTGGAAAAGGAGCAGCGACGGGCAAGCGGGTGATGGTGGAATTTTCACAACCCAACACGCACAAGGCATTCCACGTTGGCCACCTGCGGACCATGTTCCTGGGGGACGCCACGTGCAACCTGCTGGAATTTGCCGGTAACGAAGTGGTGCGTGCCAACTATATCGGTGACATTGGACTGCACGTCATCAAATGGTTGTGGAACTATATGAAGTTTCACGCCGATGAGCAGCCGCCGGTGGAAAACCGCACACGCTGGATGGGTGATCTCTATGCCGAGGCAGAGAAGCGTTTCGAGGCTTCAGAAGAGAACGAAGCCGAGGTGCGGGCGCTCTTCGGCCGTTGGGAACAGCGTGACCCTGAAGTGGTGGAACTGTGGCAGAAATCACGCCAATGGTCGTTGGACGGCTTTGCCCAGGTGTACGACCTACTGGGAGTCCGTTTTGACAAGTTCTATTTCGAAAGCGAAGAAGAAGAGCCGGGTAAGGCCATGGTCAAGGAGCTGATCGACCGCGGCCTGGCTCGCGATGAGCGGCCTGAGGGCGCTGTGGTCATCCCGCTGGACGAGATATTGGGTACCGATGAGAAGTATCGCGTGCTGGTCATTTTGCGTTCTGATGGTACTTCGCTCTATGCGACCAAGGACTTGCCGCTGGCAATCCGTAAGTTCGAAGAATATCATCTCGACCGCTCGATCTACGTGGTCGACGTGCGTCAGTCTTTGTACCTGCAGCAAATCTACAAAGTATTGGAACTGTTGGGTTATACCTGGGCCAAGGATTGCTACCATTTGGGGTATGAGCTGGTCAATCTGCCCGGCAATGTGACCATGTCCTCGCGGGAAGGAACCGTGGTATTGCTGGAAGACCTGGTGCGCGAAGCCACGCAGCGCGCTCTGAAGATCGTGACGGAGAAAAACCCCGACCTTTCTGCAGAGAAGCAACTGCAAATTGCACAGGCGGTGGCAATCGGCGCGATCAAGTACGTGATGGTGGCGCGCGAGAACACCAAAGTGGTGACGTTCGATTGGCAAAGCGCCCTGGACATCAACGGCCAGGCCGCACCTTATGTCCAATATGCTTACGTGCGTTGCAATGGAATTTTGAGAAAGGCGGGGGGGAGCCTGCCGAAAGCTGCTGTACCGGCCCATGAATTGTCGAAGCAGGAAGTCGAACTGGTAAACCAGATCTCGCGTTTACCGGACGAAGTGCAACGCGCCGCAGCAAATTTCAAACTGCTCGAAATTGCCCAGCTTTCTTACGAACTGGCGCGGGCATTCAACGATTTTTACACACAGTGTCCGGTTCTCCAGGCTGAAGAGTCGGTGCGCAACTTCCGCCTGCGGTTGGTGGCGGCGGCGCGCCAGGCGATTGCCAACAGCCTGGCTATTTTGGGCATCACAGCCCCACAAGCGATGTGAAAATCTTTGTTCAAAGGAGATCTACGTATGTCCAAAATTCGTACCCTCATCATGGGCGCAGCAGGACGTGATTTCCATAACTTCAACGTCTTCTATCGTGATAATGAAGACTATGACGTTTTGGCTTTCACGGCCACCCAGATTCCGAATATCGAAGGACGCAAATACCCGCCTGAACTGGCGGGGAAGTTGTATCCGAAAGGCATCCCGATCTACCCGGAATCCGAACTTGAAAATCTGATCAAGGATTTGAAGATCGACCAGGTGGTGTTTGCCTACAGTGATGTGCCGCACGAGGTGGTGATGCACAAAGCATCCCTCGTCCTGGCTGCGGGCGCCGACTTTCGCCTGATGGGCATTAATTCCACCCAGATCAAATCCACCAAGCCGGTCGTTTCCATCTGCGCCGTGCGCACCGGATCGGGCAAGAGCCAGACCACCCGGCGTGTCTCCATGATCCTGCGGGATATGGGTTATAAAGTGGCTGCCATCCGCCATCCCATGCCTTACGGCGACCTGGTCAAGCAAAAAGTGCAGCGCTTTGCCACCTACGATGACCTGACCAAGCAGAAATGCACCATCGAGGAACGCGAGGAATACGAGCCTCATATCGACAACGGCGTGATCGTTTATGCGGGCGTCGATTATGAAGCCATCTTGCGCCAGGCAGAACAGGAAGTGGATATCGTATTGTGGGACGGCGGCAACAACGATTTCTCGTTCTACGTCTCCGACCTCGCAATCGTCGTCGCCGACCCGCATCGCCCCGGGCACGAGAACACTTACCACCCTGGCGAGACCAACGTGCGCCTGGCGGACGTTTTCGTCATCAACAAAGTCGATACGGCCATCCCCGAAAACGTGATCGCCGTGCGCGACAATTTGCATGCCCTCAACCCCACAGCGACCGTCATCGAAGCCGCTTCGCCATTATTCGTGGATGATCCCGAGGCCATCCGCGGCAAGCGCGTGCTGGTGATCGAAGACGGGCCAACGCTCACTCATGGCGGTATGGCTTACGGCGCCGGTTGGGTAGCCGCACGCCGCTTCGGCGCAGCCGAGATCGTGGACCCGCGACCGTTTGCAGTGGGTTCCATCATTGACACGTACCGAAAGTATCCCAAGACCGGGCCGATCCTTCCGGCCATGGGCTATGGTGACGAGATGGTGAAGGATTTGGAGAAAACCATCAATAACGCGAAAGTGGATATGGTGATCTCTGGCACTCCCATCGACCTGACCCGCATCATCAAGGTCAACAAGCCGATGCAGCGCGTGCGTTATGAGCTGCAGGAGATCGGCCGGCCAACGCTGGAGGATATCCTCAAGCAGAAATTTGGAAAAAAGTAGTTTTCGAGCCATAATGAGTGATGAGTGGGCAGGCTTGCCTGACTTGCTCATCACTCATTGAGTTATAACTATGTTAATCGACGAAGCAGAAATTCTAGTGCGTTCAGGTAAAGGCGGAGATGGCATGGTGCATTTCCACCGTGAGAAATACGTGCCGCGCGGTGGGCCGGATGGCGGTGACGGCGGCAGGGGTGGTGATGTTATCTTCGAAGCGCGCACTTCGCTGAACACGCTGGCAACCTTCCGCCACCAGCGGCATTACTTTGCCCAGAATGGCGAAAAAGGCTCGGTCAACAACATGACCGGGAAATCTGCCGAAGATCTTATCATTCTTGTGCCTCCAGGCACAGTGGTGCGTGACAAAGAAAAAGATATTTTGATGGGGGACCTGGTGGAGCATGGGCAGCGGTTGGTGGTATGCAAAGGCGGCCGCGGGGGGCGCGGCAACCAGCACTTCGCCACTCCCAGCGACCAGGCACCCCGAATGGGCGAACGCGGCGAGCCAGGTCAAGAGAAATTGCTGCACCTGGAGCTGAAATTGATCGCCGACGTGGGCATCGTCGGCGTTCCCAATGCCGGCAAATCTAGCCTGCTGGCATCGGTGACCAATGCCAAGCCCAAAATTGCCGATTATCCATTTACCACACTCGAGCCGAACCTGGGCGTGGCCGAATTGGACGAAGATACCACACTGGTGCTGGCTGATATCCCTGGGTTGATCGAGGGGGCGCACGAAGGTGCCGGGTTGGGAGATGCTTTCCTGCGGCACATCCAGCGCACGCGTGTGCTGATCCATTTGCTGGACGGCCTCTCGGAAGATCCATTGGCTGACTTCACCCAGATCAACAGCGAAATGGCGTTGTTCGACAGTAACCTGGCTGAAAAACCCCAGGTAGTGGTGTTGAATAAGATGGATCTGCCGGAGGTTCAGGCACGCTGGCCGAAACTCAAGAAAGCATTGGAAAAGCGCGGCTATGAGCCCATGGCTATTTCAGCTGTCAGCCACGAGAACGTCCGTGAGTTGTTGTGGAAAGCGGCTGAGCTTTTAAAAACAGCTCCGCAAACGGAGATTGCCGAGGCATTACCCATTTACCGGCCGGAAGTGGATGCACAAAAATTTACGGTCGAGCGGATTCCGGAAGGCTGGCAGGTGAAGGGAGCCGGCATCGAACGCGCAGCGGAGATGACTTATTGGGAGCACGAGGGGTCCGTGCGCCGCTTTCAACGGTTGATGGAGACGTTGGGCGTGGATAAAGCCTTGCGAGAGGCCGGCATCCAGGAAGGGGACACTGTTTTCATCGGCGAGAACGAGTTGGAATGGCAGGATTGATCTCATTTCATGGTTGGAAATAGGTAGAGGGAAGTTATGCGCATCGGGATTTTTGGAGGGACATTCGATCCGCCTCATTTGGGTCACTTGATCCTGGCGATGGAGGCCTGCGGCCAGTTGAAGTTGGACCGGCTGTTGTGGGTGTTGACACCGGCACCACCGCATAAACAAGCCCAACCGGTGACATCCATCGAGACGCGCATCCAGTTGGTGCTGGCAGCCATCGAGAATGACTCGGAGTTTCAGCTTTCGCTGGTCGAGATCGGGCGTCCGGCACCGCAATATGCCATCGACACCGTGCGGCAATTGCGGGTTCAAAACCCGGGCGCAGAACTCTATTACCTGATGGGCGGCGATTCGTTGCGTGATTTGCCTGAATGGCACGCGCCGCAGGAGTTGGTCGACGAATGTGATGGGTTGGGGGTGATGCGCCGGCCGGATGATGCCATAGACCTGACCGAACTGGAAAGGCAACTGCCGGGCTTGACAGCCAAGGTGGCTTTCGTGGATGCGCCGCTGCTGGAGATCTCCTCACGCCAGGTGCGCCAGAGGATCGCCAGGGATGAGCCCTTTCGGTATTACCTTTCTCCCAAGGTTTATGAGATCATCGTCAAGCTGGATCTCTATAAACAATTGGAGCCAGATTGATCTCCACCAGTATTAATGGAGTGGTCTGTTTGGATCATTTGTACCCGATGAATGTGCGATCTAGACACGGTTTGTTGTTTCTGAAGTGCGACATTGTGTGAAACATGACAAATGTCATATTGCAAGGCTAGTTTCAAATGTTTATAATAATGAGAGCGCTCCCAAATTATCGAACATTTATTCCCATGAACAGGCATTTCCGCGTGGGTAAAGACCATTGAGAGTGACTGCAAAGGATATTCATGCCACTTACGCTTGAAGACATAGCTCGTTTGAGCGGATTCTCTCGCTCAACCGTTTCGCGGGTGATCAACGCTGACCCTAACGTTAAAGAAGAAACACGCCAAAAGATTCTCGAGGTCATCCAAAACATCAATTTTCAACCCAACCTGGCTGCCAGAGGGCTGGTCACCGGGCGGACCAACATCATTGGCCTGGTCATTCCGGCGGCTGTGACGACCATCTTTACCGACCCTTATTTTCCACAACTCATCCAGGGTATTTCTGCGGCTTGTAACGCACATGATTACACCGTGATGCTTTGGTTGGCAGAGCCAGAGTTTGAGCGCCGTACCATTCGGCAGATCTTGCATAACGGCCTGGTGGATGGGGTGATCGTCTCTTCGACGGTGATGGACGATCCCATCGTAAATTCACTGTATGAAAGCAAAATGCCTTTCATTTTGATCGGCCGACATCCTGTTCTGGATGTCAATTATGTCGATGTGGATAACGTTTTGGCCGGCTTTGAGGCAACCCGGCATTTGCTGAGTGTGGGGCGCAAGCGGATTGCGACGATCACCGGTCCCCAGGACCAGGTGTCAGGCTATGACCGTTTCCAGGGTTATCTAAAGGCTCTTCAGGAAGGGGGAAAAATTTTCGACCCCGACCTGGTTGCAGATGGTGAGTTTACAGAATCGGGCGGTTATTCGGCTATGATGGCTTTGATCCCACATAAGCCGGATGGTTTAGTCGCATCCAGCGACATGATGGCTTTGGGCGCCCTGCGGGCATTGCGTGAGGCACATCTGCATGTCCCTGAAGATGTGGCGGTCGTCGGCTATGATGACCTTCCTGAAGCAGCACGAACCCAGCCCCCACTGACAACGATCCGCCAATCTGCGCGCACACTTGGCACGACTGCAGTGGAGACTTTAATCGACGTTATTGCACACTCAGAGGTGAAGATGCGCCATATCATCTTACCTACGGAGTTGATAGTCCGCTCATCGAGCATCGTTATCAAACCACACGCGTGAACAGGTTGATCGCGGTTAGCTTCGCACAGTTGGAGTAAGACATTTTATCTTTGTTCTTTTGAGGCCTAAATGCAATTTGGACATTTCGACGATGAGAACCGCGAGTATGTGATTACACGGCCGGATACTCCCATGCCTTGGATCAATTATTTGGGCAGTGACGAGTACTTTGGTGTGATATCGAACACAGCAGGAGGTTATTCGTTTTACAAGGATGCCCGGCTTCGCCGGCTGACCCGGTATCGTTACAACAATGCGCCTCTGGATATGGGTGGTCGCTATATCTATCTGCGTGATAACGCCAGTGATGCAAACGCGCCGATATTTTGGTCGCCAACCTGGATGCCGACGCGCAGGCACCTGGATGAGTATGAGTGCCGGCACGGCATGGGTTATACGCGCATCCGGTCAGTGTATCAGGGTATCGAGGCGTCTGCCTGCTACTTCGTGCCCCTGGGGGATAGCCTTGAAGTGTGGGAGTTGACCCTGACCAATCAGCGCAGCGCACCTGCCAACCTTTCGGTGTTTTCCGGGGTTGAGTTCTGCTTATGGGATGCCCTGGACGATGAGACGAACTTCCAACGCAATTATTCCGTCGGTGAGGCGGAGATCAAGGGGAGTGTCATCTACCATAAGACCGAATATCGTGAGCGGCGCGACCACTTTGCCTTTTTCGCTTGCTCGGAACCGCTGGCCGGTTATGACACCCAACGAGAAGCGTTCCTTGGCCTCTACAATGGCTGGGATGCACCGCAAGTTGTCGCTAGTGGTGAGTCTCGAAATTCGCTGGTGCATGGCTGGCAGCCGATCGGCTCTCATCATGTCAAAGTGACGTTGAAACCCGGAGAAGTAAAAAAGATCATCTTTCTATTGGGGTATCACGAGAACCCCAAAGACGCCAAGTTCGACCCACCGGATTCGCAGACGATCAATAAACGCACCGTCGAGCCGTTAATCGCCAGTTATTTGAAACCTACCAAAGTGGAGCAAGCATTCTCTGCCTTGCAAGACTATTGGAAAAGTGTGCTGGGCATTCTTCAAGTCGAGACACCGGACAGCCATACCAACCGTATGGTGAATATTTGGAACGCCTACCAGTGCATGGTCACCTTCAACATGTCACGTTCGGCGTCTTATTTCGAAAGCGGCATTGGGCGCGGCATGGGTTTCCGTGATTCGAACCAGGATTTGCTCGGTTTCGTCCACATGATCCCAGATCGGGCACGCCAACGGATATTGGACCTGGCGGCCACACAACTGCCGACCGGCGGTGCTTACCATCAATATCAACCGCTAACCAAGCACGGGAATAACGATATCGGCTCCGGCTTCAATGACGATCCATTGTGGCTGGTCCTCGCAGTTGCTGCCTATCTCAAAGAGACCGGTGATTGGGATCTGCTGGATGAGAAAGTACCTTTCGATAACCAGGCCGGCAGCGAAGTGCCACTCTATGAGCATCTCCGGCGCTCGATCCAATACACGCTCGACCGTATCGGACTTCACGGCTTGCCGTTGATCGGCCGCGCCGATTGGAATGACTGCCTCAATTTGAATTGCTTCTCAGATGCTCCTGGCCAATCGTTCCAGACTACCACGAACAAGGATGAAAAGACGGCCGAATCGGTGTTCATTGCCGGTCTGTTTGTGTTGGCTGTCAAAGAAATGACCGCGATTGCCACCCGTCGGCATGAGGATAAGGCTGCGGAAAGCTACCGATGCGCGGCGCAACAGATGGCCCAGGTTGCACTTGATGCCGGTTGGGATGGCGAATGGTTTCGCCGCGCCTACGATTATTTTGGCCAACCGGTAGGCTCGAAAGAGTGTGAAGAGGGGCAAATATTTATCGAGCCGCAGGGCATGTGCGTGATGGCCGGCATTGGTGTGGAAACCGGTGAAGCACAAAAAGCGATGGATTCTGTCGCCAAACGCCTGGCCACACCGGACGGCATTTTATTACTCCAACCGGCTTACACCCATTATTATCTGAGCCTGGGGGAGATCACTTCTTATCCGCCTGGCTATAAGGAGAACGCGGCTGTCTTCTGCCATACCAATCCCTGGGCCATGATCGCCGAGACCATGATCGGGCGCGGTGACCAGGCGCATGACTATTACCTGCGGACCAATCCTTCCGTACGTGAAAAGGTAAGCGAAATCCACAAGTTGGAGCCGTACGTCTATGCTCAAATGATCGCCGGGCGGGATGCTGCGACCAGCGGTGAGGCCAAGAACTCGTGGCTGTCCGGTGCTGCTGCCTGGAACTATGTCGCCATTACGCAACATATCTTGGGCATCCGCCCCACCTACGACGGTCTGGAAATCCACCCGGTCATTCCATCCGATTGGAAAGGATTCGACGCCGTACGTTTATTCCGCGGGGTAACTTATCGTATCCAGGTGAAACGAATTGGACAGGGCAACCGGGCGAGCCTGGAAGTTGAAGGCAAACCGGTGATGGGAACGGTGGTCTCGCTGCCACAACGTGGGGTGAAGGAAGTGCACGTGTTAGTCAAGCTGGGATAATCCAGCAGGGCTGGGAAGCGTATTTTTAAGACGAATAAAATTCTTTGAGGGAAGGCTTCTATGCAATTGGGCCACTTCGATGATGAAAAGCGGGAATACGTTATTACCGACCCGCATACACCCGTCAAATGGATCAATTATATCGGCACGCTGGCTTTCGGCGGTTTCGTGGATCACACCGGTGGGGCACTGATCTGCCGCGGCGACCCCACGTTCAACCGTATCACCAAATATATCCAGCAAATGCCGTCCTCGGAGTTCAAGGGAGAAACGCTCTACCTGCGCATCTGCAAGCCGGATGGATGGCAGGTTTTCTCGCCGTTCTACGTTCCAACCCTTGATCCTTATCAACGCTATGAATGTCACGTTGGCCTGGGTTATACCCGCATCATCTCCGAGTTTTACGGGCTGCGCACCGAAGTCACTATTTTTGTCCCCATGGGCGAGGCGCGTGAGATCCGCGACATCCGCATCACCAACATTTCAGATAATCCTTTGGAAGTGGATGCCATCCCCGTGGCGGAATATACCCATCCCGACGCGCTCAAGCAATTTACCAACGCCGATTGGGTGCCGCAGACGATGCAATCCAAGGCGGTAGGTGATGGGGAGATGCTCATTTTGCTGCAATATCCCTTCATGCTTCGTGATATCCGCGTGAATTACGTTACCTCCAATTTGCCTGTCTCGTCGTTCGATTCTGACCGGGCCCGTTTTCTGGGCAATTACGAATATGGAACCTGGGCAAGCCCTTTGAGCCTGAAGCAGGCAGAGTTGAATAACTCCGAGGCATTGCGCGGCGATAACGTGGCGGCGTTGATGCACCACCTGGGGACGCTTGAACCGGGCGAGACCCGGCGTTTGATCTGCCAGCTCGGGCAGGAGGCCAATTTGGAAGCGGCGCGCCCGGGGATCGAGAAATACCGTGACCCGGAGAATGTAACGGCGGCGTTCGAGGCGATGTCACACTATTGGAGCGCGTATCTCTCCAAATTGCAGGTGCACACGCCGGACGCGGCCATGGATTCCATGCTCAACGTCCACCATCCGCATCAATGTTACATCACCAAAATGTGGTCGCGCTATTTGTCTTATTATCAACTGGGGCTGGGCTCGCGCGGCATCGGCATGCGCGACAGCAGCCAGGATGTGCTGGCAGTGTTGCCTTTCATCCCCCAGGAAGGGAAAGAATTCATCCGTCTCTTGTTA
>JBEKEX010000035.1:0-33329 GCA_050013615.1 Anaerolineaceae bacterium
TCAGAAACAGGCCATCCAGGAGTTGCTGGCATGATCCGCATCGTGGTGCTGGCGCCCATCCACACCAGCCTGTATTCCCGGCTGGTGGTGCACCTGGCCGCACAGGAATCGGACATGGAAATAGCCGGTGTGATCGTGCGTATGCCTTGGTCATGGACGCGCATCCGCGGCGAGCTGCGCCGGGACGGCGCCCGCCTGGCCCAGAAAGTGGTCAACAAGTGGCTGCTGGCTGACCAACTTCCTGCCAAGGAAGATGAAACCGAATCATTGGCAACGCTGGCACATCAAGTGGAGCTACCGCGTGGGACGCTGAAAGATATCTGTGCCAACCACATGATCCCCTATTACACCGTCAAAGACCATAATGACGTTCAGTCACTCATTTTATTGACCAAGATAAAACCGGACGTGATCGCCTTCACCGGCGGGGGATTGATCCGCAAGGACGTGCTATCCATTCCCACCATCGGCGTACTCAATTGCCATTCCGGGATGCTGCCGCACTACCGCGGCATGGACGTGGTCGAGTGGGCGCTGGCCGAGGAGCACTTCGACCAGGTCGGGCAGACGCTGCATCTGATGGATTCAGGCGTGGATACCGGTCCCATTTTGTTGCAGTGCAGCCTTGAGTTACACCAGGGGGATACCATCACTTCCATCCGAACACGCCTGGAGGCCCGCATGCCGCTGATGATGTTGGAAGGCTTGCGCGGCCTGCGCGACGGAACGTTGAAGCCGCAGCCCCAGCGCCCGGAAGACGGCCGGCAGTATTTCGTGATGCATCCTCAACTGCGCGCCATGGTGGAACGCAAACTTACCGATCGAAATCCTTGAGGGTGCGTCGGTTACGCACCTTTGTATTGTGGGAATAGGGTAAGCTAGAGAGGTAAAGATGAGGCCAGAGGAGATCGAGAGAATCTGCACGCACCCTACTTCTACAGCTCGCAATGGGTATTTCTGGCTCGAATTTACAGAAAAAGAGTTGCGTAATCAATAAACGATATTAAATATAAAGAGTACGTAGAATATTAATGAGCTAGCAAGAAATATACCGCTGCAAATAATATCTAACCTATTTTTAATTTTTGACATCCTACCAAGATCAGGCAATCGTAAATTAATTATGGCTTTTCTTATTCGAAAGCCAGCAAATCCAATAAACAATCCAAAAACCAAAGTAGCAATAATTATATTGGTTACCAAAATATTATTATCGTTCATATTTTAATGACTCTCATTAGCTATTAATCGCCGTTTTCGGGCATTTTTCTAGTGAGTGAGGTGCATCCGGGATGCACCTTCTTTCATTCCCACTCGACTCTTCCTTGCCGCTAACTCAATCCGCGTCGTAAATCAATTTGGCGTCTATTGATTCCATATTCGGTGCTCTCGTAACATACCTTACGACTACACAAAATCTGATAAATCTTTATTGTTCTTTTTATAATAATTGTAGGCTAATTTATTATATTTTTTGAAATATTCTTCCCATGTCATTGGCAGAGAAAAATGGTGCCAAAAATCCCGATTCCCCCAATGCACAATAGTATCTATTACATCGATGACAAATTCTTTTTCTGTTTCTCTATTTTCTTTTTGTAATTTTCCGCAAAACCGATCATATGAGTCATAAATTTCTATTTGACTATAACCTTCTTTGTCCAATTTATCAATCAGATTATCGAGTTCACCCATTTTAAGAGCTGATTCAAGTCTTGAAAGTAATATCTTTTTCATTGAAAATTCTCTCTTATTATCTCTGACCCCGCGTGTATCCTTATAATAAGGTGCGAATGTAACGCAACTTACTTCATTATTCTTTACGGCTGGGAAATCACCAATTCCAATCCGCCCCAGTAATTCGATCCGGTCTTATCGGTGCACTGCGGGGCGCTGATGTTGTTGATCGTCTCGCCGCCCTCGCCGGCGCGCAGGCTATAGTTCACCTGCGGCTGCAGGGTGAAATCGGCGTAACCGGCGTCGATCTCGGGGAAGAGCCCGGTGAAGAAATAATCAGTACCGCCGTCCCAGGCCACATCGATGCGCACGCCCGGCACGGGGTGTCCGGCGGCATCTTGCACTTCCACCTGCAATGATAGCGACTTATCCGGGACGCACACCTGCTGCTGGCTCTTGAGAGCGAACGGTGCACCGGGTGTAGGCTCCGGCAGGGCCGTCGGGCGCGGCGTGAAGGTCATCAACGGCGTGGCCGTGGGTGCAGGCGTGGGCGAAGCTGTAAGCGCCGATTGGGTCTGACTCGCGTTGGGCGTCACATCGGGCAGCTGGGCCGCCTGCGTGGCATTGACCGCCGCGGTTGCCACCGACTCGGCGCCGCGCAGCAGGGCGCTGGATAATAAGGACAAGGCACTGGATTCATCGGCCGCGCCACCGGCGGCATCGATGCGTTGCGCCTGCGCCGCCAGTTGCTCCACGGCATCGGCGTCGCCCAACAGCGCCAGGCGGGAGCTGGCACGGTCCAGGTTGCCATCGGCCGCATAGGCCATAGCGATCATCAGCCGGTACTGGTCCTTGGAATTACCGCTCAACGTGTTGGGAGCCGTATCCACATAATGCACCGGGGCGATCACCCAGGCAAACACCAGCCCAGCCGCCAACCCGATCAGCAGACCGGTCACCAAATACCACGGAAAATTGCGCGGCGTCACGGCGTGCCCCCGGAGTTCTGCAGGGCCACCGCCAATGCCGCCAGCGTGGACATATCGGTTTGTGAATAACCCAGGTCTTGGGCATCCAAAATGGCATCCTGGACGGCGCGCAGCGAAGAGGAGTTTTTCAACACGGCCAAGCGCGCGTCGACGCGCCCCAGATCATGTTCCTTCTGATAGACTTCCGCCACCATCAGCACGTAATCGGTCTTGTAATCTTTACGCAGCGTATTCGGTGTGGTGCCATCCAGCGCCGGTGGGGCAATCATCCAGGCATAGAACAACCCGGCACCCAGTCCGAGCAAGATGGCGAGCACGAAGAACACGATCCGGCGTCTGTGCACAGGTTCAGTCCTTGAGCATGGGAATGCGGATACCGGTGCGCTTGGCAGCGGCAATCGCCTCGGGGTAACCCGCATCGGCATGGCGGACGATGCCCATGCCGGGGTCGGTGGTGAGCACGCGTTGCAGGCGTACAGCCGCTTCCGGCGTGCCATCGGCCACGATGACCATGCCGGCGTGCTGCGAGAAACCAATGCCCACGCCACCGCCGTGGTGGAACGAGACCCAGGTGGCACCGCCCACGGCGTTGATTAATGCATTGAGGATGGGCCAATCGGATACAGCATCGGTGCCGTCGAGCATCCCTTCCGTCTCGCGGTTGGGGCTGGCCACCGAGCCGGCGTCCAAATGGTCGCGGCCGATGACGATGGGGGCCTTGATCTCCCCCCTGGCCACCAGCTCGTTGAACTTCAAGCCGGCGTTGGCGCGCTCGCCGTAACCCAGCCAACAAATACGGCTGGGCAGCCCCTGGAAAGGCACCTTCTGGCGTGCCATCTTCAGCCAGCGATGTAAGTGTTCGTCGTTCGGGAACAATTCCATCACGGCTTCGTCGGTGCGATAGATATCCTCCGGGTCGCCGGAGAGTGCTACCCAGCGGAAGGGCCCCTTCCCTTCGCAGAATAGCGGGCGGATGTACGCCGGGACAAAACCGGGGAAGTCGAACGCATCTTTCACCCCGCCGTCGAAAGCACGCTGGCGGATGTTGTTGCCATAGTCGAACACCTCGGCACCACGCTTCTGGAAATCGAGCATAGCCTGCACGTGGCGCATCATCGCTTGCACGCTGCGCCGTTCGTATTCAGCCGGGTCGGAGCTGCGCAAGGCCTCGGCCTGCTTGACGTCCAGGCCATTGGGTACATACATCTGCACGTCGTGCGCCGGAGTCTGATCGGTGACCACGTCGGGGATAACGCCGCGCAGCACCAATTCGGGATAGATATCGGCCGCATTGGCCACCAAACCGATCGACTTGGGCAACTGCCGTGCCTTGGCTTCCTCCACCAGGGTCATGGCTTCTTCCAGCGTATCGACCACTACATCCACGTAGCCGATCTCCTGGCGGCGCCTGGCGTGTGCCGGGTCCACTTCGACGATCAGGCCGACGCCGCCGTTCATGGTGATGGCCATCGGTTGGGCTCCGCCCATGCCGCCCAGGCCGGCAGTCAGCACGAAGCGGCCTTTCAGAGAGCCCCAGCCTTTCTTTTGCGCCAATGATGCCAGCGTCTCGTAAGTGCCTTGGAGGATGCCCTGAGCACCGATGTAGATCCACGATCCGGCAGTCATCTGCCCGAACATGATCAAGCCCTTGGCCGCCAGTTCATCGAAATGCGCCTGGGTAGCCCAATGGGGCACCAGGTTGGAGTTGGCGATGAGCACGCGCGGCGCATCCAAGTGCGTCTTGAAGATCGCCACCGGTTTGCCTGATTGCACCAGCAGCGTCTCGTCGTTTTCCAGGTTCTTCAGTGATTCCAGGATGGCATCGAATGCATCCCAAGAGCGCGCCGCCTGGCCGCGTCCCCCATAGACCACCAAATCTTGCGGGCGTTCGGCCACTTCAGGGTCGAGGTTGTTTTGGATCATCCGATAGGCAGCTTCCGTCTGCCACGATTTACATGTGAGCGTTGTGCCGCGCGGGGCGTGCACTTCCCTTGGACCGGTCATGAAATTCCTCCGAAAGAGATAAGCCTTGAATTAATTATATCCTCTTATTCAGTTGCTATATTGGCCCTGCTGTAGCTACCCTTTTAAGAAAGGCAACCTTGAACAAAAAAGGAAACAGCATGCTTTTCCAAACTTGCCCATCCCGGCAAGACAGCCACAACCATAAAAGTTAACTGTTACGCTTGACTTTTACGGGTTGCCTTTTCCAAAAAAAGTGGCATAATTAGAGTATCGGGTACGTCAATTGATCCTTTTGAAGGAGGGAACGATGGCAGAGACAGCTTATTGCATGAAATGCAAGACCCAGCGCGAGTTGAAGAACCCTGAAACGGTGACCATGAAAAACGGACGCAAAGCCCTAAAGGGTAAATGCTCCGTGTGCGGCACGGGACTGTATAAATTCCTGCCGTCTCAGAAGTAACCGTAAGACCATCGTTTTGTGATGGCAGTGACCGCCGCCTTGTCGAAAGTGCGGCGGTTTGTTTTTAACTTGGCAGCGCTGTTGCCCTGCGGCGTATAATTAGCCAAAGTCTATCTTGGGAACCACGATCGTGAACTTCGCATGAAAATCGATCAGATCATCTATTCCCGTCGAAAGACACTCGCTTTGATCGTCCGTGCCGATGGCACCTTGTTAGTGCGCGCCCCCCAGCGCACCAATCGCTTGCAGATCGTGCAATTCGTAGAATCCAAGGCTGATTGGGTCCGGCGCGCCCAGGAAAAAGTAAAGCGCCTGCCCTCTCCGGCGCCTGCCAGAGAATATAAACCTGGCGAAATTTTCCTCTATCTTGGAAAATCTTATCGTCTGGAGATTGTCGATAAAGCTTCCGCGGCGCTCGTCCTTAAAGACCGGTTCTATTTGGCACACAAATCCTTGCCAACCGCCGCGGCTGTGTTCACCGCCTGGTATAAACGCCGAGCGCGCGAAGTCCTCACCGCCCGCGTGCAGCAGTACGCCACTCGATTGGGGTTTAAAGTTAACCACGTAAGGATCACCTCGGCCCAGCGCCGCTGGGGCTCCTGCTCCGCCAAAGGCACATTGTGCTTCACCTGGCGCCTGGTAATGGCTCCCCCACCTGTGATCGATTACGTCGTCGTCCACGAGCTGGCCCACCTGCGCGAAAGGAACCACTCGAAGCGCTTCTGGTCGCTGGTGCAATCGTTCATGCCCGATTACAAGACTCGCCAGGATTGGCTCAAACGCAATGGTGCGACGCTATCACTTTGAAATTTCCGGTTTCAAACCTGGTTTATTGACCACCCAGCCGCTTTGCGCCAGCCCTCCGAAATGGTTATAATCAATAGTAACCGAACACGTATTGCAAAAAACCATCACAGGTAGATAATTATTTTCGTGGAAATGCCGTCTGGAGGTTAATTATGGCAACCCATCTGATCAACGAAGAAAAACAGATCATCAAATTGGTCGAACAACTACCCTTGGGTGAACGCGTGACCGCAAAATTAGCCAAGACCATCGAAGAAAAAGGTTTCAACGAAGAGCTGGCTAAGGAAATCCATGACAGGATAACCAAGGCCCAGGAAAAAGACGAAGAGAATCGTGCCGCCCTGGGCCGCTTTAGTATGGAATTGGCCGGTTTGGTGCGGCGCTGGCGGTTAGCCAGCCAGTCCCAGCACTTCGCCAAACATTAGAACGCTTAACGCATCCCTATTCAGGAATTAATGAACAAGGACATGGCGTAAATGCCATGTCCTTGTTTTTACTTCGATAGATAGTACTATTTGGAATAAGGATCGGAGAAAGCGGCTGCCCAGTAACCCGAGCCGGGGGTTTTATCGTTCGATAACTGGTAAAAATCTTCAGTGTTCATCGTCTCGTAGAACGGGGTGTAACTGTTGACGATGACCACCCACGTCTGGCCGGGTTTGAGCGCCATAGGTTTGCCGCTGGCATCTGTGAAGCGGATGGGACGTAGCAGCCCGCTGGTGCGTTCATAACTGGTATTTTCCGTGGTCCAGAGAATCGAGTACTCCTGTCCGTCACGGAAGAGTACTGCTTTCCCGTGGGAATACATCAAGGGGATGTCGATCAAAGTTTCCTTGGTGGCATTGTTGTCGGCAAACAGAACGATGATGTTCTGGTAATTCAGCGGATTGCCCGTAAGTTTGTCGGTAAGCTTGGTGAACGTGGTGCCGTTGACGGTATCGTTCTGGTAGCGGTTATAGCCGCCGGTGGCAGGGTCATAGCGCCAGAAGAACTGGTTGAGGAAATTGTAACGTACCCACAAGCTGACGCCCGAAACGCCGCCGGCTGGCGGGGTGGCATCGAACAGATTGCCGCCTAACTGCCCGTCCCCGATCTGATTCTGGTTGGACTTGGCAATATCCTTCAACGAAGAAACAGGGATCGTATCCGTATTGATATCGTTATCATTAGTCTCGAATACGTTGGTGTAGTTGTTCAAAGTTTTCAACACACCGCTCCATGCGGAGGCCATAATCAGGAAACCACTATACATCGAGCGGATGTATTCGTAGGGCAAACGGCCGGAACGGATGGGACCGATGTTATTATCATCGGCTGTGGGCGAACTGACGGTGTCTGATCCACCGGTGGTCGTGGGCTGAACTGTCGGAGTCGGATTGGTGGAAGATCCGCCGGTCAATGGGGTGGACAGGATCAAGCCGCAATCGACAGTGTCATTCGCAACATTTGTCAGGACAATGGGTGCTGTGACTCCCGTGGTGGGATCGAAATTGCTGTCCTTGGCCGCATCACTGCCAGCGCCCTTGGGGCTGAAGGTCGCGCCGTCGGGTAATTCGACCTTGACGGAGAAAGTCCCCGCAGGCAAATTGTTGAAATGATACGCCCCGCTGGCATCTGTCGCGGTATTGGAAACGACCACGCCATCGGCATTAAGCAAATCAACCATTACGCCAGGGACACCCGGCTCGCCGGCATCCTGGATGCCGTTGTGATTGTTGTCACTCCAAACGAAATCGCCGATGCTTGCCTTGTCATTCTTGGAGGGCGGATAATTCCCGTAGAAAACGGTCAGGAAGCGGCTCATACCCTCGCCGATCCACATCTCATACACGATGCTGGCATAGCTCAAACCGGATTGCGGCCGCCCGGACGCCGGGAAATCAGAAATGGAGACCAGTGCCGGCGGATATTGCAGCATCGTTGGGTCGAGCACCGGCTCGCCTGTCAAAGGGTTGATGCCTGGGGCATAATGATCAGGACCCATGGTCTCTTGGGAGGTGTCGGTTTTGGGGGCCGGCGTTGTCGTGGGTGCCGGAGTGGATGATTCCGCCAAGGCACCACCCGGAAAGGCTGCCATCAATACCATCACCATGATGACGGTCATGGATGCGATCATCCAATAACCGGATTTAGTGGAAAAATGAGGGCTTCGATGATCTGTTAATTCTTGTTTCATGATTTCCTCCTGGATTTCATATAAGAACGATAATTACATTGACACAACTCCATTGTAACGACAGAATCGCCGGTTGAAATCAACGATTACCTTACAGACTTGTCAGGCGACTGCAAAGTGCGAAAAATATTATTGGTTGGAATTATACGAATAAATGGGTGATCAACACCCGCAGGCCGATGCCGATCAGTACTACGCCCCCTACAATCTCCATACGCTTGCCAAAGCGCACTCCCAAGCGATTGCCGACCAGCCCTCCACCCAGGGCAATGACGAAAGTGACAACCGCGATGACCAGGCTGGAAAACAGGATGCTCCCCTTGAGCATCGCCAGGCTGAAGCCGACTGCCAAAGCGTCCAGGCTGGTAGCCACACTGAGCGCCACCATTAGTCCGCCCCGCGCCGGGTCACCCTTGCTGGTTTCCTCCTTGCCACTGAACCCACTGTAGATCATGCGTCCCCCCACCCAGCCCAGCAAGGCAAAGATCAGCCAGTGGTCGACGTTGGCAATCAGCGACGCAACCATGCTGCCGCCCAGCCAACCTAAAAGTGTCATCAACCCCTGGAAAACGCCAAAGTGGAACGACAGCCGCAGAATGTCGCTGCGCTGCGTGGCTGGCCGGGTGCCAACGCTCAATGAGACGGTAAACGCGTCCATTGCCAGGCCAATCGCAATCAAAAAGATGGTCAAGAGATCCATGGGACGGTGCACCAGGAACGCATGAGACCGAATTATACCGCGCCCAATCAGCCAGGGTTGCTAATTGTGCACGGCATTGATATAATAAAACATATGTTCGAGGGATAGAGAGGCAGCATGCCGGTCGATTTTCAACAAATTCGGGAACGCGTGCGCCGCATGGGAGAACAAGCGCCGGCACGGATGCGAGCGCTGGCTACCAAGAGCGAACAGGCGCGTAGCTTGGCCGCGGATGGCTCGCAGATCAGTCCAAGCCGCCACGACCCCATCACGTTTGCTGTGGTCAATGCCGGCGCCATCCGCATGGCCCCTGGACAGGGCAGTGCACCGGAGGAGATTGTGGAGACCGAGATGCTGGTGGATGATGACCTGCAATCCAACGGCTTTCCGGTGACCGAGGAATGGGTAATGCTGCAGCGCGACCTGCGCGAGCGCCAGTTGCTGGTGAAACTGGCCGGGGAGGAACACGGTCCGGTGGTGGCTCTGACCGACGGGCCGCTGGAGATCTACGGCGAGCCGAAGGACGACCCCTCCTTTCAGAAACCTTTCGATGATTACCTGGCTGCCCTGCGCAGCCTATCCGAGCTGGGCGCGGCGGTGGCCGGTTATGTGGATAAACCGGGCGCCGACCTGGTTGTGCGGCTGCTCGAGCTGCTGCTCCTGCCACCGGAGGGCTTGGACCAGGCAGGCCGCCAGCGGCCTCTGACCGGGGTCAGCGATGCCAGCTTGTTGGGCAGCGTGGTTGGGCCGGGCGAGCGCTCGGCGGTGTTCACCATCCAGTCACGCTCTTCGACACGCTTTTCCGGCGAGCTGGAACTGCATTTCTTCTACCTCAACGTCGGGCGCGAACAAAAGCCCTGCCTGGCGCGCGTGGAGATTCCCCGCTGGGTGGCAGAGAGTTCGGAGCTGACGAATTTGGTGCATGCCTGCCTGCTGGAACAGTGCGCCCAGATGGGCAACCGCCCCTACCCCTACGCCCTGCACCGCTCGCATGAGATCGCCGTGGTGCGCCAGGAAGAAAAAGATCAGATCGAGACGATGCTGCTGTCCGAATTGGGACAGCAGGGCATTTTTCCCGGCGAAGGCAGTAACAAACAACAGCTCAAAGAAACGGATTCAAAGACGAGGTATGAGCGATGACAACAATTGAGATCGGACGACTGCTGCGGGCCAGCACCACCGGCTGTGTGGTAGGCTGCAAGGTATCCCAAATCAGCGCACCGGCTTTCGGCGACCTGGTCAGTGTGCCGCTGGATGAGCATTACCAGGTCTATGGCCTGATCTACGATATCCACATCGATGATGACGGGCTGGTGCGACAGTTGGTCACCGCCGAGAACATCCGGCCGGAGGTGATCGAGGACAACCGCAAGAACCGCAACGTGCCGGTGGAGATCAGCGTGCTTTTCGTGGGCTACCGCAACGACGAGAAGATCATGCACCTCCTGCCGCCGCGCCCGCCGCTCTCGCTGGAACGCTTGTACCCGTGCACGGCGGACGAAATCGTGCAATTTACCGGCGCCGGGCATTTTGGTTACTTCCGCCACATCCTGCGGGCCGTCGATCTGCCCATCTCCGAGCTGCTGGCCGCTCACTTGCAGCAGGCCGGCCAGGCACACAAGTCGAAGCAGGACGAGGGTTGGATCAAAGCCGCCACGCAGGAGTTGATCACGCTTCTGCGCGACGACTACGCCACGCTGAACACCGTGCTTTCCGCAGTTTCTGACGTTTATGGTTCTTAGCAATAGACAGCAGGAAACAAAGGGATAGGGAATGGACTCTCAAGCGAAGAATGAGTTATCGGTCGTCGGCTATGTGGTGGGAGGCGGCTTAAAAGAGAACCTGCACGTGCGCCTCACTGTACCGCCGCAGCAGGTGCAGGAAGGGGCGTTCGTGGTCATCGAGAGCGACGACTGGCAGTTCTATGGGCTGGTCACCGACCTGCAACTGGGCGCCACCGACCCGCGCTTTGCCGACGAGCAGAGCGAAACGCGCCTGCCCGCCGAAGTGGCTGCCCTGCTGCATGGGCAAACTTTGTTCACCAACCTGGAAGTGCTGCCGGCGTTGATGTTGGAACGCGGCCCCGAGCCCGGCTCGCTGGCCTATGCCCCCTGGCGCAATGAACATCCCGAAGACCCCCATCCCATGCCCATCAAGACCATCCCCCTGCACCACGCCCAGGTACGCCTGGCAGCCGCCGGCGATGTGGCCGAGATCTTCGGTAGGCCGGAACAAGGCAGTAACTTCGTCATCGGCAGCACCCGCGAACAGGGCCTGCCAGTCTGCATCGACCTCGACAAGTTCATTCAGCGCTCCTCCGGCATCTTCGGCGCCACCGGCACGGGCAAATCCTTCCTCACCCGCATCATCCTGGCCGGTCTCATCCACCAGGACAGCGCCGCGGTGCTGGTGTTCGATATGCACAACGAGTACGGCTTCGATGACACCGCCTCCGACACCGGCGAGCGCGTCACCGGGCTGCGCACCAAGTTCCCCGGCCGCGTACGGGTGGTGGCACTGGGCAGCAACTCCTCCATCCGCGGCAACACGCCCGATTTCCACCTTGAGATCGCCGAAGACGAGATCCTGCCCGACGATATCGAGCTGCTGACGCAGGAATTGAACCTGCGCGACACCACGCCCACCACGCTGGAAGCGCTGCGGCAGAGCTTTGGCAAGCGTTGGTTCAGTGAGTTCAAAGCCCTGCGCAACGGGGCAGTGATAGAGACCGAAGACGGCAAAAAGGTGCCCGCGCCCGATAGCGTGGCTGCCTGGGCCAACAGTGCCGGGACCAACGCCATGGCCGCCGAAGGGCTGCACAGCAAGATGGATAAGGTCTTCAACCGGCCATACATCACCGCCAACCCCACCCGCAGCAACGGCGTGGACGAGATCATCAAGCACCTGGAAACCGGCAAGGACGTGGTGCTGTCTTTCGGCGATTACGAGACCGATCTGGATTATCTCCTGGTGACTAATTTACTAACGCGCCGCATCCGCGACGCTTGGGAGAAGAAGACCAATGAGTTCCGCGCCCACGGCCAGAAGGAGCCGCGCCATCTGATCATTGCCGTGGAGGAAGCCCACAAGCTGCTCAACCGCCAGATGGCAGCGCAGACCACCTTCAGCACCATCGCCCGCGAGATGCGCAAGTACTACGTCACACTGCTGATCATCGACCAGCGCCCGTCGCAGATCTACGACGAGGTGATGTCGCAGCTCGGCACGCGTGTTTCCGGCTGGCTGGGAGACGAGGACGACATCCATGCCGTGCTTTCCGGCCTGGCCGGGCGCGAGGCGCTGCGCGGCATGCTGGCGCGTTTGCAGCCCAAGGAAGAAGCCCTGTTGTTGGGCTGGGGAGTGCCCATGCCCATCCTGGTGCGCTCACGCCGTTACGACGACGCCTTTTGGAAAGAACTGCTCGGCAAATCGAGCGGCCCGCGCAGTGTGGAACAGAACCTCAAGGAAATGGGATTCTAAAAACGTCCGGGAATTTATAATTGTAAAAAATTAGGGAGTTATTTCGGCCACAACATCCAGGTAACCAGCGCCACAATGAGGCCCACCACGACGCCCATGGCCACTTCGAAGGGACTGTGGCCGAGCACTTCCTGTAGTTGCTGTTCACTGATGGGATGGCCCAAAAAGAATTCGTTCAGGATCATGTTGATGCGCTGGGCATGCATGCCTGCCTGGCGGCGTACTCCCGCCGCATCATAGGCAACCACCATACTGAGGGCAAAAGCGATGGCGAACGCAGGAGTATCGAAGCCGGTGAACAACCCAATCGCCAGCGTGGTACCGGTGACCAGCGCCGAGTGCGACGAAGGCATGCCTCCCGTGCTGAAGATGAGGCCCCAATCCACCTGGTGCTTGATGAAATAATGGATCGGCACTTTCAACAGCCCGGCGATGAACCAGGCGATGAATCCCGCTGCCAGCATCCCGTAGCTCATGCTTCCTCTTCGGACTGCTCGCCGTCGTCCGCGTTGTCCATCTCAGTGGCAGTGAGTTGGCGCACGCGCAACTCGGCCTTGTCCAGCAGGTCGGCGCAGTGCTGCGACAACGCCTGGCCGCGCTCGAACAGCGCCGTGGCCTCGTCCAGTGACTTGGGGTTGGCCTCCAGCGCCGTGACGACGTCTTCCAGCTCAGCATAAGCCTGCTCGTAGGTCAGTTGCTCCACCGGGATCTTTTCTTTCTTAGCCATCGCACACTCCCATTTGTGAGAAAGTCAGCGCTCTCTCTTGATTCTAATCGTTATCCCGCAGTCCGACACGCCGGTTTACGGTCGCATCCAGCCTGCCATCGACCAAGCGCACATCAATGCCGTCGCCGGGCTGCACCTTCCCCATCGAGCGGATGATCCTACCCTCCGCGTCGCTGACCACCGCATAGCCGCGTCCCAGCACCGCCAAGGGATCGAGCGAGTGCAGACGGCCGTCCAGGGCGTGAAAATGGGCTGTATTCAGTGCCAGCGTGTTCGCCAGCGCACGGCGAGCACGCTCAGTCATCTCGTCCAGGCGCTGGCGGTCGGTTTGCACCTGCCACAAGGGCGAGGCGCGCTGCAACCGATAGCGGGTGGCGTCCAACAGGACACGTTGCTCGTCCACCACAGCTTCCAAAGCTCCGGCCAGGCGATCCGTCAGCACACCCAGTTGCGTGTGGATGTCAGCGATATCCGGCGTTGCCATGACCGCCGCACCGGTGGGCGTGGGAGCGCGTACGTCGGCGGCAAAGTCGGCCAGGGTAAAATCCGTCTCGTGCCCCACGCCGGTGATAACCGGCACGCTCGAGGCGGCAATGGCGCGCACCACGCGCTCGTCGTTGAACGCCCACAGGTCTTCCAGTGAGCCGCCGCCGCGCGCCACCAAAATAACGTCCGGCGCCAGGCGGTCGAGCGTCGCCAGGGCAGCCACGATCTCGCCCGGTGCCGAATCGCCCTGCACGGCCGCCGGTGCCAAAATGACCTCGGCCAACGGGTAGCGCCGCCGCAGGGTGTTGAGCATATCCTGCAGGGCCGCCCCGCTGGGTGAAGTGACAATGCCGATGCGTTGCGGGCTCGGCGGCAGTAGGCGCTTGTGGGAGGTATCGAACAACCCTTCCGCTTCCAGGCGCGCCTTGAGACGCAGGAACTCCTGGTAAAGTGCCCCCTCACCTGCCAGGCGCAGGGCATCCACGATGATCTGATATTCGCCGCGCGGCTCGTAGATGGTGATGGCGCCGTGCGCTTCGACCGACATGCCTTCGCGCAGCTCCATGCGCAGCCGGAGGGCATTGCCCTTCCAGATCACGGCGCGCAGGGCTGCGCCGCTATCTTTAAGTGTGAAATAGATGTGTCCCGAAGAAGGACGGGAAAGGTTGCTGATTTCGCCGCGCACCCACACGTCGCGCAGGATCTCGTCGCTCTCGAACACCTGGCGCAGGTAATGTGTCAGGTCACTGACGGTGAGCGCCACAGACTGGAAAAGGTCAAGCTGATCCATGGGTTAAGCATAAACCCGGCGCGGGAGCATGTCAAATGGTGAAGGTTTTTGGTCTGGACAGGGCCTACCGCATCAACAGGCCGTCCAGCTCGCCAGGGCTTCTTTTTCCTCAAGACTTGGAAAGCAACAGCAGGACAAAGATGAGTAAGTAGTATAGGAAATCGAGCGCACTCATCACAATTGCCAGCACTTTCAAAAAGGTATCAGATGAACTCCTGACCGGCTCGATGGCCGGCTGCACTTCAGGCACAAGCGTCTGTACACCGTCGGCTGGCAGGACAGCAATAGTGGTCGCCTTCTCAAAAGCAGCCAGATCCCTGATCGCCTTCAACCCATTCCACAACCCCCATAATGCCAGCAAATGGAAAGCGGCTCCGAAGTAATCCGCCGATATCAGTACGAGGACAAGATCGACGGCATAAGAGACCATGCCCAGGATGATTGCCCAGCGGACGCGTTTACGGCCCAGGACGCCGAAGAGAACGAATATCCCTGCCAGTATCAAATCGATCACCAGGTTGGTAACGCCGAAAATTAGGGCATTGGTTGGGTGGTCCTTGATCAATACGCTTGCAATGCCATCTGTAATCTGGGTTGCCCCCAATCCAAGCACAAAGGTGAGCGCGCTGCCCATCTTGTAGATGAGAGTATTGATGACGGAAAGCCCTGCAATCCAATAGAACCAGTTGATTCCCCCTTTGATCTTGTTTTCCAGAATAAGCTTTCGCTGCATCTGCTTCAAATGCTGCACTTCTTCGTTGGAGAAAGTTTGTGGCTGCATGTTTTTCCCTCCGGCCCCGCAGTGAGTTATAGCAAAAAAGAATATATTGGTTTGATTTTACAATATATTCATTGCTTGTAAACAATTTCCATCTTAAATTATGGGGGGTGCCGTTCAGATCACATCAAGGTTTGATTCCCGCCGTGACGAGGAAGAAGCGGCCCAGAAAGAATTTTTGAACGGCCACCTGCAGCCCGGCCTGGATGAAGAATTCCGCCATGACGCGTGGATCGTTTGGCCCATGATGATGGATGACCCGCGACAAGCCGGCAGGCATGCGAATATCTGCCAGGCAAAAGCAGCCGCCCGGGCGCAGCACACGCGCCACCTCGCGCACGCCAGCTACCTGGTCGTTCCAGTGGTGGAAGGAGATGGTGCTCAGTGCTACATCCACTGTACCATCAGGTAATGCAAGCGACTCCGCTCCACCCACGAAGAACGTTGCTCCTGGCGTCAATTGGCGCGCTATGGTCGCCATGCCTTCCGCCGGGTCCACGCCGAGCAATTTTGCCGCCGGCCAGCGCGCCCCGGCCCTGCGCAACAGCCGTCCCGTCCCGCACCCCACATCCAGGATGCTCTCCGGCGCACGGCCGTTTTTCACCTCGCTCGCCACGTCCAGCACCGCCCGGTGGATATAACCAATAAAGTATTGCAATAACGTATGGTCATACGAAGACGACCACTGCTCGAACTGTTGGACGTTATCGGAATTCCTATCCGTTGTCATATCATCTACGCCTTTCAGAGATAGGTATTATTATAATGTAAGGGCGGGCCGATTTCCCGTTTGGCAAGCCAACAGCTTGCCTCAACAAACTAACTTTCCCATTCAAAAGACGCCGTATGGCGTTTTTGATTCCCACCTCTTGACTTTTCTACATAAATAAATATAATTAGATTATCTAACTATTAGAAAGGCTAATGATATGGGTTCCTCTCCGGAAGATTGCGCCCGCGAGTTGTTGGATGTCGTGCCAATGGTCATGCGCTCGATCCGCGCCGAGATGCGCAGCCACCGGGTAGCTGGCCTGTCGGTCCCGCAGTTCCGCGCCATGCTCCATCTGCGTCGCCATCCAGGGATATCTCTGGTCGATGTTGCCGATCACCTGGGACTGACACCGCCCTCCACCAGCAAATTGATCGATGGCCTGGTGGCACGCGACTTGGTGGTGCGCCAGAGCTCCAGCCATGACCGCCGCCGCATCGCGTTGCAATTGAGCACCAACGGCGAGCAAAGCCTGGATGTGGCCGACCGTGCCACGCGTGACAACCTGGTGGCAAAGATCAAAACGCTCTCTCCGTCTGAACGCGAGGCACTGGGACAGTCTCTCCAACTGCTCAAAGCAGCATTTACTCCTGAAGGAGCCGCTTCATAAAGGAAACATTATGGCAATTCTTGAAACGAAAGCACTGACGCGCAAGTTTAAAACCTTTATTGCAGTAGACCAGCTTTCCTTGAGCATCGAGCCGAGTGAGGTGTTCGGGCTGCTGGGTCCCAACGGCGCCGGCAAAACCACCTCGATCAAAATGCTGACCACCCTGCTGCCACCCACGTCCGGCCATGCGACCGTGGCGGGCTTCGATATCATCACCCAGCAAGGCCAGGTACGCCGGTCGATCGGTTATGTGCCGCAATTGCTTTCGGCCGATGGCACGCTCACCGGGTATGAAAACCTGCTCATTTTCGCCAAACTGTACGACATTCCGCGTGAAGAGCAGGATAACCGTGCCCACGCTGCATTGGATTTTATGGGCCTGAGCGACGTCGCCAATAAGCTGGTGCGCGAGTACTCCGGCGGCATGATCCGCCGGCTGGAAATTGCCCAATCCATGCTGCACCGCCCCAAGGTGCTCTTTTTGGATGAGCCGACCATCGGACTGGATCCCTCAGCGCGCAACCTGGTCTGGGACCATCTACAACAATTGCGTCAGGAATATGGCACAACCATCTTTCTGACCACGCATATGATGGAAGAAGCCGATGCCATCTGCAGCCGGATAGCCATCATGCACCTGGGCAAAGTGGCAGCCATTGGCAGCCCGGCAGAACTCAAAGCTTCCATTGGGAAGTCACACGCCACCCTGGACGACGTCTTTATTTATTACTCTGGAAATGTCATCGAAACTGGAGGTAATTTCCGTGAAACAACCCGCACTCGCAGGACAGCCCGCCGGCTTGGTTAGTACAGAGATAGAAAAACCTGCCAATTCTTTCGACTGGCTACATCAATTTATCTCTAAGACCCTGGTCATCACCGAGTTGGAAGCGCGCAAGCTGCGCCATGACCCAACCGAACTCGCCACACGCGCCGTCCAACCGGCATTGTGGCTTCTGGTCTTCGGCCAGGTATTCACCCGCACGCATGCCATCCCAACCGGAGATCTAAGTTACCTCGATTTCATGACCCCCGGTATCCTGGCGCAAAGCGTGCTATTCATCGCCATCTTTTACGGCATTGCTGTCATTTGGGAACGTGACTTGGGCATTCTGCACAAGTTCCTGGCCAGCCCCACCCCACGCGCCGCACTGGTGCTGGGCAAAGCCCTGTCCGCCGGCATCCGTGCCCTCACCCAAGCGATCATCATCTACATCCTGGCTTTGATCTTGGGCGTCCACATCAATTGGAACCTCTTATCCCTGGTCGTGATGATCGTGGTGGTCGTTTTGGGAGCTTCGTTCTTCTCGACCTTCTCACTGATCATCGCCTGCCTGGTCAAGACACGTGAGCGCTTCATGGGCATCGGCCAGATCCTGACCATGCCGTTGTTCTTCGCCAGCAACGCCATCTACCCCATCTCGATCATGCCCGGCTGGCTGCAAGTAGTCTCGACGGTCAACCCGTTGACCTATATGGTAGATGCGTTACGTTCGACGATGATCATCGGTGGCACGAGCTCGACCGGGCTTGGCCTGGATCTCATCGTGTTGGTGTTCGCAACAGCCGCACTCATCGCCATTGGCGCCAAGCTATATCCGACCATCGCTTATTAGTGGAAGCCTGCTATCGCATGCTATGCCGCAAAAAATCCGGCCGGTAGCGCTGCTCCATCACCGCCACGTTGCGCCGTTCCGTCACGCTCACCACGTTCACAGTTGCTAGGCCAAATTCAGTCAATAGAAAAGTGCCTGTCCTCATCAGTGAAGAGTGCAGGCGCTTTTGGTTTCAAACCGGGTCAGGCAGCATGATCCGGCTTGCTGAAGCGATTGTTCACCCATTTGCCCAACTCCACCACCAGCAGCAGGCCCACGGCAATACCGGCTACGATCAGCCAGTCATCCCAAGTCAATGGGGTGATGACCAGCAGATTGCGGAGACCGGGGACGAGGAACGCCACCAGCGCTACGGCCAGCCCCGATAGCACTGCCCAGATCAACGGCTGATTACTGGTCAGCGGAGTCATCTTGCGTAGCGGGCGGCGCATGCTGCGATAGGCGAAAATGTAGATCATCGAGTTGATCGCAAAGCTGGCAAAGACGATGCTGCGCCCCTCGACCGGGTTATTGTGCACCTGGAAGAAATGCCCGAACAGGATCAAGGCCATCGTGGCACTGCCAATGCTGATGATGGCGATCAACAGCAGACCCAGCCGGGTGAGAATGGGCTCCTTGATGGATTTGGGCTTCTCATCCATAATGCCGTTCTCTTTCGGCTCGAACCCCAGCACGATATCCGACGGGCCATCGCAGATCAAGTGAATCCACAGGATCTGCGCCACCATGAGCGGCGCCGGCCATTGGAATATCATCGCCATGAAAATGGTCAACACTTCGGCAAAAGAGTTGGAAAGGGTATAGGCGACGACCTTGCGGATGTTCTCGAAGATGACCCGGCCTTCTTCGATGGCGGCCACAATGGTGCGAAAGTTATTATCCAGCAGGATCAGGTCGGCGGTCTCCTTGGCAACGTCCGTGGCGCTGCCGACCACCACGCCGATGTTGGCGCGTTTCAGCGCCGGGGCATCGTTCACACCGTCGCCAATCATGGCCGTGATCTCGCCGGAGGCTTGCAAAGCACGCACGATGCGCAGCTTGTCCTGCGGGCGGATGCGTGAGAAGACCGCCGTCTGGTTCACCTTGCTTTGCAGCTCGACGTCGCTCATAGCTGCCAGTTCTTCCCCTTCCAGCACCAGCTCGCCATCTTTGATCAGCCCCACATTGCGGGCAATACGTTCGGCCGTCAAACGGTAATCACCGGTGATCATCTTGACCTTGATGCCGGCATGCTGCGCAACTGCCACCGCCTCGACCACGCCCTCGCGCAGCGGGTCCTCCATGCCGATCAAACCGGCCCAGGCATATCCTGTGTGATCTTCAATCATACCGTCCTGGCGGCAAGCCAACCCCAGCAGGCGCAACCCTTCTCCGGCCCAGGTATCCACTTGTGCCAAGATCTTCTTCTGCTCTTCCAGATTGGCATTGCACATCTCCAGCACGATCTCCGGTGCGCCCTTCAGGAATTGAATCGATTGATCTTCCAGCTTATTGCTGGTGACCATGAACTTGGTCTCACTACTGAACAACTCTTCCGCCAGCCGTTCCGTGCCATCGACGATCTCCTGCGGGTCGCGGTTCAATTGCGCCCGGGCATATTCCCACAACGCTTGGTCCACCGGGCCTTCGAGGTCGTTGCACAGCACCATTACTTGGAAAGCTCTTTCCTGTATCGTCAGGTCGGCGCGCGTGACGCGCATGCGGCCCTCCGTCAACGTGCCGGTCTTGTCGGTGCAAATGGTTGTGACCGAGCCCAGCGTCTCCACCGCCAGCATGCGTTTGACCAGGCCATTGCGTTTGAGGATCTTGCGCATCCCCAGCACCAAGATGACCGTCACAGCGATGAGCAGCCCCTCCGGCACGGCGGCAATCGCCAAGATGATGGAGGTCTCTAGCATGCTCAGGAAGCCGCGTCCCATCAGCAGCCCGGTGATCAGGATGCCCAGGGTGAAAATGACCACAATGATGGTGAGGGTTTTACTGAAGGCTTTCAAGCGCGTCTGTAGCGGCGTTTCCTCTTCACTGTGCTCCTGCAAACTGGCAGCGATCTGGCCCAACTCGGTCTGAGAGCCAGTCTTCAGCACGCGCATCATCCCTCGCCCGGTCAGGACGGTTGTGCCCATGAACATCTGGTTGTCACCGGACTGAGTGTTTTTATCGACCGGCTCGCTTTCTCCGGTAAGGATGGCTTCTTCCGCCGATATCTTGGTGCTTTCGATCAATTCGCCATCGCCGGGGATCTTCTCGCCGGCGCTCAACACCACCAAGTCGCCCGGCACCAGCTCGCGCATTTCGATCTCCCTGCGCTCGCCGTTGCGGATGACGGTGGTGGTCGGTTTCAGCAACCCCTTCAGCGCCGTGTAAGTCTTTTGCGCCTGGTATTCCTGGACGAATCCCAGCACGGCGTCAATGACCACCACCACCATGATGATGCCAAAATCGCTGTACTCGCCAACGGCCAGCGAGACGGCCGCCGCCACCAGGATGATGTAGACCAGGGGGCTCTTGAACTGGTTCAACAGGATGATCCACGGCGAGACCCCTTTTTCCACCGGCAGGGTGTTTTCACCATACTGTCGACGCAGAACAATAACCTCGTCGTCGGTCAAACCGGCGGGTGCATTAGATGGATGGCTGCCGTCCTGAAGACGGTCGCCTTCGTGATTGTTTGATTTCATTTTTCCTCGGGAGATTATTGTTTCGAATTATCCTGCATGCTTGTCTCGTGGCGCGTCTTTTCGAACGTCTCGAGGATGGCTGGGAATTCTTCCTCGATCAGTGAGAACATGTCGTGGGCTTCCTGCAGCCGTTCTTTCAATTCGGGCGTCCTGCCATTCATCAATCCCAGCCCGCGCTCAGCGATCTCATGCAAGGCGGCCATCGACCCCAGCCACTGCCGCATGTACAGCACCCATCCACCGGGTTTGAAGCGGTAATAGTCCTGGCGCGGCATAGGGGAAGCCACACGTTCGATCAAGCCGTTCTCCACCAGCAGCCGTGCCATAATGCTGATGGAACTCTTGCTCGTGTTAAGTCGTTGAGCCAGGTCGATGATGGACTGCGCCGGTGGGTCCGAGATCAATAAGGCACCCAGGATACGCCCCGCCATGCGCGGCATGCCCAATTGCTCGAAGAAAAGCCCGATATCCTCGATGAAGTGTTTTTCCTCCATCGCAGAAGGGTTATAAGTTTCGGTTACTGGCAGCTCGTCACTCATGGTCACCCATCCAGTCTGTTGCCATGTTTCAATAGGCAGCATCGAATCGTTAAATATAACTGTTACAGTATATATCATTAGTATCGTTTTGTAAATACTAAACGTTCTTAACGATAATACAGAAAACATTCGCATCAAAAGTGTCGGAGTACTAATCTCTCCCAAGACGAGGTTGTGCTAACCCTGAGCAGCTTCCCCAAACCTTGCCAGTAAGCGATAAAATAGGGAGATATTAAACCGGGTTTAATCACCATCACAACAGACATGAAAACAAAGATCAACAATATTCGCTTGATTGCCACCGATCTCGATGGCACACTGTTCAATTCGCAGCGGGTGGTCTCTTCCACCACGCTGCAGGTATTGAAACGCGTCCAGCAGGCCGGCATCCAGATCATTATAACTACCGGGCGTCCATTTTTCGCCGTCAGCGAAATGGTGGACTCGTGGGGGATGGATTTGCCCATGATTTGCTCGGGCGGTGCATTGGTGGTTGCTGGGAAAAATGGGGCTGTCCTTTCCGAATTAAGTTTTCATTCCAAAGCAGAGATGGATCTTCTCATTGGCTTTGCCCGGCAGCATGACGCACTCATGGTCGGCGAGACGAAAGACTCGAGCGTCTGGTTTGGCAGTGATGGCTTTATGAATAAGCGAGAGTCCAAATTATTGGAAGACACCCGGCATGCCACCCGCACTCACCAGCCGGAAGTGGATTTTGATCGCCCTTTCCTGAAAATGAGCTTCATCGTGAAGACAGACAAGATCAAGCTGGCAGCCGAAGCAATGACCCACCTGCAGTCGTTGGACTATGTTTACGCAGGCTATGAAGATTTCGATCTGACGGCAAAAGGGGTCAACAAAGGGTAAGCGCTGAAGGCTTACGCCGAATATACCGGCATCCCGCAGGAACAGATCGCAGCTTTTGGCGATCAACTCAACGATGTTTCCCTATTAAGCTATGCCGGGCTACCCATCGCCATGGAAAATGCCCAGCCAGCCCTCAAAGCTGTGGCCGAGTGGGTGGTTCCGTCGAACGACGAGGACGGCGTGGCCCAGGGGCTGGAACGCATCCTGGCTGAATTATCGAATGACTGAAAGTTACCTGCGGAATTAAAGGTCAGCGTAGTCTTCTGAACAAATGCTGCACCGAGTTGCCGTGACTGTAAGCCAGATCGCGCTGGCGGAACACGTCCATGAAACAGTCCACGATCGATGGGTCGAACTGCGTACCCTTGTTGTGCTGCAGTTCGCTTACCGCCTCGTCTACCGGCAGAACGGAACGATAGATGCGCCCATCCACCATGGCGCTGAAAGCGTCCACTACCGATAAAATGCGTGCACACAGCGGTATGGCCTCTCCTCCCAAGCCGTTCGGATAGCCGCGTCCATCGTAGCGCTCGTGATGCGCTTTGATAATATCAGCTGCCGGAGACAACCAGTCGATCTTGTTGACAATCTCGGCGCCTGCGTCAGGATGGCGCCGCATGACTTGCCAATCTTCTGCCCGGAGCGCCTCGCGTTTTTGGAGGATTTCCTTGGGTACGATGATTTTTCCAATGTCATGCAGCATGCCGGCCCAAAAACAAAGCTGAACCTCTTCCTGCGGGCAGCCAAATGCATTCGCCAGCGACACGATCCGGTCCGCCGTCCGGTGACGGTGGTTGGCCATGCTGGGATCCATCACGTCCAACCGCTGAATGGTATCCATTACCACGTCGATGTATTGTGCTTCAGACACAGGCGCCTGAGACGCCACTCCCGATTCAACCAGCGCATTCTGCCCTAGGCTGTCGATGTACATGAAACCCTCCGCAATGAAAACGTTGGCTTGCTAGAAAGTCCAAATCTCGATCTTCGAGTCGATCCTCTTCCACCAAGAGCCTTAAGTTGCAAGAATAGCGCCAAACTGGCGTACGGGCGTTGTATTCTATGTCCTTTTCCGGGGAGCAATTGCGAGGCAGCCCAGTCGGCCAGCAAAGTTAATCAATAAAGTTAACATGATAAACTAGTTGACAATATAAACCAAATACGCGATACTGTGACCAGAACGAAACGGAGGTGTGTCATGGTGGATCAACTGAATGTCGATAAACTTATCCAACAAACTCGCCAGTATGAATTCGCAGATGGACTGCGAGATCTGCAACTTGGACTTTATTTTGCCATCAGCGGTTTGACCTTTTGGCTGATCTTCGACCCGGGGTGGATGTCTTTCGTTTTCTCATTGATAAAAACCAACAGAGTGTGGGGAATATTGGTCAACTTCATCCCCATCATTCTGCCCCTGGCGGTCGTTCTGGGAATGCTGCCGATCATGAACTATCTGAGGCGCCGCTGGTTGTGGCGTGACAGCGGCATGATCAAAACACGTTGGGTGGTTCCCAAGGGCGTCAACATCCTTTCGGCTGTGATCCTGGTGGGAGTGATTATCCTGGGTGGACTGTTGCGGCACTTTGGTAAAGTGGACGATATGTTCCTGCTGCGCGTGTTGTGGACAGCGACCGGTTGGAGTTTCGGTTACACCTGTATCGGCGTCGGCCGGCATATTGGATTGAAACGATACATCTGGATGGGTGCCATCGGCGGCCTGGCGTCGACCATCGTCCTATTCCTGCCATTCGGTTTTGGTGAAACCACCATGGTGTTTTGGCTGACCTGGGGCTTGATTCTCTCCATCAGCGGCGGCATAATCCTCCGCCGGGCCTTTCGTTCCGTACAGGAGAATTCCTGATGGCCGACGAGATCAAAGATATCGCCCATTTCGACCGGTTGATCCACGAGCCTGCCCGGTTGGCGATCATGGCCGTGCTTTCGGCCTGCGAGAGCGCCGATTTTGCCTACCTGCTGAATGCCACCAGCCTGAACAAAGGCAACCTGTCTGCCCAACTCAGCAAGCTCAAGGAAGGCGGCTACATTGCCATCGTCAAAGACCTGAAAGGCAACTATCCGCACACCACCTGTTCGCTCACCAAAACAGGGAAACAGGCGTTCACCGCCTATCGGAAACAATACCTGGCCCTGGCGAAGCAGTTGGGCAATCTGGAACACTGAAAGGGGCACAAACCCATCATCAGCCCCAGCATGTGGGCATGCTGGGGTAATTTGTCTGAACAATGCCCTTTTTCCTTGACTTTTTTTCGAAATAGTGATAAAAACAGAAAGTTTAGCTACCGGCCGGTACCGATGTCAAGTTCCGAACTCCTCAAACTCCCCGGGTTATGTGACCCCCACGTTCACCTGCGTGTTCCAGGCGGTGAGCACAAAGAGGATTTCCATTCCGGCACCGCGGCGGCATTGGCAGGCGGTTTCACCACCATCCTCGCCATGCCCAACACCCAATAAAATCTACATGGATCAAACCTTCGGCCCGCTGCGCACCACCGAGTTGAAGGATCTGGAAGCCTGCTTCCAAAACTGGCAGAGCGACCAGCCCATCGCCATGCACGCCGAAGGGCGCTCGGTCGCCGCCGGCATCGGCCTGGCCGCCACCTTCCACAAACACGTGCATTTCTGCCACATCAGCCGCAAAGAGGAGATCGAGTTGATCGCCGCTGCCAAGGCGCAGGGGCTGCCGGTCACCTGCGAGGTGACCCCGCACCATCTCTTCCTCAGCCAGGAAGACTTACCGCGCCTGGGAGCCTTGGGCGACATGCGCCCCACTCTGGCCACGCCAGAAGATGTGGCAGCCCTCTGGCAGCACATCAACACCACCATCGATTGCATCGCCACCGACCATGCCCCACACACTCTGGAGGAAAAGCAATCCGCCACCCCCCCGCCCGGTGTCCCCGGCCTCGAGACATCACTGGCGCTGATGCTGACCGCCGTTCACCAGGGACGCCTGACGCAGAAGCGGCTGGTGGAGCTGATGGCCGCCAACCCGCGCCGCATCTACCACCTGCCCACCCAGCCTGGGACGTGGATCGAGGTGGACGCCGAAACCGAATATGAGATCGATGACCGGCAGTTGTTCACCAAATGCCACTGGACACCTTTCAAAGGTATCAAGGTATTTGGCAAGGTCCACCGCGTTTTCCTACGCGGTGTGGAAGTATTCTCCAATGGAGAGATAAAGAGTCTGTCATTAAAAGCCCGCTGATGCGGGCTTTATTTTTGTATAAAGAGAAAAGGAGTAAAAATGACTCATATCGACAACAAAATTCCAAGACTGTTCGACCTGGAAAAAATTGAAAAGAAACCCACCTTCAGCAATGGGCTGGCCGGCAAAGATATCCTCTCGGTCGACCAGTTCGACCGCGACCTGCTCGGCTATATCTTCCAACGCGCCGATGAGATGCGCGAGCTGGTCGAAAAAGTGGGTGCCTGCGACCTGCTGCATGGCGCCATCCTCACCTGTCTGTTCTACGAGCCCAGCACCCGCACCAGTGCTTCCTTCATCGCCGCCATGGAACGGCTGGGCGGCGCGGTCATCCCCATCACCCAGGGCGTACAGTTCAGCTCGGTCGCCAAGGGCGAAAGCCTGCCCGATACCATCCGCACCCTACAGCAGTACTCTGACGTGATTGTGCTGCGTCACCCAGAGATTGGCTCGGCCAAGTTGGCCGCCGAAGCTGCCAGCGTGCCGGTGATCAACGCCGGTGACGGCGCCGGTGAGCACCCCACCCAGGCTCTGCTGGATTTGTTCACCATCCAGGAGGAGCTGGGACAGATCGATGGCTTGAAAATCACCATGGTGGGCGACCTGCGCTTCGGCCGCACCGTCCATTCACTGACCAAGCTGCTGCTGAACTACGACGTCAGCCTGCGCTTCGTTTCACCCGATATCCTGCGCCTGCCCCTCTCCATCACCAACCACGTCATCGACCGCAAGGTCGAGATGCGCGAGACCAACAACCTGGCCGAGGTGATCGAGCATTGCGACGTACTGTACGTCACCCGTGTGCAGAAAGAGCGTTTCACCGATATAACACAATATGAAGAAGTCAAAAACTTGTACGAGATCACACCGGAGCTGATGAAAAAAGCCAAGGAGAAGATGGTGGTGATGCATCCCCTGCCGCGCATCGGCGAGATCAGCACGGATGTAGACAAGGACCCGCGCGCCGCCTACTTCCGCCAGGTCAAGAACGGCATGTATATCCGCATGGCCTTGCTGGCCGCGGTGTTGGGAAAAGCATAAAGGAAAATGTGGTCATTGCGAGCCCCTGTAATTGGAGCGAAGCAATCTCAAATCAGTTTGGAGATTGCCACGCGCCGGAAAAAGCATCCGGTGTTCGCAATGACAGGTGCCCGTTATGATATCGCTTCATTGCAAGAAAATAATTCTTCTCAATAAGGAGCCATATGAGCAGCTTTCTGGATAAATTAACCACCGCTATCCGGCGCAACGACAGCCTCCTTTGCCTGGGGCTGGACCCCGAGGTCGGCAAGTTCCCTGCCGAGTTGCTGCCAGGCGCCTCGGAAGAAGAGCGTTTGGTAGCCTGGTGCACCAGGTTGATCGAGCAGACCTCCGCTTTCATCTGCTGCGTCAAACCCAACATCGCCTTCTTCGAGCAGTATGGGCTGGCCGGCCTGAACGCTTTGAAGCGCATCCTGGCCGCCGTGCCTGAGGACATCCCGGTGTTACTGGATGCCAAGCGCGGCGACATCGGCAGCACCGCCGCGGCGTATGCCAAGGCCTGCTTCGAGTTCTGGGGCGCTGATGCCGTGACGCACAGCCCTTACCTGGGCAAGGACAGCATCGAGCCCTTCCTTGCCTACCCGGGCAAAACGGTCTTTGTGCTGTGCCAGACCTCCAACCCATCGGCCGGCGAGATCCAGGGCCACGGCGAGGAGCCCCTCTTCCAGCACGTGGCTCGCACGGCGCAGACCTGGGGCAGCCCCGAACAGATCGCCTTTGTGGTCGGCGCCACCTGGCCTCAATCGCTGGCGGCTGTACGCGCCATTGCCCCGCAGAACTGGATCCTGGCGCCCGGCATTGGTGCACAGGGCGGCGACCTGGCTGCCTCCCTGCAGGCCGGACTGCGTCCCGATGGCCTGGGCATGATCATCCCGGTCTCGCGCGCTGTCATTTTCGCCGCCAACCCTAAGATAGCCGCACATGATTTGCGCGACCAGATCAACACCGTCTGCAAGGATGTGCTGTCGCACCACAAGCCCGCCACGAGCTCAGCGCACACCGATCTCATCCTGGCGCTGCATGACGCCGAATGCGTCAAGTTTGGCAATTTCACCCTAGCCTCCGGCAAGCAATCGCCGATCTACGTCGACCTGCGCCGAGTGATCTCCTACCCCAACCTGTTCGAGCAGGTCATCGCCGCCTATGCCGGCCAGGTCCAATCATTGAGCTATGACCGCCTGGCTGCCGTGCCTTATGCGGCACTGCCCGCCGCGGCGGGCCTGGCGCGCCGCTTGAAACAGCCGCTCATCTACCCACGCAAGGAAGTCAAGACGCACGGCACAGGGCAGGCCATCGAGGGTGCTTTCCTCCCCGGCCAGGTCGCCTTGGTTATCGAGGACGTGGTCACTACCGGCGGCAGCATCCTCACCGCCATCCAGACACTTAAAGAAGCTCAATTGGTGGTCAAAGACGTGGTAGTATTGGTGGATCGTTTGCAGGGCGGCCGGCAGGCCTTGGCTGCCGAAGGGTTGCAACTCCATGCGGTGCTCACCATCGATGAGATCGTGAATACCCTGTATGCAGATAAACGCATTAGTGAAGAGATGTACAAAACCGTGAAAGTTTACCTGGAAGAAAGCCATGCCAGTGCCTGATCTGACCTGTGACCTGTTGGGGCTGCGGCTCAAGAACCCCATCGTGCTGGCGTCGGGTGTCATTGGCACCAGCGCCACGCTGTTGCTACGCGCCGCAGAAGCCGGTGCAGGGGCAGTGACGGCCAAGAGCTGCTCCTTTTCGCCGCGTGAGGGCCATCCCAACCCTGTGACGCTGGACTGGGGTCACGGGGTGATCAACGCCATCGGCTTGAGCAACCCCGGTGCCGGCATAGAAGTGCATCTGCTGACAGAAGCACGCCGCCTGCTGGACCCGGTGGGCGTGCCGTTGATCGCCAGCATCTTTGGCGCCACAGTGGAAGAGTTTGGCAAGGTGGCTGGGATCATCTCCCGTGCCGAGCCGCATCTGATCGAGGTCAATATTTCCTGCCCCAACGTAGGTGACGAGTTCGGCGCCCCCTTCGGCGCCACTTGCGAAAGCGCCGCGGCGGTGACCGCCGCAGTGAAAGCTGCCACGTCCATCCCCATCACCGTCAAACTGGCACCCAATGTGCCTTCCATCGGCCGCATCGCGGCCGCCGTGGTGGAAGCCGGGGCGGATGCCATCACCGCCATCAACACCATGCCGGGCATGGTCATCGACGCCCGAGCCCACAAAGCGGTACTTTCCAACCGTATTGGCGGCATCTCCGGCCCGGCGCTCAAGCCCATTGCCCTGCGCTGCGTCTCCGAGATCGCCCGTGCCGTCAAAGTGCCCATCATTGGCATTGGCGGTGTGAGCAACGGCGTGGACGCGGCCGAGATGCTCATGGCGGGCGCTACCGCCGTGGGCGTAGGCAGCGCCGTATGGTACCGCGGTGTGGACGCCCTGGGCGCCATCGCCGCCGAATTGGAAACTTTCATGGCCTCCGAAGGTTATGCGGATCTGCGCGCCTTGCGCGGGTTGGCAAACCGTTGAACGTAAAGGTATCTATGGCAACACAATTACACCAGGCATTCACCGTCACCGCCGTCCATCAGGATAATTACCGCACCAAGACCCTCTTCCTGGAACCTTCCTTACCGGCTCAACCCGGGCAGTTCGTCATGGCCTGGCTGCCGGGCGTGGGCGAAAAGCCCTTCAGTCTGTCCGGCAGCGATCCCCTGGCGCTCACCGTCGTCGCCGTCGGGCCGGTGAGTGAGGCTATCCTCCGCCTGCGCCGCGGCAAACGTCTCTGGCTGCGCGGCCCCCTGGGGCGCGGCTTTGAGCCGCAGGGTGAACGGCTGCTGCTGGTCGCCGGCGGCTACGGGGCCGCCCCTCTGCGCTTTCTGGCCGAGGTCGCCCGCACCCAAGGCAAAACGGTCGAGGTGTGCCTGGGCGCAAGCACCGCCGTCGATTTAACATTGATGAATGAATTCGAAAAGCTGGGCTGTGAAGTGCACTTGGCGACCGAGGACGGCTCGCAAGGTGCGGCTGGCCTGGTGACGGAGACTGCCCGGTTGGCCATCCAAGACCATCGGCCTGACGGCCTATACGCCTGCGGCCCGGTGAAAATGTTGGAAGCGGTGGAGATTTTGGCCGAACAGAATCACCTGCCCTGCCAGTTGAGTTGGGAGGCGCACATGCGCTGCGGCATGGGGGTATGTGGGAGCTGCGAATTGGAGCGTCAAGGCCATGGAACCGGCTGGCTCACCTGCCTGGATGGCCCGGTGGAACGCAAGCTCCAAGCTGCTGCTTAGCTGGTCTATTCTGTGCGAGGCTTATGCCTCAGCACTTTCACAGTCATCCAAACCAACGCCACGACGCCGGTCATTAATCCCATCACCCAGACCACTCCAAAGGCCATGTCGCGCACGGGCAGCAACAGTAAGCTGACCACGAGAGAGGTGAGTCCAAATCCCAGCATGAACTTCAGCCAGGTGCGCAGCGGTGGGACGGTGAACTCCGGCGGCCGGACAGGTTCCGCCTCTGCTGGCGCAGCCTTCAGCGCCAACCACAAGAGCGTCCCCCAAACCGCATACATCGCCCAGATCGTGAGCTGCCCGCCAAGCCCCGGCACGGCTCCCGGGCGGACGCTGAAACCAAACACGAGATAATATCCCAGCAAGATCACCAGCAGCACGGTCCATTCGGTGCGATTGGGCAGCAGGTCCTGCCACTCGTAAGCTTGGTCGTGCGTCAACCGTTTCCATAGGGCGATGAAGACCAACAGCACCAACGAGTTCGCCAGCGCCGAGACCACCGCCCATTGCCCGGCGGCAATCCCCTGCCACAATCCCATCACCGCCGCCAAGATCCACACGGAAGCCGGCCGGTGCAGAAACATCTGCCACTTCTCCGGCAAGCAGCGCATCAGGCGGTTGGAACGCAGCAGGAACGCTTCGGCGGCGAACAGCGGCACGATGAATGACATGAATACATGCCAGAAGCCCACCAGGACAACAGTGTCCAACAGCGAAATGCCCGCCACCGCAGTGGCGTGGAGTTCCAGGGCGGGCTCCACAGCACCTTAGTGATGTAGGCCTCGTACAAGCCGAAGATGCCCCCGGCAAAATACAATGCCTGCAGCGACACCACCTTCCCGCGGCGGATGACCAGGGTCCCCAGCACCAAAGTGTGCAGCAAATAGATGGGGTAGGTGCCAATCAGTCCAAAGGCGGTGAAGAATACGAACGGGCTGCTGGCCGAAACCACCTCGGCAAAGAAGGTGGAGAACAACCCCAGGATGAGCCAGAAGAGCAAGCGGGTGAAGAATGGCGGGCGCACGGACATCGAAGATACCTGTTGAGGAGCTGGTTATATTGTTTTATTTTACACAAAAAAGACAGCAGAACAACTTTCAGGCATCGTCCGTGCAGGCTATTTCACCAGCGTGATCAGCATGGTAAAAGGTGTTTTGCACGACAGGGCGTGCGCCAGGCCAGGTGCCATGTAAAGATATGAACCCGGTTTCAGCAGCACTTTGTCTTTTCCCACCGTCATGGTTGCCTCCCCTTCCAAAGCCTGCACGATGGCCGGGTAGGCCGAAGAGTGTTCGGTCAACTCCTGCTTTGCGTCGAAGCGGAACAGGGTTACGTCCAGCTTATCCTCTTTCAACACGTTCGTGCTGAGGACGCTGTTCTTGGGGATCTCCGGCAACTGGCCGGCCACTTCCGCCAGGTACAAATATTGTTTTTCCATGGCAGTTCTCCTATTCCTCGAGTTTGATCGCTTCCACCGGGCAGCTATCCGCCGCTTCGCGTGCCTTGTCTTCTTCACCCACTTCCGGGTCACGTTTTGGCACCGCCCGGCCCAACAGGTCATTCATCTCGAAAAGCTGTGGCGCGATATCGACGCACAAGCCACAGGCAATACATTCGTCGGTTATTTTGATTCGCATGGCTGCTCCTTTCCCTTCGCGGTAAAGGAAGAATTTGTCATTTCGATTATAACATTTTTTATCTTATTTATATTTTTTATTTGCGCCTGGGAGGATAAATAATCAAAATGAGAAATTTCATATTTGACTTTTTGTATGAAATTGGTATAGAATCGTCTTGCTTCGAAACCCTTTCATTACCCCCTCTGCGTTCTTTCCCAATCGATTTCAGCATATAATATTCAGGAGACCTCGATCAAGGTGCAAAACCTAAAACGAATGATGGCTGCTCCCAAAGTCCCTCAACCTTCTGGAGAACGACTGGAATTGCTCTACCGCCTGTCGCAGGCGTTCAACTCCACCTTAGACCTGGATGAAGTGCTAAACCGGGTCATGGATGAAGTGATCGCCACCATGCACGCCGAGCGCGGCTTTGTGATGTTGGTGGATTCAGACGGCAAAACGACCTTCCGCGCCGCCCGCGGCCTGGAGCAGAAGACCCTCGAAGACCCCCAGTTCCAGGTCTCTCGCTCGGTCATTGAGAAAGTGCTGCACGAGGGGCAACCCATCCTGACCAGCGATGCCATGGCCGATGAGCGCTTCAACATGCGCAAGAGCATCATGGCCATGGGACTGCGTGCCATCCTGTGCGTCCCACTTAAGAACAAGGATGCCATATTGGGCGTCATTTATGTGGATAACCGCCTGCGTGCCGGCATCTTCCAGCGCGATGACCTCTCGCTGCTGGCGTCCATCGCCGACAGTGCTGCCATTGCCATCGAAAATGCCCGCCTGTACCGCCTTGCCATCGAGCAGGGCCGTCTGGAGCGCGAGTTGCAGATGGCGCGCAAGGTGCAGTCCAGCCTGCTGCCGCATGAGTTGCCACAGATCCCTGGCTGGCAATTTGCCGCCCGCTGGCAGCCGGCTCGCGAGGTCGGCGGCGATTATTACGACTTCATTCCCCTGCGCAACCAGCACCTGGGCGTGTTGATCGCCGACGTGACCGATAAAGGCATGCCGGCCGCGCTTTTCATGGCCGCCACGCGCAACTTCGTGCGCACCAGTGCCGATGGCGCCGATTCTCCCGCCGATTGCATCACCCGCGTCAATCGCCTGCTGCAGACTGAGTCGAACGACGCCATGTACGTCTCCATGTTCTATGCACTGTTGGACCCCGCCACGGGCGAGCTGACCTATGTGAACGCCGGCCACAACCCGCCGCTTTACCTGCCGGCCGGTGCGGACCGGGCCATCGAATTGGAACACACCGGCATGTGGCTGGGCGTGGACGAGAATTCCAAATTCGAGCAGCGCACCATCACCCTGAAGCCTGGCGACCTCCTCCTGCTGTACACCGATGGGGTCACCGATGCGATCAATGCCGCCAATGAAGAATTCGGACTGGAACGTGCCAAAGAAGTCGTTTACCGGCAGCGCGCCGCCTCCCCCGAAGCCATCTCCGAAGCGCTGATCCAATCGCTGGCCGCTTTCACTGCCGGATCAGCCCCCTTCGACGACATCACCCTCGTCCTGATAAAACGCCAATGAGCATCGTTGCCGCTCACACCGCCCTCAGTCTCGCTGGAGAAAAAATCCCATGATCGGAACATTGTTCAATAACCGTTACCACCTGGACGTCGAGCTGGGACAGGGCGCCATGGGCACCATCTATCGCTCCCACGACGACCTGTTGGACCGCGATGTGGCCATCAAACTGGTCAACGGATCCAGTTTGGGAACGGCCGGTCGCGCCCGCCTGCTGGGAGAAGCCAAGGCGGCTGCCAAATTGAACCACCCGAACATCGTCTCCATCTATGATGCCGGCGAGGTAGATCAGACCCCTTTCATCGTCATGGAACTGATCGAGGGCGATTCGCTTTTCGACAAGAAACCTCAAACAATCAAGGAGATCGTTTCGGTCACGCGCCAGATCTGTGCCGCCCTGGCGCACGCTCACAGTCATGGCATCGTGCACCGCGACCTGAAACCCGAGAACGTGATCCTGACCCGCGATGGCATCATCAAGCTGACCGACTTCGGCCTGGCGCGTT
>JBEKEX010000036.1:0-15342 GCA_050013615.1 Anaerolineaceae bacterium
ACACCGTGCCGATCGAATCCAGGTACACAGGCAGTTTCAGCAAGACGACGAATTCGCCAATCACCACGTTGATGGCGATGGCAACCGGGATCAACACCAGGGTCATGGTGTTGAAATCCTTTTTAATGGAACGAATTAGATTCATGACTCCTCCTCTCAAATGGTCCAACCTAAGATTACCAGACGTTCAGTCTGGGAACTGCCGGCAAAGAGTTTCCATACGATCCACAAAAAGGTCTAAAAAGTCATTGGCGCGCACTTTCATCGCCACCCGCATGTTGGGTTCCTTATGACTATAATTGTAAAAATCTGCGAAAGTTTTACCGATCGATGCACCCGCATTGGTATCCACATCCACGTAGAGGTCTTCCCAAGTTACCAGGTCTGGCTGAAAAACGAGCGCCAACGCCAACGGGTCATTGATGGCGCAGCCTTCGATCTTCTGATAGGCGTCATGGAATTCCATGTAGAAGCGGGTGGAATCCTCGATGAAGCGCGAAATGGGAGAATGGAATTGGAGCAAGTGTTGGACATGTTTCGGCGTCAAGATGCATTGGTAGGTCACATCCAACGGCACCAGCGATAACGTCAAACCGGCGTGGTAAACGATGTGCGCCGCGTGCGGATCGACCCACACGTTGAATTCGGCCAGGGGTGTGGTATTCCCCTGAAACTGGATCGCCCCACCCATGTTGATGACCCGGCGGATGGCCGGCACGATGCGCGGCTCCGTGCGGATGGCAAGCGCCAGGTTAGTGAGAGGAGCAATCGCCGCCAGTGTCATCTCGCCGGGTGACGCCAAGATCGTATCGACCAGCAAGTTGACGGCGTGGCGCTGCTCGTGGGGACGCGAAGAAGGCGGCAGCTCGGCGTAGCCCATGCCGGTGGGGCCGTGGGTTTCATCAGCAATGACCAGTGGTTGAATAAGGGGAAGTGCAGCGCCGCGCGCCACCGGAATGGAACCGGCATGTGCCAGGTCAAGCACCCGGCGGGCATTTTCGTAACCGGCCTCCGCGGTACAATTTCCGCAACAAACGGAGAGCCCTTCCAGAGATACTTCCGGTGATGCCATGGCCAGCAAGATTGCCAGAGCATCATCGATCCCCGGGTCCGTATCGATCAACAAGCGTTCTGGTGCCACAATGTACCTCCTCATCCAAGTGAGATGAACTACCCATCACAAACGGTTTACATTTCTTCAACCGTGAGTGCGCGATAAAGTATGCATCTACGCCAATCTCACTGCTGTATAAACGATATATAACCACTGGCAGCTATCGTTAATGCCAACAGCAGAACAGAAGCGCAATATGACAATGTCGAGGCGAACCGTGGATAAAAACCGGCAAGCGATACTATTTGAACCCATCCGCGTAGTTCGCAAGCACAAAACGCTTGGCGTTGCCCGCAATCATGAACAAGAAAAATCAACGCTTGCTGTTATTATATTCAATTCGAATCTTTTGGCAAGAGTTAAACGCCCCTTCAGGTAAATATGCCGGTCGAAAACTCAAGGTTCTTTTTGAGAAGACGGTGGATAGAGCCCGCGTTGTTTCAATTCTTCAATGATACCGGTAATAATGAATTGCTGGCCCTGGGCATTGACGAGCAAGCTGGCGGCAATGGGGAGGATTACGACCATCTGCCCAAAATGAGCTTCCAACTCCAAATGCGATGGGGTTTTGCCATGTCCCCTAATGCACCAGGAAGTGCACCCCAATTTCATTAACTCCGCATTCAATGCAAGATATTCATAATCCATCGTACTATCTTACCCCGCATATCAAACCTTGCAGCAGGTGAAGCGTTACAGTTTCATTGTAGATGGACCATAACCGGTAAATTCTATGCCTAAAACCATCAGGACAGTTTATTCGTTCAAGAGAAAGTCAAGGAACTTCTGGTCAACCACATTTGGGACAGTGACCTGGTATTGTTATTTGCGGCCAGGATAATCTCGGTTATAGTATGCTCGCCAGGGCGAACAGCCCAAACCCCACGATGATCACGCTGGAAATCCGGTTGACCCATTGCAGTCCTCGAAGGCTGAATTTCCCGCGAAATATCCCAACCCCACTGCTTAAAACAAGCCACCACAAGGCAGAGCCCAAGAAAACGCCCAGCACCAAGATCCCCGCTGACGCATAACCCCTGCTCGTGCCTGCCAGACCCAGACCGGCAAAGATCGCTGCAAAGGAAAGGACGGTCATTGGATTGGTGAGCGTCAGAAAGAACGTCGATGCGTAAGCGCTGGCAATGCCGCTTCCTTTGGCAAGAGCAGCCTGTTCCGCGGGCTTTACCAACAGGGTCTTGAGACCCAAGTAACAAAGAAATATGCCACCGACGAGGCGCAGTCCCGTTTGTTGGGCTACTAGAAAGCTCGAGACAAAGGCCAGGCCGAACCCGGCCACACAGCCATAGATTGCGTCGGCGGTGGCAGCCCCCAACCCGGAGACGAGGCCGGTTGCCCGTCCTTCAGCCAGCGTGCGGCGAATGCACAAGACACCGATTGGCCCAACCGGCGCGGCGATCGAGACCCCAATAAGCAAACCTTTGAACAAAAAACCGAGATCCACGAAATTTTCCTATAGTGAAAAGTGAAACGAGATGGCAAACTAATTGCCATCTATTATGGCACAGATCATTCCAGCCCTTTTGGAATTTACAGCTCTTCTTCCGTTTTTACTTCAATACCGTTTTTCCTGCACAGCGCGGTAAAAACGCCATCGCCATCCACTACCTTCCCGCTGAAGGTGCCGTCATAGATCTTGCCAACGCCGCAGGAGGGCGAGCGGCTCTTGAGAATGGCCGCTTTGGCCCCCACCAGTTGGGCCAGTCTCAATGCTTCATGAGCGCCACGTTCGAATTCCTCCGTGACGTCGACGCCGTCCTTGCGTACGACCCTGTCACCCCGGATCTCAGACGAAAGCCGGGGCGTGGTCAACCCGCCTAACTGCTCGGGACACACCGGTATGGCTTTGCCCACGGCCACCAGACAAATGACCGCTTCGCAGGGCTTCCCTGCCCCATCATAACGACATTGGACGCCTGCCAGACACGCACTGACAATGATCATGTGAAAGTTCTCTATCCCATTCGATTGATTTCCCCTATCATACCCCAAGCGGGGCAAAGCAATCACTTATACCATGTCAAACGTGCCCCGCTGCCGGGTGACGCGCAAGCGGTAACCGAAGACCACCCAGGCAATGGCGCCATAGACCAGGAATATCAGGACCTCCCTAGCGATCCACGGCCAAACGCTGGCGTAGCTGGCGCCGCCGATCAACGCCCGCACCGCCAGCAGCCCGTTGGTCACCGGCAACAAATTGCCGACGAACTGAAGCGGAGCGGACAATCCACTGAAGGGCACGTTGATCCCGCAAAAGATCATCATGAGGTATCCCATCCAGTTGCTGATCAAGTACCCATAGCGGATGGGCAGGGAAAAGGCGCCGATGCACCAGCCCAGCGCACTGGCAGAGGCGAAGATGATCAGGATCACCGGCGCGGCGCGTAACAGATCGACCAGGGCGATGGGGACATGCAACAAGGGAATGAGCACAGCAAAGGTAACAGACGAAGCGATCATGGCGTCCCCGTAATACGCCATGCACTTTCCCAGCATGATGGGCAGCCAACTGGACGGAGCAGCGATCAGGTATTGGAAGGTATCATCATATTTCTCCGACTCGATCACCGATTCCATGGACATCATGAGCATAAAAACAGCGATCTGAACGCCGTTGCCGATCAGGGCAAACCGTTCCAGTTCATCCCCTCCGGCAGCTTTTGCCATAAAAACAAAGAAGAGTGATTGCAGTAAAATGCGCGGCAGGCGCATCCCCAAAAAGATCTCCGGGGTCAACTCAACCAGGTAATCTGCCCAGGAAGCCCGCACCCCACTCCAGAACAACCGCCATGAGCTGCGCATCACCACTGCTCCAATGTTCCGGCCTGCAAAGCCCGATATTCCACGCGCCGATATAGGAAGTGAGCAATGATCAAATAAAGGGCCGACAGTCCCAGGATAACCAGATAATTGGGAAGCATACTGGTTTCAGTCCCTGAAGCGGCCGCATTCAAAACGAGGTTACCCCAGGTGGGAGATAAAAGCTGCGAAAGCGGGCGCGTCCACAACGGCAGCAGGGTCAGCGGGATCGACAGACCGGAAAGGATAAAGACCGGATAATTGGTCACTGACATGAACTCGCCGGCCGAGCGGGTCAGAATGAACAGCGTACCGAAAACCAGTCCCAGGCAGGTGATCGAAATGATCACCAGTACCAGCCCGATCAGAAAAGCCAGAGGGTCGGCGATTCCAATGGGAATCTGGAAAGCCAGCATGCCGGTCAGAAAGGTCAGACCCATGGCAAGGGCAGATGTGAGGGCGTTGGCCAGGCTCTTGCCTAATAAAATAATCAGCAAAGGAGTGGGGGATGCCATGACCAGCGACAAGGTCCCCCGGCGGCGCTCCTCGCGAATGATATCGCCGGAGGTGAACAGGTTGGCATTCCAGATGGAGATCAATCCCGTGCCGGTGATGGCAAACAAACCCAGGTCGGGCCGATGCCCGTACACGTAGGTACCCACCGAGATAAGAGTGAAAATGACCGGCTGCAGGATCAGCGTTCCAATGATCTCTGACGCCACGACATTGTTCTTCAGTTGGAGCAACATGGAATTTCCCAGGATGCGGGCCGTGGAGCGAATATCATCGATCTTCATCCGCTACGCCTCTTTCGCTTCCCCGCCCACCAGCTTGATGTAGGCATCTTCCAGCGTGGGCTGGCGGGTCACCACCTTGTGCACTGGCACGCCGTCCAAGATTTCCAGGAACTCCTTGACCAGCTCCGCCCCGGCCGGCGCCTGGATCTGCACCAACTGGCTCTGCTCCAACTGTTCGATATTCACTGCCTGGACACAGGGGTGCGCTCGCAGCTTCGTAATCAGCCCATCAGGGATGCCAAAGCACTCGATCTCCACCACCTCCAGGTCGGCGACCAACTTCTTGAGCGCCGAAGGCGTGTCGTCCACCAGGATGCGTCCTTTGTTCATGATCGCCACCCGGTTGCACAAGGCGTCGATCTCGAACATGTAATGTGAGGTCAGGAAGATGGTTTTCCCAGCCTGGTTCAGTCCACGGATCACCTCGCGCAGATCACGCGCCGCCAGGGGATCCAGGCCGATGGTGGGCTCGTCGAGGAAGAGCAGCTCTGGGTCGTGGATCAGGCCACGAGCGATGTGCAGGCGCTGCTTCATGCCGCGTGAGTAGCCCTCGATGCGCTCGTTAGCCCGGTCGGTCAGCCCCACCAACTCAAGCAGCTCGGGGATGCGCCGTCTGGAAATTTCCGGCGGGACTTTGTAGAGGTCGGCAAAGTATTGCAGGTTGTCGCGCCCCGAAAGCCGCCAATACAGGCCGCGCTCACCGCCAAATACCAGGCCGATGCGCGGCCGGATCTCCCTGACGCCTTTGACCACATCCTGACCGAAGACCTGGGCCATGCCGGAGGTGGGCAGCAGCACCGTGGCCAGGATGCGCGTGATGGTGGTCTTGCCTGCGCCGTTGGGGCCCAGCAGGCCGAACAGCTCACCGCTCTGGATGGAAAGATCGACACCATCCAACGCCACGATCTCTTTGCGCTTCCGCCGGACGACGCCGGTGGTGGTTTGATACGTACGGCGAAGATTTTGGGTGAAAATGGTGATCAACAGAGAAACTCCATGAGACAGATTTTTTATTCATCAAGTTTTATCCCGACAAATATTGAACGACTTTGGACAATTTCTCTTTGGGGTTGTTCTCATTATCCCCCATCCATATCATTATAGCACCCCATGAATTACCAAACAAAAGCGCCCTTCCCTTTGGAAAAACGCCTGCCATGAACACCATTGCTGCAGTCTTCCTTTAGTCACCATATGCCTATACATCCGGTCACAGTTTAAATATACACTTAGTGTAACCAGAATATGAACCAAAATGTGAGCAGCGTGGGATGCGGCCAGAGGATGTTTCGGGTATGATGGATATATCCGGAGTGTCCACACCGGAATTGAGATAAAAGGACGCATCATGGAAATCGTCAAACTGGACCCATCAAAAAAGAAGCATGCAGTCGATGTATTATGTACTGCTTTTTTCGATTATCCCGAATTCGATTTTTATTTTCCCGATCCTGAGAAACGAAAACGCTGCCTGCCATGGTATTTGGGGAAGGTAATGAACACCGCATTGCGTTATGGCGAAGTGTATACCACTCAAGAGATATCCGGAGTAGCCTTCATTCTACCGCCTGGTCATACCAAGATTTCGCAGTGGGAATATGTCCTGTGTGGTTTTTTGCCGGCGCCTTTTGTATTAGGGATGCAAGATTTCATCAGGTCGCAGCAAGGTGAAGAATTTATAGGCGATATACACGAAAAGATCATGTACGGACGCCCCCATTATTACTTATGGGGCCTGGTCGTAGATCCGGCTCAGAAACGAAAGGGGATTGGCACCGCTTTGCTCGGGCAGATTCTGGCAAAAGCGGACGTAGAAAAAAAGCCCATATATTTAGAGACACATGATGAGAAGAATGTGGCTTATTATCAAAAGTCGGGTTTTTACCTGGCAACGACGTCAAGTATCCCCAAATTCGACATTCCCGTATGGTGCATGGTTCGGGAGCCTTTATAAATTTTCCCGAAAATTGATAGCAACCCCCGGAAAAATATCAAACACGACCTGGCAGTGAAGATCAACCTGCCAGGTCGATAACAGTTTATCTATTTCTGCTGATCCCTAGGGTGATACGACCGACCAGTTCGCCTTGCCCGTCATGCTGTTCGGGCTGGTGACGACCAGCTTGGTCAAATACGTACCGCAATCGCGCTTATAAGAATCCGTGGTAAAGGATTGGGTCCCGGCTGCTGCAAAGGCCAGGTTATTGGTCTCCAGCGCGTTGAGCATCGTACTGGTCGACGTATCGTAGATTTCCCAATGGTACGTTACCGTGGTCGGGCCATTGGTGGTAATGGCGCCGGTAAAGTTGGTCGCATTCGGCCCGCCGCAGGTGCCATGGATCACCGCGGTGGTGGTCACTTGCACATCGGTGACGAGCGCTTCAGGAACGGGAATGATCGGCAGGGATTGATAAGCTCCGCTCAGCGTGGTCGTCGCGGCAGACACCCAGCAGCGCATCCCCTCATTCCAGGAGCTGTCGATCTGCCACCAGGTTTGGTCCTGGTTGGAGCCATAGACCGGAACGCCCGGCCCCACCTTCAACGCACCGACGGTCAGCCAGTCCATCCCCGGCCCATACCGGCAGTTGACAGCTTGTCCGTTCGCCGCGATCGTTGGCGGCACATTCTGCGGGACAGGCGTAAGAGTTGAAGTGGGAGTGGTGGTCATTGCTTCGGGCGTTGGCGAGGAAACGAGTGTGGGGGCCACCACCGGCGTATCGGTATTGGCTGCTGGTATTGCAGTGGGGGGCATCTGCGTGGTCAATGTGCAGGCAGCCATGGCCAGCAATGTGCACGAGGTAACGATCAACAAGCTGGTGGATGGTTTTCTCTTCAACATATGATTTTTCCTTTCAATTGGTTTGGGCAAACTATTTCATCCGGGTGGCAAAGATCAATTTATGATGGTAAGAGTTGATAACGTTGGCGGCACTGGCCGTTCGTGAAGATATTTTATATATTCCCTATCGTCATTATCCATTATAACAACCTCCGAAAAAATATCAACCGAAAAAGCGCCCTTCCTTTTCGAAGAGCGCTTCATAGTTCAGCATAACGCCGTATTTCTCTCAACCACGATTCAAACCCATTCCGAACAACAGCGTCGAGCCGATCGAATAGTAACAATTACTGCTTGAAGCCCAACCCAAACCAAGCAAAGAAAAAGAAGCCTCGAAAATCAAGGACTGGTTGTGGAAGGCGCCCAAACCAGCGACCACGGGCCCGGTTGCGGAATGAGTTCGTTCAATCCCCATTCCACCGTCAAATTCCCAGTGGGTGGTGGGCTTTGCGTGGTAAGCGTTATCGTGTACAGCACTTTGTTTCCGACGTGATCTTGCGTTGAACTGTTATTATCAAACTGGTAGGGGCTCGATGAACTATCTACAATGTCAATATCAGGCGTAACGCCTTCTGGAAGATTTTCGGAGGATAGATTGAACGTATATCCATTCCCAAGGAAAGTAACCGAATCCACTACAAATTCAGACGCCCCCAACTTGACAGGCAGGTTGAGATTCCATTTCTGCATGACCTGCGGATGTTCTCCCGTGTCGAACTGAAATTGCGCCGTGTCGTGTTTGCGGAGATTAACGCTATCCACCGTGATCTTCAACGGGGTGGCAACTGACCTCGGTATTTCATACGCCCAATAGTAGGCGACATCCCAGTCTGGATCGGGCCGTAAATCTTCGCGCACCTTGAAAGAAACGGGGTTGCCATTTGCATCTTCAATATGAGGCAAATATTCGGAATCGCTTGCCGTGTCCATATACAAAGGCCCACCCAGGTCGCCGCCGTCTGAGAATCTGCCAATCAAAACATATGAGTCTGCCATCTCAAGCACTTTATCAAGATGCAGTCCGGTCTTATTTTTAGCATCATCAGCAGTAACTGCTATTTCAACGACAGGTGTTGCATAGCCCGCAGGCGCCGGGACAAGATTAAGCGGTACTTCCCGATTATCCGACTCCGTTCCGTTGGGAGGAGCACAAGACAACACAAAGGTCACCTGGTTAATTCCGTTTGGAATCGGGGAATAGATATATTCGGCTTCATAGTGCATGGAGTTAATATCTCTTAAAATCGGAATGCCCTCGCCGCCGCCCGTGTTTTCCAACTCGCTGCCATCGGGCAAACGCACTTCCGGCAGGGATATACAAATGGGCAGCCCATTGTCGGTGGGTGGGATTGGGATTCCATCCACACGATAGGAAATGAATGTGCGCGTTGAATCTGCAACAATTTTTGACACGGTTACGGAAATTCCCTGCTGTTTCACAGTTACTGGTTCAGCCAAAATGCGGATTGGAGCGCTTTGATCCACCAGTCCAACACCGGGGATGTATCCAAGCGCTCTGCCAAGTGCGTACACAACGCTGCTCAACGCAAGCAAAATAAGCAAAGCAATCAGAAGTGCCACAATCGGATGGGTGCGAAGAGTTGTCATCAAAGGTCTCCTTTCGAGTCGAGCCGAAATCTTCGGCCACAGGTTGGTATTCCGGGAAAGAGAGTCGGCGGCCGCAGAGTCAAGGATGTCGCGATAGGGTTTCCTGTTCATTCTGTACTCCTTCCCGAGCCGAGCAACTCGCGCAGTCTGGCTCGAGCGGCATTCAATAGCCATTTGACAGTGCCCGGCGCAGTATCAAGCGCAACTGCCATTTCCTTCTCGCTCATTTCAAGGTAGTATCTTTGGACAACCGCTGCACGCTGACGCGGCTCGAGTTTTGCAAGTGCAGCGATGATCTTTTGTTTAAGTTGGAGGTAATCCACTTCCGATTCGACCGAAGCCGTCTGCGACAACAATTGTTCCACTTGTCCCAAATCGTCATCCAAGGGGACCCGCTGTTTCACCCGGCGTGTGACGTTCAATGCGGCATTGACCACGCTCCTCAACAAGTACGGTTCGAACGGACGGGCCGAGTCGAATTGTCCGATCTTGCGAGAGAGGTGCATGAACGTATCCTGGACAACATCTTCGGCCTGAAGTTCATCATGTGTGATGAGAAACGCTACTCGCACAGCTTTGGCTTGATAGCGCGCAACGAGAATCTCAAGACCGCCAATATCACCACTCTTGAGGCGCCGGATGGCTTGCAAATCATCCATGCGGAGAGACCTCCTTTTGACCCTGTGAATCCGTCACATTAAATATACACATCATCCCCCCAAAAGGTTGGCGAAAGTTAAACGAAGAAAGCGCCTTCCTTTTCGAAGAGCGCTTCGCATTCCACAAGAACTATCCCACTGCCCTACCAGCCGCAACAGCACGCCCCCATGCATCCCGACATGCACAATGGATGGAAAACGAAAACTGTCTCGGTCACCAGGAGTGAATTTCTTGCGGGTGGGCGAAAATTTCATCCAATCTTTTTAAGAAGGGGACGAGCGTGTCGAAATCGACCGCGCGGTGGTCAAAGACCAGGCAGATTGGAACGAATTTACGGATGCCGATTTGTTGCTTTTGTGTGTCATCCAGGAAAACGCCAGGCTTTTCCTGGATTGCGCTGATCCCCACGGCCAGAACCTGTGGCGGAACAATTTCGAGCAAGCCAAAATATCCTTGCTGTTCACGATAAAGCGAACCGATGTTGGAAACCGTCACTGTGCCATCCATGATTTCCTTCTCGGTCAGGCGAAGTTCTTCGGGTAAGCTGTAGTAACGCTTCTTTTCTTCGCCGTGCAGCCTGATAAACTTTTGGCTGCCAAAGGTAGTGGATAGGACGCGCGTGACCACGCTGAAATTGAGCCTTTTGAGTTCTCCAACAGTGTCTGCGCGGGCGGATTTATATAGCATCTCATCAATATTCGTGTTTTCAATCTTCAGTTTCAGTGCAGCGACGGCATCGGAGATGGCATTGAGCGACATTTTATCGGCCTTCGCGACAATCGGGGTGATCATCCTGCCGTCTGCCAAAAGCCACGGGAGAGAAATATTGATATCTGCACACACCAACAGCCGACCTTCGACTGTCCTGGGGTTGTATTCGAGGAGTGAGTTAAGCTTTGGCGCGGCCAACAAGCCTTCTACGATCGTTTTGAGCAGGATGGTGTTGAATGAGATCTTGTGGGGTTCGGTTGCATTCTGACTGTGTTCGACTGCCAGTTTATTGAACTCATTATAAAAATCGGTAATATCGGGTTCATACAGATACGAAACATGGGGAATGTTTTTCCAGGAAGAGGACATGATATGAGAAACCACCTTGCGCTGCAGGTCAAAAGGTTGGATTTCCTTGATTGCAATATTTTTGCTCGTCAACATGATATTAGTAACCCTTCTTGCCACTTCGAATGGAACCGGGGCATTCTAGAATAATTCTGGATAATTGTTCAGGCTAGTGTAAAAAATTCTTGCACAAACTCTGGGATTTTATACAGCGGCCAAGTCACTATTCTCAATGATTATATACGGTCGTTTGCATCAACTCCATCCCCCTCAAGACATATTTCATTGCCCTACTGGTCGCCGCGATAGACGACCATATACTCCAGCACCTTCCACGAGCGCATGAAGTACTCGGTCTGGATGCGGTAAGCATGCTGCCCATTGAGATAATAGATGTAATCGGCATCGTAGCCGGTAACGATGATCACGTGCTCATAAGGTGCCACGATGGTCTTGTTGCCCTTTGAATCGGTATACTCGTACGGCACACCGCTCTCGACGTCGCCGACGATCCAGGCGATCACCGGCCTGCCTGCAGCCAGCTCATGGCGCAATTGATCGAGCGTGAAATTCTTGACCCCGATGGCCGGCACGCCGTAGCTGTTCAACACCGCTGCCACGGGAGCGGCGTGCACCCCGTAGGCATAGGGAGGTATCTGGCCCCAGGGCCCGGTGGAATAACCCACGAAGCCCAGGTCAGGGTTATCCGAGATTGGCAGGCTGTGTTGGAAATCGAACTCGTTGATGGTGACGCCAAAATGTGCCGCCCAATCCACCGCCACCGATGATTCACAATCCAGCGACAAGGCCTGGTGATGGCCGTGAATGTTCTCGACGTAGGCCTCCACCGGCAAGGTGGCCGTAGGCGTGGCCGTTGAGGTCAACGTGACAGTTGGCGTTGCCGTTGGAACCATAGTGGGTGTCAGCGTGAGCGTAGGAGTCGCCGTGGGTGTCAGCGTAGGTTCCTGTGCGGCGAATACCTTGCCTGCCCCACAACTCGAAAGCACCAGCGCCAAGAGTCCAAACAGGATCGTGAAACCCTTCACCATGGGTTGATTCTACCAGAGAACAAGCACTTTTATACTAAATGGCTATGCGCAAATCAAAATACACCCCAAAACAGGCTCAAGCCTTAACGCATAGTTATAGAGAGTATCAAATCATTTATCGGAGGCGTAAAAAAGCGGACAAATCTACAGGAGCGAACGACCTCGTGGCCGAAATGAATTATTCCTGTACCTCTCTAGCCATTCTGTACTAATTTCTTCATCTCTTCAGGAATGAGGTTTGAATCCAGACTTCCTTGAAGTTCCCATGTCTCGGTCAGATACGCGGTTGCGCCGGAGGCTAGAGTTTGCAGCGGTCCCAAGGTCTCCAATTCCACAAATCGGTCGCCGCAATAAGATTCGGTATTACAACCGCCATCCGGATAAACTGAACCCGGATGCAGGTCAAAACTCTTTCGAAAAAGAATGCCATTCTTCCAATAAGCCAACCAGCCGGCTGTATTGGAATAACCAATTTTTATTGGCGGCAGGCCTGAAGTAGCACGGATCAGGATAAAGTCATCCCTTAGGATCAAGCGCGAGTCGTTGATCCGGGTTTTTGGCCATAAAGCAATTAGCCGGTTGTTGAGCAGACCATGCGGATCGGAGTTACCAACCGGCTGGGGCAGGATGACGGTTCCACCCTGACTGAACATACTGATTGCCCAGGGTGCAACTGTGATTGGGCCTGCGTTTTCGTTCAAAATGGTATGTGTGAGTCGGATAATAGGTGTGGTTGATTCAAGTTCAATCCGGAGTGATTTGCGGACTCCGGAACCCGTTTCGTGTTCGCCGGTCAGTTCCACGCCCCCGGGAAATTCACGGGCAAGTAATCCGGTTTTATCCGGAATATAGGTTTTTTCAGGAATTTCCGGGGAGATCCATAAGCGGTGCCCACCGAGGAGATAATATTGCCCATGTGGTGTCTCCCAACATTCATCGAAGACATCTCCCAATAGGTTGGGCGAACCAAGATATGAAAGTCCAACAATACGAGGACCGGCTTTCGTCAAATATTCCAGACGGAGATGCTCGTTTGCGAGTGTTGCTGTGGGGAGTCCATGAAAATCGCTCATCTGGCCATTTGATTAAAGCTCGGTTTGAGCGCCGGATAAAGTCCGCGATAAATCGGATAAGCTTTACGATAGGTCTCCACCTGGGCTGGATCAGGTTGAGTGCTGCCGGTCAGTTTAACCGTTGCCTTGCACGCAGAAGGTACGTCTTTCCATGTTCCCGCACCGACGCCCGCCAACAGCGCAGCACCGAAGGCTGCACCCTCGGCCGTGTTGACCGTCACCAACTCGGCTTCCAGTACAGAAGCGAGAATCTGGCGCCAAAGTGCGCCCTTTGTCCCGCCGCCAGAGGCACGCACCTGCCGGATTTCCCCCAAACCAGCCTGCTGGATCAGCGTGAAGCTATCTTTCAAGCCGAAGGAAACGCCTTCAAGCAGAGAACGGGTCAGGTGACCGCGGCCATGGCGCAGGGTCAGGCCGATCCAGGCGCCACGTGCCAGGGGATCCGGATAAGGCGTCCGCTCGCCGCTCAAGTAGGGCAGAAATTGCAAGCCCTCGCTTCCCGCTGCGACCGGTTCTGCTTCCCCCAACAGATCATCGAAACTCACCCCGGGGGCAAGTGTGTCTCGATACCATTGCAGACTGCCGGCTGCACTGAGCATGACACCCATGAAATGCCACATACCCGGCACGGCGTGGCAGAAGGCATGCAATCGGCCATCCGGCTCGATCAATGCCGAAGGCGTGGTTGCAAAGACCACGCCGCTGGTGCCAACTGTCAGCGCTACCACGCCTGGTTCTACGGCACCTACCCCAACAGCTTGGGCGGACTGATCGCCGCCCCCAGCGACAACAGGAGTACCAGCTTTCAGGCCAGTTTCTGCGGCAGCTTCGGGTGTAATCTGACCGGTAAATTCTGGCCCCTCAAAGGTCGGAGGCATCCACGTCGGGTCAATAGCAAGTGCATCTAAAATTTCCTTCGACCAGGTACGTGACTTCAAGTCAAATAGCACGGTACCGGAGCCATCGGCTTTGTCCATGGCATACTCACCGGTCAACTTGAAACGGATATAGTCCTTGGGCAACAATACGTGTTTGGCTTTTGCATACACCTCGGGTTCATTCTGCTGGACCCAAAGAATTTTAGGCGCAGTGAAACCTGTCAGCGCCACATTCCCAGAAATCTGGATAAATTGTTTGCGCCCGATCCGAGCGTGGATTTCGTCACATTGGGCCTGCGTCCGTTGGTCATTCCATAAAATAGCAGGACGCAGCACATTGCCTGCAGCATCAAGCAAAACAAGCCCATGCATTTGTCCTGTTAAACCGATGGCAGCGATTTGTTCGCTCCGGATGCCTGCTTTCGTCAGGATGGCGCGGATGCTGCTGGAGACGGCCCGCCACCACTCGTGGGGATCTTGTTCTGACCAGAGAGGTTGGGGAATCTGAAGCGTGTGCGGGGACGAGGTCACTGCTACTACACTTCCATCGGCATCAATCAACAACGCTTTACTACTCGTCGTGGATGTATCGATGCCCAAAAAATACTGCGCTGCCACTGGACTACCTCTTTGAAAAAGCTAGTATGATTTTCTAATTAGCGTGCTCCAAGCAGGAGGTCGTTCGTTAACTGATCAAGTTTTTCATACTTATAGCCGCGTTTACCTAAAGCGAGGCGATCAAAATTGTAGGTTTTTAGACTAGCCGCAGTTTTGGCTGAATACTTGCCCAGGAATGGCATCATGCTGCCATCATCGGCGTTGATCTCGGCCAAAAGTGCCTGGATCTCTTTATCAGCGTTCCAGTGAGCCGCTTTTTCTTTCAAGATCAGATAAGTGCGCATGCAGCCGCGCGCAAAATCTTTGACGCCTTCGTAATCTTCAGTGCGATAAGCATGTGCATCAAAATGTCGGCTGCCCTGGTAGCCATTATCTTCCAGTAGCTTAACCAGAAAGAAAGCACTCTTCGGGTTGACAGCACCGAAGCGGTAATCCTGATCGAAGCGGCCGAAGGCCTGGTCATTCAGGTCGATGTGAAACAACTTGCCGGCTTCCAGTGCCTGGGCCACACCATGAGAGAAGTTCAATCCGGCCATGTGCTCGTGAGCCATCTCCGGGTTTACGCCCACCATCTCAGGGTGATCCAGCGTAGTGATAAACGCCAACATATGACCGGTGGTGGGGTTAAACATATCGCCACGCGGTTCATTGGGCTTAGCTTCCAGGGCAAACTTAAGATTATATTTCTGATCCAGTACATACTCACACAGGAAATTGATGGCTGCGCGATTGCGCTTGTAGGCCTCGATCGGATTTTTGCTGGCATCCGTCTCGGTACCTTCGCGCCCACCCCAGAAAACGTATACCTGTGCACCGAATTCAACGCCCAG
>JBEKEX010000037.1:0-15137 GCA_050013615.1 Anaerolineaceae bacterium
ATCCATTGGAAGTGCTCTGCTGAACATTTTTATCTCGGCATCTGCTAGCTAAAAAACGGAGCACATTCAATTTTTTGTTCACCAAGAAACTGCCGGCAGGAAATGCATTTTTTCTCTTTAATTCCGGCCTGTCTGGCTCACGAAAACGGTCTCACTAAGAGAACTGTATCCAGCCCAGTAGGATTTTCCATCCACCTTATATTCGCTCATGACGATCGAGTTTTCAGACCCACCAACTTGTTCGATATACACCGTTTTGTAGTCCGGCACCCGTGTGACCTTGACTTGCCCATCTGACGGTTCACTCTTTCGGCTGTATCCTTCCACAATCTTGATCATCTGCGTTTCGTCCATAATTACCTCTGCATAGAATGAAGTCTATAAAGGAAAGCTCTAAAGGTAAACCGGGTGGTGAAACTATGCACCCTGTTTTTCATCGTGAGTTAGCTCGGGCTCGATGTGGGAGCGAAGCATCCAGGCCATTTTTTCGTGCTTACGCAGAATGCTCACCAGCAGGTCAGAAGTGCCTTCATCTTCGTATTCCTCGACACATTTGGCCGCATCCACCCGTAAGAAACGGATGGCAACTTCATGGTCGGCTAAAAGGCGCAGAATGTCTGGAATCTCACCAGGTTGTTCTTCAAGGCGGGTATGGGTGAGAATTTCTTCGAGGCTGCCGATGGCAATACCACCCAGCATCCGAACTCGCTCAGCGATCTCATTGGAGATGGTGTTAAGCAATTGGTATTGGGTTTCAAAAAGGGTCTGCAGCTCGAAAAAAACTGCTCCGCTCACGTTCCAAAAGGCGCTGCGGGTTTTTATGGATAACACGGCTTCATCGGCCAGAATGTTGTTGAGGATTTCCACAACCGAATGGCGGACATCGCTATCCAGCCCGATGTTCGGCTGGATAAGGACCAGCAGTTTCGAATTGTGGCCGTCGTTACGATTGCGTCTCATAATAGCTTCCTTTCAAAAAAATAGCTTTTTGCTCCCTATCATCTTATTCGAAAGGAGCTATCGATGTCCCTAATACAGCCTATAAAATATCTAACAAATCAAGAAATTGACGGGTAGTTTCTCGAATTTGGTATCCGTGAAAAAATAAACGAGTCAGAACCTCATTCAACAAACAATACTCCCCAGCCAAGTCCACCAGTGGGGAATATGAGTTTCTGCCACTTGAGAAAGGTATCAGGCTTCAGTGGTTATTGGTCTGAATTGTGTTTTTCAAGTCTTGTTTGGGGAATAGTCGAGAGATGAAATTTCTGGCCTGCCACGACTACCGGCAGCCTTTTTCACGTTTGGCGTTGTAAAGCGCATCGTCGGCTGCTTTCAAGACGGCGGCGCCGGTGGGACCGTCTTTGGGGAAGACCGCAACACCATATGAGAGCGTGATGGCCTCGAGTATTTGCCCTTCGAATTGGAGATGGAATTGCCGGGCATATTTACAGATGAGTTCGGCGCGCTTGCATGCCACTGCCCGGGTGACATCAGGCAGGACGATGATGAATTCATCGCCACCGTAACGGCAGGTGATATCTTCGCCGCGAACATGCTTGAGCAGGAAACTGCCCATCTCACGTAAGATTGCATCGCCCGCAGCATGTCCATAGGTGTCATTGAATCGCTTGAACTCATCCACGTCCAACATGATGATGCCGAGTGTAATGTGTTTACGAGAGGCACGAAGCAACTCGCGTTCCAGGGTCTCTTCCAGATATCGCCGATTGAATAAACCGGTCTGATGGTCCCTAACAGATTGCTCGCGCAGGAGCGCATCGCTCTTGAGTATGGCATCCTGGGCTTGTTTACGCTCGGTGGTGTCGCGGATATTGCATTGGATCACTTTTTCGTCGCCCTCCTGGTAGACGTTGCTGACAAATTCAACCTGAAATAAAGTCCCGTTTCTTGCTTTAAGTGGTAAATCCCTATAACGGATGTATTCATTCTTCTGTAGAGCCTTGAAGGCATCCTTGCTGGCTTTAATATCTTTGAATGCACCCACTTCCCAAAGTTTCTTGGTTATAAATTCTTCGCGCGAATACCCCAACATGGCGATCAGGAAAGGGTTAACATCCGTAATCGCACCTGTCCTGGCATCCAGGATTAAAATCCCATCCTGGGCTGTTTCAAACAAACGGCGGTAACGAAGTTCTGAAACTTTCAATGATGGCTTGATTGATTTCTCGTCTTTCTTGACTAAGCCCTTCATATTTTGTCGAGTGCCTTTCTTGTCCTCATCGATCGAGCGATTCGAATGTGTCAAAAAGCCAATCGACACTTAATCTTATAAAAGCCAAACATACCTAGTCCCTATCCATCGGACGGTGAGAATGGGTCTTTGCCAGCTTGGGACGTCTCAGGTTTAATTGGGAAGTTTGCAAGAATGCATCCACAACCTGCGGATCAAAATGTGTACCTGATGAGCTACGAATATATTCGCGCGCTTTTTCTTTTGTCCAGGCAGCACGATAAGGGCGATCTGAGTTTAATGCATCCCACACATCCACCACTGCAAAAATGCGCGCAACCAGTGGAATCTGAGTGCCTTTTAGTCCTTGTGGATAACCCATACCGTCCCATTTTTCATGATGGCAGTAGGGAATATCCAGCGCCAACCGCAGGTAGTGAATGGGAGAGAGCATATCATAGGCAAAGGTTGGGTGTTTCTTCATCACCGCCCATTCTTCGTCTGTCAAAGGGCCGGGTTTATGCAGAATTTCGTCCGGGACACCCATTTTGCCGATATCGTGCAACAACGCTCCCCAGCGGACTTGAACCAGTTCCTCCTCGCTCAAGTCGAAGGTGCGCGCAAGCTTCACCGTCATTTCGGACACTCGCTGAGTGTGCCCTTCGGTCTCTTTATCGCGCAAGTCGAGGGCATGCGACCAGCCTTCTATTGTGGCATCATAAGCCAGAGTGAGCTGCGAGTTGGAACGCTGCAGGCTCTCGAATAGCGTGGCAATCTCGATTGCAATCGCTGCTTGCCCGGCCAGGGTATTGAGGAAATCGAACCATTCTGTATCGGGTTCAAGTACATTGCGATTGAAGATTTCCAGCACACCTTTAACCTGACCTTTGGTGATCAGCGGCACACCATAGTAGCAGACGAAGTCTTCGTCCGATAAAAATGTTGCGGGGAATATGTTTTCTGGTTCAGCTCTTAGATTTTGGATTTGGACAAGTTGGCGCTCTTGTGCGACGCGACCGGCATAGCTCTCACCCAAATGTACTTGCCTCTTTACGACGGTTTTGCTGCGGAAGCCGCGCCCGGCGCAGTATTCCAGCATTTGCAAATTGGAGTTTAATATCAAAATGTCAGCTGCATCGATGTCAAGTTCTATCGTTACATGGTTGAGAATTTCTGCGAGACTAAGTTCCAAATCGAAATTAGCTGCAATGACTCGATCTATACCTCTCAAGGCGGTGAGATGCTCAAGTTGCCGTTGTATCTTTTCCTTGCGTTTAGTGCGTGTGGTGATGTCACGAGCGATTCCTTGAAAACCAATGATAGCTTTACCACTATAACGAGGGGCTGATAACACTTCAACATAATGGAATTTACCATCTCTCCCACACACGATGTATTCTGGTACTTCTTCCAAACTTTTCCCCTCAAGAATCTTGGTCAGACTGATCTTGTATTGATCCAAATATTGTTTCGGGATAATATCCCAAACGCTTTTGGAAAGGAGTTCTTCTTCACTGAACTCAAGCTCTGCGCACATTGCTTTATTGACGGTTAATATTTTTCCTGATAATTCAATGATGAAAACACCTTCGGGACTTTGATTAACTAAGTCGTAGTATTTCTTTTCATTCTCTTGCAATGCAATTATGATCTGTCTATGCTCAGTGATATCACGGATATTGCATTGGATCACTTTTTCGTCGCCCACCAGGTAGACGTTGCTGACAAATTCCACTTGAAGCAGCCGCCCGTTTTTTGCTTTAAGCGGTAGATCTTCGTAGCGAATGTATTCATTTTTCTGTAAAGCCTGGAAGGCATCCTTGCTGGTTTTAATATCTTTGAATGCGCCCACTTCCCAGAGTTTCTTGGTTATAAGCTCTTCGCGCGAATACCCCAACATGTCGATCAGAAAAGGGTTGACATCCGTAATCGCACCTGTCCTGGCATCCAGAATTAAAATTCCGTCTTGGGCTGATTCAAACAAACGGCGGTAACGAAGTTCCGAATCTTGCAGGGTTGGTTCGATTGAACTCTTCACTTTCTTGGCTGCACCCCTCATATTTATACCTTTCTTTTACTTTCTTATCTGGCGCCTTGAACATTCCAATTTATGCATGGCGTCAAACATTAAAAGGTCTTTTGCCCTATATTATCTTATTCAAAAGGTCTATTTTTGTCCTTAATTCCATCTATATAACATCTAAAAAATTAATAGGAGGACGGGTTGATTTTCTTCGAGTGCAAGTCATATCCCATTCCGGTGACCGTCTCGATCAGCGTGCCGTATTCCCCCATTTTTCTGCGCAAACGCCCAACATATGTATGTAAATAGTGGTTCGAACCTCGATATTCTGCCCCCCATATCTCTACGATCAACTCATCGTGGGTCACGATCGAATCCAGGTGGTGTGCCAGTACGGCCAGGATGGCATACTCGGTTTTGGTGAGGTGCAAATCAGCTTCGGCGATAAAGACCCGCCGTTCAGCCAGATCGATCCGCAAATCGCCAATCTCGATCTTGGTCTCGGACGTTTTTGCGGCTACGTAGGATCGGCGCAGGAAAGCACGCACCCGCGCCAGCAATTCTTCCGATCCGAACGGCTTGGTCACGTAGTCATCCGCTCCTGCATCGAGGGCGGCGACCTTGAGGTCTTCTTCCAACCGGGCGCTTAAAACGATGATGGGCACATCCGAACGCGCCCGGATCCAGGTGCATATATCGACCCCCGAAAGGCCGCCGGGTAGCAGCAGGTCAAGCAGAACCAAGTCCACCGGTACCTCTTGAAATAGGGCCATTGCCTGGTGGCTGTCCCCCGCTTCGCTGACCGTATAGCCACGTTTCGCCAGGTTGACCCGCACCAGCTTGCGGATGTTTGGATCGTCTTCGACAATTAATATATTTCCCATACCTTATCGCTCCTCTTCTATGGGGCTTGCCGTTGTGTGCAAAGGAACGAGAGGGATCGTAAAGGAGATGGTTGCTCCCGGAGTGTTTTTCTTCTTGATCCAAATGCGGCCGCCATGAGCTTCGACCAGCCCTTTGCAAATCGCCAGCCCCAACCCAGCACCTTGCGCCGGGCCGTTTTCCTCGTTCGCACCCCGCTGGAATGCTTTAAATACCTTTTTGTGTTCGACCAATGGAATGCCGGGCCCCTGATCGCTGACATTGATCTGCACAAAATTTCCCCGCACATTGGCCGAGATGCTGATCTCAGTCCCTTTGGGGGCATAGGTGGCGGCGTTGCGCACCAGGTTGACCAGTACCTGGGCGATCCGCTTCGCATCGGCATAAACTGGCGGCAGGTCGTCGGGCAGATGCAGGGTTAATATTTGTCCATTGGTCAGGATATTAAATTGCGGCAACGCATCTTCCATAATTTCGTGGAGAGAATGGGGTTCTTGCGAAATCGGCAACATTCCCGCTTCCAGACGGGAGAGGTCCAGCAGATGTTCGATCAGTTCCTGGAGCCGGTTGGCTTCATGTTGAATGGTCAGGACGAAATCGCGCTGTTCGTCCGGCCCCCAAATGACATCTTCAGCCAATAATGTGGTCGTGAACCCGATGATGGACGTCAACGGGGTACGTAACTCATGTGAGATCATTGCCAGGAACTCGGTCTTTATCTCGTTGGCCCGCTCAGCTTCATGGCGGGATTCTTCCGCCACCTCGAGTAATTGGAGATTGTACAGAGTGATCGTGGCCTGGTCTACGAGCACTTTGAGATGGCGCAGTTCGATATGATCGAAATGCTGTTCTTGTTTGTAATAAACCAACAGACAACCGAGCCGGTTTCCCGAAGCGACCAGTGGGAAGATTACTAGAGTTTGGATTTGCCCTTCCAGCAGGAAGTCACGCACCAAGGGCGTCAAACGAGGGTCGGATTTTATTCCGGTGATTACCAGCGTCCGGTTTTGCCGGAGCAGGTCCCATAAAGCAGGCTCTTCGTACAGGTTGGATTCGCTCAACCAGGGGGAAAGATTCTGGCTCGATAGCCAGGCGGCCATCAACTCCACCCCGTGCGCCGGCCCTACCTTGGGGTTATCGAAAAAAAGCAGGGCAGCTCGCTGGGCGGAGCGCAGTTCATGGGCAGACATCAGTGTTTTGAGCACTGCTTCAGGCTTTCGGGCCAAACTCATCTTGCGGCTGAGGTTGAACTGTTCACGCGTGCGGTCCAGGGTCTTGCGCAGCGCCAGCTCGACTTGTTTCTGGTCGGTGATATCTTGAGCAATACAAAATAGAAGGTAAGGCTCCCCGCTTTCATCACAAATCAAAAAAGTACGCGCAAAAATCCAGCGTAAGCTCCCATCCGGCCGCAGAATCCGGTAGGCCTGGTTGAATGGCTTGTGATCATTGTGGGGCCTGGCAACCATGACTTGCACCCGATCTTCCGGGTGGACGCTTTCGAGCAGGATCGACGGGTTGGCATAAAGGCTTTCGCTGGAACGGCCCCAAACCGCCTCAAAAGCCGGGCTGATATAGAGAAGGCGGTCGGAGCGGATATCGCGCAGCCAAAAAACCTGCTCGATGTTTTCCGCTATCTGACTGAGATAGATTTCACCCTCAACCAGCTTCTTAACATCCTGCAAAGTGACATCCTGCTGGTCCTGTACCTGGAATTCCCCTGGTAGCATTTCCTTTTGTTTCATACGACCTTTTTTGAAACTCGGAACTGTCCGAAGACGGTGATTAATTTACCCTGCCATCCTGGTCGAGCCTTTTGTTAATAACCGCAGATTATAGAAGAGCTTCGCCGACCAAGGTCACCTGGAGCGACTTTTTAGCAACTTCATTCATTGTACATATTATATTTTATAACATATTACAAACTAAAATATTAATTCTATAGGGTTTTCTCGAACCAGAATTGTCATGAATAAATTGTTAGATATTATATAGGTCATATCAGGGACATTGATAGCTTCTTTCACGTAAAATGAATTAATCGTCAATTTGTCGCTTTTATGTCATTCTGAAGCGTCGTTTGGTGTGTGCGGCGCTTTGTGCGCTCTGGCCTGCAGCAAGGTTTTTACTGGTATTCCCGGACGGGTACCCCCACACCCGCGGGATATGCAAAATGGAGGTTCCCATCATGTTCAACCGAATCCTGGTCCCCTTGGATGGATCAACGCTTGCAGAGCGAGCGCTCCCTCACGCTGAGCAGTTCGCCCGTATCTTTGGATCGAGCATCATCCTATTGCGGGTCCTTGATCCTGCTTCCTTCCACGAAAATTCCAATCCTGTAGATCCATTGAGTTGGCAAATTCGCAAGGCAGAGGCTGATGTGTATATGGATGGGGTCGCAGCACGGCTTCGTGAAAAATTAGGAGAAGGTGTACTTGACGCCAAAGGCACGCCGAGCAACGGCGGGGAGAAGAAAAAAGGTCGTGTAGAATATTCAATCCGGGAAGGGAAAACAGCGGAAAGCATCGTCAACTTTGCCCATACCGAAGCTATCGACTTGCTTGTTATCAGTACGCACGGCTCGGGCGGGTTGAGCCGCTGGAACATCAGCAGTGTCACCCAGAAGGTGATCAACCTGATTTATCTGCCTGTGCTCATCGTCCGTGCCTATAACCAACCCGAGTCGGAGGATGCCAGGGTTCACTACCGCCGTATTCTCCTGCCGATCGACAGCTCGCGCCGCGCAGAGTGTTCTTTGCCGGCTGCGATTGCTCTGGCACGTGGAGAAACGCCAAAGGGATCGGCCTCTGAGGCAAATAACCTTTCACCTCATCCCACCGCACCTGCAGCCTCAACACTCCAAACGCAGCTCATGCTTGCGGCCGTAATTAAGCCACCGGAGATCCCCATCCCCGAACCTTATCCGGTCGAGATCAAACAACTCTCTGAACAGTTGATGCAGGTCAGCCGCCAGGCAGTGGGTAATTACCTGAATGAGATGAAAGAGCGCCTATCCGTGGTGTGCGAGACCTGCGTGGTTGAGAACGATAGTGTGTCTGCCGCCATTCATGAACTGGCCAACAAGGAGGAAGGCATCGACCTGGTTGTACTGTGCGCCCACGGTTACACCGGGCAATCCACCTGGCCCTACGGAAGTGTTGCTCGCAACTACATGGAGCATGGCATCAAACCCGTCCTGGTCATCCAGGATGTACCGCGTTCCCAGGTTCAGCCAACCGCGGCGGAGATTGCCGCCGAGAAATCCGGGGGGCGTTAAGCATGCCAGGGGAGCGCACCAATCAGGCAATGGAACATGACTTTGTTTCCTCCGCAAATCCCTCTGCCTCCAAAACAGAACAGACTCGGGAACTGGTAAATGCCCTGGCGAGCAATTACCAGGAGGCCAGTTGGGGCAAACCGGGCCTGGTATTTAAAACCGCTTTGCCGGGACGTGACTTAACGGGGCGCAATCTAAAACTGTATGAATCCTGGTTGGGCGAGGCCCATCGCTATTTCAGCGAAGCCTCACATCAGGAGATGTCTCTTACCTTTGCCTCCGAGTGGGTATTGGACAATTACTATATAATCCGCCAGACCCTCCAGCAAATCGAAGAGGATTTACCCTCCGGGTATTACAAGCAACTGCCCAAACTGACCAATGGTTCGCTGAAAGACTTTCCGCGCATTTATGCCATCGCGCGGGCTGTGCTCTTTTATCAACATTTTCTGCTCGACCCGATCGACTTGCAGACCATTCTGATCCAATTCCAGGAACGTGTCCCGCTGACGATGGGCGAATTATGGGCTTTGCCGACATTCCTGCGTTATAGCTTGATCGAGTTCCTGTCACATGCGCTGGTAGCGGCGATTCGTCCATCAAAACTGCCCAATTTACCCGCGGCAATTCAAAATTTGCCTGGGACCGATGACCCTTTATTGACCATGGAGACTGCCGCAGGAGAAGTTGCAAACAATGATAGCATTGCCAATACCATCCTCAGCCTGAGAACCATCTCTGAACAGGACTGGAGCGATTTCTTTGAATCTGTTAGCTGCCTGGAACGAACGCTGCGGGAGGACCCGGCTGGGATATACCCCCGGATGGACTTCAAGACCCGCGACCTGTACCGCAAAGAGATCGAAACGCTCTCGTTTGCCACCGGCCGGGACGAGAACGAGTTGGCCGAGATCACGCTCGGCCTGGCTCGCTCCGCCGTCTCGGAGCGTCCCGCTGTTTTACAGGAAAATACGGCTGCCGACTCGACGGCTGTCATAGACACACCTTCCAAATTGGAGGCCACAAGCTTCCCGGACGCCGCCGTTTCGGCACGCCCCGTTGCACATGTGGGTGAGTATCTACTTGGGAAAGGCCGGGCTGCGCTGGAGCAGCAGATTGGTTACCGGCCAGACGCCAAGACGGCATTCAGGCGTTGGGTATTCCTGCACGCCAGTGCTTTTTATTTCTCCAGCATTTTTCTGCTGACTGTTGTGATTCTCCTGCTCTTTTCGCTCGCAGCACACCTGCCAGAATTACTTGGAGCAACTCCGGTGTCTTTCGGCAGCTCGCCTTGGAATGCCATGCGATACACCGGGGGCATGCCGGTGCAATGGATAGTGGTCATCTTGCTGGCAATCGCATTGCTGGTCCCGGTGCTGACCGTGGCCACCAGCCTGGTCAACTGGCTGATCACCTTGATGATACAACCGCGCATTCTGCCCAAGCTTGACTTCAAGGATGAAATCCCCGAACCGTTCCAAACTCTGGTTGTTATCCCCTCGCTGATCACCAGCCGCGAGGAAATCGATTCGCTCGTCAACCAGCTAGAATTGCATTATCTTCGCAACCCGGAACCCGGGCTGCTGTTTGCCCTGTTGACCGATTTCCGCGACGCAAACAGTGAAACACTACCCGAGGACGAGGACTTGGTTCAGTATGCCATTGCAGCAATCGAGACGTTGAACGCCAAGTATGATTGCCCAGTTCCCGGCAATGATGCCGGGGGCGCTCCAGGTGACGGGCAAGTGGAAGAGGCACACCAAAATGGCACTGAGATCTTTTACTTCTTTCACCGAAAGCGGTTGTGGAACCCATCCGAAGGAAGGTGGATGGGTTGGGAGCGCAAACGCGGCAAGCTGCATGAGCTAAACCAGCTCTTGCGCGGCGCCACAAACTTGTCATTTACCACCCTTACGGGTGAAATGAGTGCACGAAGAGGTGTGCTACAACGTGTGCGCTTCGTCATCACCCTCGATACCGATACCATCCTGCCGCGTGGGGCGGCATGCCGTCTGGCCGGCACGCTGGCCCATCCGCTTAACCGGGCCGTATTCGATGACACAACGGGGCAGGTTGTTTCAGGCTACACCGTTCTTCAACCTCGCATGGAGATCAACCCGAAGAGTGCAAATCACTCCTGGTTCACACGCTTCTTCGCGGGAGATGCCGGACTGGATCTATACACCCTTGCCGTCTCCGATGCCTACCAGGACCTGTTTGGGGAGGGGAGCTATGTTGGCAAGGGCATTTATGATGTGGATGCCTTCGAGCGCAGTGTGGACATGCGCATTCCTGAAAACACCGTGCTTAGTCACGACCTTTTGGAAGGGCTGATGGGCCGCGCTGGGTTGGTGACCGATATCACCATGATCGAGGACTATCCGCAGAATTACTTCATCCAGGCTATACGCCAACGGCGTTGGATCCGTGGAGATTGGCAGCTCCTGCCGTGGTTGTTCCGGCCCAACAGGTATAAACTGGCTTTCTCGGTGATCGATCGTTGGAAGATGTTCGACAACCTGCGCCGCGCACTGCTCGCCCCGGCTCTCCTGCTGATCTTCATCCTGGGCCTGATTTTCCTGCCCGGCCTGGCCGGACTCTGGACGGCGGTGGTTCTGCTCTCTCTTGGCGTCCCGCTGATAACGGGTATTGCCCGCAGCGCACTGCAAATTATAGGCGGCGAATATCCGGTGATAGCCTTGCACCCGTTGGGATGGAACTTCCTGCGCTGGCTGCTGGCGGTGGCTTTCCTGCCTTATGAGGCTTACATCTCTATCGATGCGGTTCTCACCACGCTCTACCGCCTGTTCATCAGCCGACGCAACCTTTTACAGTGGACGACGGCCGCCCAGACCGCCCGGCTGTTCGGCCTGCAAGGTCGCCGGGATGTTGCCTGGCAGAAAATGGGTGTGTCTACAGTACTGGCATTGATCCTTGCCCTGGGGTTACAGCTCGTTTCTGATCTTGCCGGCAGCGGTGTGGCATTGGCACTGGTTTATGCTTCACCGGTGCTGCTGCTATGGGTGCTCTCTCCATTGATCGTTTGGTGGATTAATCGGCCTATCATCGAACTTATCATTCCCTTGAACGAGGACCAGGTAAATCTCTTGCGCCAGGTCACCCGCCGGACTTGGGGTTTCTTCGAACGATTTGTCGGTCCGGAAGATCATTGGCTGCCGCCCGATCACTACCAGGAGTCGCCTGTTGGAACGGTGGCCCATCACACCTCGCCAACGAATATCGGCTTGCTGTTCACCTCGACTCTGGCAGCCTACGACCTCGGCTATCTGGATCAGCTTGGGCTGTCAACCCGTCTGGTCACCACGATGGATACGCTCGACCGTCTGGATCGCTTCCGCGGGCACTTTATGAACTGGTATGACACGCTGACCCTTCAGCCGCTGCATCCGCGCTACATCTCAACGGTCGATAGCGGCAATCTGGCTGCCAGTCTCATCGTCACGGCGCAGGCGTGCAAGACCATGCCGGACGAACCCATATTCCGCTGGGATTTATGGCAAGGGTACCTGGACACACTTTCCAACCTGACCGAGACGCTGACGGGCATGCGCAAGGCCGAGTTTTCCCACCAGGTTGAAGAAATTAACCGGCGGATTGCGACGCTTCACGCCGAAATCCTGGCGGTACGGTCTCAACCGGAGCGCTGGTACTCTCGTTATGTAAAGGCAAGTGGACCTTTCTGGCAGGATCTTTCCCGCCGCCTGATGGAATTGGTGGAAGTGGGCCGCTCCGCTTTCGATTTGGAGACGCTGCGGAAACTGCAAGAAGTTGCTGCGCAGGTTGAGCGGCATCACTCTGCCGTGCAGCGTACGATCAGCGAACTGGTACCCTGGATCCCCTTGCTTGAGAATCCCCCTGTGCGCTTCCATGAGCCACAATTCTTACAGGCGATGGCGGCACTGAAAGCTGATCTACCCTTCAACCCGGCGCTTGGGCAGGTTCACACTCGCGCCGAGGCTGCCTTATCCCATATCATCGTCCTGCGCAATTTATTAGCTGAAAAGGACCCGCCTGTTGATGCCATAAAGGAACCTGAACCATTGCCGGGAAACGACCGGGAACAAACAGCACAGGAATGGCTGGGGAAATTGGTGCAGGTTCTTGCGCGTGCCGATGCAAATTCGATCTTACTGGTAGCCCGTTTTGCACAAATCATGACGCGCGCCGAGCAGTATGTGAACGAGATGGACTTCGGCTTCCTTTATCATTTACAGCGGCGCGTCTTCCACATTGGTTTTAACCTCGACGCCGGCCAACTCGATAACAACTATTATGATCTTCTGGCCTCGGAGGCGCGTATTGCCTCCATCATCGCCATTGCAAAAGGAGAGGTGCCACAATCTCATTGGCTGCACCTGGGCCGGCCAGTCACGCGGGTCGAAGGTTCGTACGTCCTGCTCTCGTGGAATGGGACGATGTTCGAATACCTGATGCCGCCGCTTTTTTTACGCTCCTACCCGGGCACACTGCTGGCAGATAGCACCCATGGAGCAGTCCTCCACCAAATCGCTTATGGTAAAGCGAAGGGCGTCCCCTGGGGTATCTCCGAATCCGGCTTTTACCGGTTCGATGCCAGCCAGAACTACCAGTACCGCGCTTTTGGTGTGCCTGGATTGGGCTTCAAGCGCGGATTGAGTGACGACCTGGTTGTTGCACCTTATGCCTCGCTTATTGCGGTCTCTTATGCCCCCCAGGCGGTGGCTCGCAACCTCGCCAGCCTGGTCGAGCGTAACATGCTCGGGTTATACGGCGTTTACGAATCGATCGATTTCACCGCCGAGCGCTTGCTCCTGGATGAAACTTCGGCCATTGTGGGCGAATATATGACACACCACCAGGGCATGATCTTGATGGCGATGGTTAACTTCTTCCACGATGACGTTATGGTGCGGCGGATGCACAGCGACCCGCGCATCCAAAGTGTTGAACTGCTGCTGCAGGAGCAGGTGCCACAGGCCGTTCCGCTGCAAGACCCCTACGCTGAAGATGTCAAGGGAGTGCAGCGGTTAACGTCTGCTCCGGTGGAAATCACTCCTTGGAGAGTGCCGGTGCAAACCCCCATTCCCGAGGTACACCTGCTCTCCAACGGCAACTACAATGTGATTCTTTCCAATACGGGCGGCGGGTACAGCTCGTGGGGCGGCATTGACCTGACGCGCTGGCAGCCTGACGGCGTATTGGACCCGTGGGGGACCTGGATCTATATCCAGGAATTAGGTAAGGACTCACCAAAGGAGGACGGACTTTGGTCGGCTGCTCACCAGCCCATCCCCGGTGATCCGGCGGATATGCAGATCACCTACTTTGCCCACATGGCTGTTTTCCGCCGTGCCCAAAACGGCATCGACTCATCCATGGAAATTACTGTCGCTCCCGACGACCCGGTAGAGATTCGCCGGATTCATTTGCATAATAACAACGACCGTCCCCGCAACCTGCGCTTGACCTCCTATGGTGAAGTGATCCTCGCTCCCCAGGCCGCCGATGCCCGCCACCCTGCTTTCAATAAGCTGTTTATCGAAAGTGAGTTCGTGTCGGAGCTCAATTTGCAGATCTTCACACGCCGCCCTCGTTCTAATGAAGAAACGACCCTCTTCATGGGTCACATGCTGGTGGTCGAAGGTAACCAGGCCGATGCATGGCATGAAGCAGACCGTTATCGCTTCATTGGCCGTGATCATACTTTGCGTAACCCTGCCGCCCTGCGCTCAGAACAATATCTCACCGGCACGACCGGTGCGACGCTCGACCCAATTTTCGCCCTCGGGCAGGAGATCGAGCTGGAGCCGCACGAAAGCGCTGCACTGGCCTACTTCACTTTTGCTGCAGAGAGCCGCGAAGCCCTTATTGCGCTGGCCAAACGCTATCACAGTTGGACTTTGGTCGAACGCTCTTTCCACCAGGCCGACATCGCCGTCCAAACCTGGCTGGGCAAGCAAGATGTCTCCACTCAGGCATTCAAGGATGCCTTGCAGATCCTCTCGGCGCTGTTATATCCATTCAAGGCGGTTCGCGCCTCGCCGGAGACGATTGCAGCCAACCGGCTCGGCCAGCCCGGGCTGTGGCGCTTTGGCATCTCCGGTGACTATCCCATCCTGCTGGTAGAAGTGGAAGATTCAAAACAGGTCGACCTGGTGCGTGAAGCGCTGCTGGTGCATAAATACCTGCGCAGCCGCCGGTTTATGGTGGATGTGGTGATCCTCAACCGCCAGCAGACCAATTACGGCGCGGAGTTGAAGGGGATGCTCTACCGCCTGGTCAGCAGGATGGATGGTGAAGGGGAGTTGAACCAGCGCGGCGGAATTTACATCCTGTATGACGATCAAATGAAGCCCGAGGAACGTATCCTGCTGCAGACGGCAGCACGTGTTCTTCTTAAAGGAGCCAATGGATCGCTGAGCAGTCAGATGCCGGGCTATTCGGTTCCGGTGCACCATCTACCCGAGTTTACGCCAACCCGGCAGGCAAAAACGGCGGCGAATGCGGCGCTCCCTCCGCAATCTTTCCCTTTGGAAAAAAAGGACGACCTGAAGTTCTACAATGGTTACGGGGGATTTAGCGCCGATGGGCGCGAATACGTCATTGACTTGCCACCCGGCAAGACCACTCCGGCCCCGTGGGTGAATGTGATCGGTTATCCGGGGTTCGGTTTCATGGTCAGCGAAGCCGGCAGCCAGTGTACCTGGGCATTGAACAGCGGCGAAAACCGTCTCACTCCCTGGTCCAACGATCCCGTGAGCGAT
>JBEKEX010000038.1:0-15017 GCA_050013615.1 Anaerolineaceae bacterium
CACCGCCCGCGAGATGGACGTGCTGCGCTCCGCCGCTCACGGCCGCACCAACAAGGCCATCGCCGCCGAGTTGGGCATCAGCGTGCAGACGGTGCAGGTGCATTTGCGCAACATCTTCGGCAAGCTGGGGGTGGGCAGCCGCTCCGAAGCGGTGGCTTGCGCCATCCGCCACGGTTGGATCATCCTGGAGGATGGCAATGAGTGAGGGCCGGGTGCTGGACGTGCCCACGCCGGAAACCGCCGCACGAAACGGTTCGAATAACTCCACCCTGCGCGCCCAATTATTGTGGGCGTCGCTGTTCCCCCTGGCCACCTTCGGCCTGCTGCTCATGATGGCCCTCTCCGCCGCCCTCTACCAGGTGACGCTCTACCTGGTCACCCAGCGCAACAGCGCCCAGGTCCAGGTGCTCGCCAACACGCTTGCCCAGAAGCTTGGTGTGGGGATTGCCCCGCAACTGATCGATGAGGCCACGCCACCCCAGGTTCAACTTGCCAACGCCCTGCAGTCCCTTTCCCCGGTCAATGGCAGCAGCTTATATCTGGTCGATTTGCACGGCGGCCTGATCGCCGCATCGGACCCGGGGGCAACCGGCTTGCCATTAAGCTCAAGTGATTTCGCCCAGCTCAGCCACAACGGCGTGTCCGCCGGGCAATTGCTGGAATCCGCCACCAGCCGCCAGGAGATCGTGGCGGCTTATGCTCCCTTGGCAAACGTGGATATGGGTCTGGTGCTCACCGAGCCCTGGACGGCGATCCTCTCGCCGGCCTACACTTTCGAGATCGTCCTGGCCGCCCTGCTGGCTTTGGGGATCGGTCTCTCGCTGGTTATGTTGTCCGTCAGCGTCACCCGTGTCACGCGCCCCATCGCCGCGCTGGCAGAGAACGCCACCGGAGCCGTGCCGGGCAGCATCTTCCACCCGGTTCCGGTACCGGAACACGGCGCCCGCGAGGTGCGCAGCCTGATCGTGGCCTTCAACCAGATGGTCATCCGCCTGGCCGAACAACAAACCAACTTGCGCCAGTATGCCCACAAGGCGCTGCTCAGCCAGGAGGAGGAGCGCCAGCGCATTTCACATGAGCTGCACGACGGCACTCTGCAAGACCTGGTGGGGCTGGCCCAGCGCGTGGAACTGTGCCGCAACGAGCTGGAGCGTGACCCGCAGGCGGCGCGTCAGCGCCTGGAAGAATTGCAGCGCCTGCTGGGCCAAACGCTGGACGACGTGCGCCGCATCAGCAACGGCCTGCGCCCGCCCGTGCTGGAAGATCTGGGGCTCTCGATCGCCCTGGATGCCCTATGTAAAGATTTGCAGCAGGACAAGCCCGCCCTGCGCTGCGAGTACACCGTCACCAGCCAGGCTCAGCGCCTGAACCCCGACCTGGAGCTGGCCGTCTACCGCGTGGTGCAGGAGGCGCTGGCCAACATCCGCAAGCACGCACGCCGCGCCACCTACGTGCAGGTCGAATTGGCTTTCGGCGAGGCGGAAGTGCGCGCCACGGTGAAGAACGACGGTGCAAGTTTCATCAACCGCGATGTGCGCGCCTCGCTGCGCTCCGGCCACCTGGGATTGGCGGGGATGTACGAACGCGCCCGCCTGTTCGGTGGCACGCTGGATATCACTTCAGATGCGAATGAGGACACGGTGGTGACGCTCACCCTGCCCTGCTCTCCGCCGGAAGAAAAATAACCACGGAACACACGGAAGACACGAAAATTAAGAACCCCAAAACCGCCTTGCCCCTATACGTATGGGTAAAACGGTTTTTTTCGTGTGGTTCGTGTCGTTTGTGGTTATATTCTATGGCTTCTCGCCGTAGGCCAGGCGCGCTTCGATGGCGTCCAGCACACCGGGCAGATCCCAAATGCCGTCGATGACGTAGTGCGCCCCGGCGCGATAGAGCTGCGCTTCGTTGGCGCTGCGTGCCGCCTCGCATTCCTCCGTTGACAGCGCCGTCACCTCGGCTTCGGTCAATCCCATCAGGTTCCCGGCCAGCGAGATGCCCACCGACCACATGCCGGCGTTCAGGCCTTCCTCGATGTCAACCAGCGTATCGCCGACCTTCACCATCGCCTGCATGGGATAAACACCCAACTGCATGGCGTTTTGGTAGCACATCCACGGATAGGGCCGGCCGGCAGGCACGTCATCGGGGCAGACGATGCAATCGGGGGCATAGCCGCGCATTGCAGCTTCGGGGGCGAGGATGTCCATCATCGAGCGGATGTAGCCGGTCGTCGAGCCAACCTTGATGCCGCGCACTTTCAGCTCGGCCACCACGTCCAGCAGCCCGGGGATTGGGTCGGCATATTCCTTCAACACCTTGAGCTGCATGGGCACGAAGTCGGCAAACAACTCATTGATGTCTTCTTCAGAAGCTGCCTGGCCGTGCGCCGCTTGCCACGCCGCCGCAACCGCCGGCTGCGCCAGGATGGTGCGCAGGTGGTCTTTCTTCATCAGCCCCATGCCGGAGCGGGCATCTTTGGCAGTGATGGTCACGTTGCGGCTCTCGAACAAGCGCAGGAACACGGCCGTGGGAGCGAAGGAGCCGTAATCGACGGCGGTGCCCGCCCAATCAAGGACGACTGCCTTCACCGGGCCGTGATAAGAGCGATTAAAAATGAATTCCATTTTCACCCGCCGCCACTTTAACCAGATCGACTTGCATTTCTTCCAGCGTCCCCGCAATCGCCGCCATCAGCGCTTTGACGTCTCCCGCCGCCAGCCGCCCAATGTGGCCAATGCGGAAACAATCAGCATGGCTGAGCTTGCCCGGGTAGATGATGTAGCCCTTCTCGCTCAGGTGCTCGTAGAAAGTCTGGAAGCTGAAATTCGGATGCCGGGGATAATAGAACGACGTGATGATGTAGCCGCGCCGGCTCTCTTCCAGGTAAGGCCGGAAGCCCATCCCCAGCATGGCGTCCATGGTGATGTCGTAGTTTTGCCGGTAGCGCGCCCCGCGTGCCTCGATCCCGCCCTCTTGCTCGAGTTCCAGCAAGGCCTGGTGGAAAGCTAGGATGGCGTGCGTGGGCGGCGTGAAACGGAACTGCCCATCGCCTTCAAGCCCTTCCCACTGCGCCAGCAGATCCAGGCTCAGCGTGCGGGCAAAGCCGTGGGTTGCGGTCAAAGCCAATTTGCGCGCCAGCACGAACGAGAACCCCGGCACACCTTCGATGCACTTGTTGGATGACGAGATCAGATAATCGATGTTGCAGGCTTTCAAATCGATGGGGTAAGCACCGAAGCTGCTCATGGCATCCACGATGTAGACACAGTCATATTCTTTGGCAATTTCGCCATATTTCTCGATGGGGTTGATGATTCCGGTGGTCGTCTCGCAATGCACCACGGCCACGTGTGTGATCGCATCATTGGAATCGAGCGCCGATTCCAGCGCCGAAGCTTCCGGCTGGGTGTCTTCGGGGAAGACTAGTTCCACGCTGGGGATGTGGTGGATGGCAGCCATCTTAGCCATGCGGTTGCCGTAAGCGCCGTTGACCAAGATCAGCAGTTTGCCATCCGGCGGCACCACCGACGACAGGGTGGCTTCGATGCCAAACGTGCCGCTGCCTTGCATCAACACGGTGGTATAGTCACGCGGGTCGGCGCACAAAGCCACCAGGCGCCGACGCACCTCCTGGATGACGGCAATGAATTCCGTATCGCGCGAGCCCAGGTCGCGCTGCATGGCCTGCTTCACTTTTTGACTGGTGGTCAGCGGGCCGGGGGTAAAGAGGGCTTTATCTTTCCATGAGGGTAACAGGGTCATGAGATGTGTCTCCGGGGGTAAGGGTTATAAAAGCCAGCAGGCATCGGGGTGGAAGCTGAACTCGAAGGCTTCTCCCACTGCGGGCACTTGTAATCGTCGCTCGTTGAACATGTCGATCGAGACCGGGCGGCCGTCCACATCCACCTTGACACGAACCACCGGGCCGAGGTGGGTGACCGTGGTCACTGTGCCGCTGAGGTTGTTCTCACCCTCGCGGTGACCGGGGTTCAATTCCTCGGGGCGCACCGCCAGGCGGATCACATGGCCGTTCGAATGCTCCAGCGTTTGGCTGGTGCGCACCGTCTGCCCCCCAATTTTTACTACCCCCCCGGCCAGGTCGATGATCTCCACCGGCAGCAAGTTGAGCTGTCCCACGAAGTTGGCAACGAACTCGGTCTTGGGGAAGTTGTAGATCTCCGACGACGATCCAATCTGTTCGATCTTGCCTTCGTTCATGACCACGATGCGGTCCGAGATGGAAAGTGCCTCTTCCTGGTCGTGCGTAACGTAGATGGTGGTGATGCCGAGTTGGCGTTGGATGCGGCGGATTTCCTGGCGCAGCTCCACGCGGATCTTGGCGTCCAGGGCTGAAAGCGGCTCGTCTAACAGCAGCACATGCGGATGAATGGCAAGCGCCCGCGCCAGCGCCACGCGCTGCTGCTGCCCACCTGATAGCCTGGTGGGATAGCGTTTGGCGAATTCTTCCAGGTGGATCAGCGCCAGCATCTCGTTCACCCGCTGGGTGATCTCGGCCTTTGGCTTTCCGGTCACCATCAGCCCATACCCGATGTTATCCGCCACCGACATGTTGGGGAACAACGCATAGGATTGGAACACCATGCCCACATTGCGCTTGTTGGGTGGCACCAGGGTCATGTCTTTGCCATCCAGTGTGATCTTGCCTGAGGTGGGCAGCTCGAAGCCGGCCACCATGCGCAGGGTGGTCGTCTTGCCGCAACCACTAGGTCCCAGGAACGAAATGAATTCGCCTTGCTGTGCGCTGAGATTGAAATCGTGGACCACGTGTGTTTCTGCAAATGCTTTATTGACATTATTCAGTTCGAGATAAGCCATTTTTTGCCTCGACAATTCTAACGACCGGTAAGATTCTGGCTAGTGTTGCCCCGCCCAACCAACTGGATCAGGCCGAGGCAAACCCAGGTCAACCCCCAGCTCAACATCGCCATGGCAGCCGGTTGGTAGGCCGTGTCGCGTCCCATCAGCACCATGTACGGGCCCAGCGCCGGGCGCACCAGGAAATCGCCCAGGATCAGCTCGCCGATCACTGTGGCAAAGCAGATCAAGGAACCGCTCAACACCGCAACGCGCAGGTTGGGGAAGATTACGTGGAACAACACTTGGAACCAATTCGAGCCTAGGCTTTGGGCGGCCTCGGTGAGCCCGCGCACGTCGATGGAACGCATGCCCACGTCGATAGCGCGGTACATATACGGCATGGAAAGGATGACATAACCGGTGGTGATCAAAATATCGGTTTTAAAGGGAGTTGCGGTGAGCTGGAACGGCGGCCCGGAAAAGGTCCGGATCAGGCCAAATACGAACACGATCACTGGAATAACGAAGGGCAGGATAGTGATGATTTCGACGATGGGCCGCGCCTGCGGCAACTTCAGATAAATCCAATAGACCGTCGGCAGGAAGATCAAGACGCTGACGGCGATCGTAATCAGCCCCATGATGGCTGAATAGCGAAAGCTGGCCAGGAATTGCGGGTCGGCAAGCACAACCTGGTAAGCCATCAAGCTAAGTTTGCCTCTCTGCATGCGCAGAGAAAAATCCAGTGTTCCATAAAGGGGTACAAAAAAATAAAGTAGACCGATGACGGCCCAAAAGATGGCCCACCAATTAACTTTCTTTATATTCATAGCTTCAACCACCGTGCAGTCTGGCGCTGCAGGATGGTGTAGCCCACAATGCAGACCGCCATGATGACCACCATTCCCAAAGCAAGAGCATAACCCTCGTTGGGGTTGTTCAGCACGTCCCCACGGATCTGCGCCCCGATCATGATCGTGACCAGGTAAATGGTTCCGCCGGTCAATGCCTGGGCTGTTGCATAAGCGCCGAAGGCGCTGGCGAACAACAGGATGGATGAACCCAGGATCGACGGCCACAAGATCGGCAGCGCCACATACCGCCAAAAGTGCGCTGAGTTGCCGCCCAGGTTCTCCGAGGCCTCACGCCATTCCCGTTTCAGGCCCTCCATGGCCGGGGTGATGGTCAACACCATGAGCGGGAATTGGAAGTACAGATACGTCAGGGTGAGGCCGGTGATACTGTATAAATTGAAGCCATCCTGGTAGATATCGAACGGACAGGTTTGGACGCCACCTGCGCCCGTGAAACAAATATTTTTTAGAATAGCGGTCAAAAAACCGGTGTGGCCCAGCGTGGCAATGAAAGCAAAGGCCAACGGCACGCCGCCGAAGTTGGCTGCCAGCCCGGAAAAGCTCATCAGAATGTTCCGCATCCAGGACGGTACCTTCCCCATGGTAATGGCGTAGGCCACAAAAAAGCCCATGACGCCGCCCAATACTGAGGTAATGACGCTAATCTCCAGGCTGATGCCATAAGCCCTCAGGACGTAGGGATCATTCAAGAATTCTGCCACGTTGGCCAGCGTGAAATTCCCCTGCTGATCCTGGAAGGCGCCGATGAAGAGATTGGTGGATGGCATGATCAAGAAGACCAGGATAAATAAAAAAAAAGGCAGGACACCGATCCAATCTCGCAGGGGCGAGGCCGTGCGTGAGCGGCTCAAGACTTTCGGGGAAACGGTTTTTGCAATGATTTCAGCCATAGTGATTTAGGGTTGGCGTGGCTCGGATGATGGGCCGAGCCACGCCATAAAGAAAGAAGTGGAAAAGGCGATAAAACTAACTGCCTGATTTGACGTCCAAGCCAACCGAGGTGTCCCACTGATTCTTGATTGCTGCGCGGGCGGCATTGAGTTGGTCGAGGCTGGGGATGACAGCGCTGTTGAACATATCAGTCGCCGGCAGGGCATTCAGGATATCCTGTGAGAGCACGTTGCGGGAAGTCAGGTCACTGAAGCGGGCCGGGATGCAGAAGCCCTTGGCCAGGATGGTCTGACCTTCGTCGGAGTACAGGTATTCTTCCCATAAGCGAGCGGCAGCGGGGTGCGGAGCATAAGCGCTGATGGCCTGGTAGTAGTAACCACCCCATGCAGTCCCGGTCGGATAAACAACCTTTATGTTCGGGTTGCCATTGAAACTAGCCTTGTCAGCCAGGGCATTGAAGCTCCAATGGATGGAGACGGGGGTTTCGCCCTTGGCAATCACGCCCGGGTCGGCGATCAAGGGCAGCAGGTTACCGGAGGAAGCCAGTTTCTTCATAAAATCCAAACCGGCCTGGATGTTATCGAGCGTCCCGCCATTGTTGATGGCTGCGGCATAGACGGACTGGGCAGCTTCATTCGAGGCACGCGGGTCGCCGGGCAGGCCGATCTCACCCTTGTACTCGGCTTTCAAAAGATCGGACCAAGTCTGCGGGACATCCTTCACCACATCGGTGTTGATCTCGAAGGACATGACGCCGTAATAATCCACGTAGTACAACCCACTAGCGTCATTATTGCCCTTGATTGTGTCCCAAGTCGCGACTTTGTAGGCAGAAAGCAAGTTGGGGCCTGTGGGACTCTGACCGCTGGCCAGGGGGCCGTAAGCTGCGCCAACGTCAAGCACATCAGGAGCCTGAGGGCCAGCATTCTGCTCGTTGTCCTTGATGGCCTGGACTTCATCCGCAGAACCGCCATCCGGATTGACGTCCTGGATCTTGATGCCGTACTTGGCGGTGAAATTGTCCATCATTTCACCATAGTCGCACCAATTGCGGGGTAGGGTGATGACGGTCAGGTTGCCTTCAGCTTGAGCAGCCTTGACCAGCGCGTCCATGCCGCCGCCATCTGCAGCAGATGTAGCCTTCGACCAATCGGTCGGAGCAGTGGTCGCTTGAGCGGGCACAGCGGTGGATGCGGCGGCTGCCTGTGTAGGGGCAGCAGTCGGTGCGGCGGTAGCAGCCGGTGAGCAGGCAGCCAGGGCGAATGAGGCTATCATCACCAGCACGAGCAACTGAAAAAGACGATTCGACTTCATACATATCTCCTTATAGATTGATTGAATAACTGGATTACCCGCCCATTGTACAGAGAGCAAAATAACAGCCGATAAACCGAACGTTAAGGGATGGTTATGGAATGGCTTGGATTGATTAAATTAGATTAAATCGCGCTGTGAATATAACGTCGGAGAAATTATCTCGAGAATCGGGGTTTTTCAATGCATTTCTTATATAATGTGATTGTTACAAGTCAGGAGAATCATATGACCCCGTCAGCTTTTACCTCGAAACGAATTTCCAAGACCAGTGCGATCATCCTGGATGCCCCGTTGAGCAAGGTGTTCCCGTTATTTGGCCCCATCAAAGAAAAAGAATGGTCGATCGGCTGGAAGCCGCAGATGATCTACCCGGCTACTGGCAATGTGGAAGAACACATGGTCTTCAAAACAGCGCCGCACGCCGGACACAATGAGCCGGATTACACCTGGATCGTGTCGAAATATTTACCGGCTCAGGCGTTGATCGAATATACGGTCTTTGCGCCTGAACGCGTATGGTGGATCACCATCCAATGCCGTGAAGAAGTCTCCAACCGCACGACCGCCGAGATCACCTACATTTACTCCGGGTTGACCGATTTGGGCAATGTCATCGACGAAAAGGCCCTGCAAGCGATGTATGCCCATGACCTCAAAGATTGGGAAATGGCCATTGTGCATTACTTGAAGACGGGGAAAAAGTTGGAGCATCACTAGCTTTGCCGGAGTCAGAAAAACAAAAACTTTAAGGACGTCGAAATGAAAACATCTTCCCTTGGCCCCCTCATCGCCAGAGGCCGCACCGCCGAAGTCTATGCCTGGCAGCAAAACCAGGTCATCAAGCTGTACTTCGCCTGGTGTCCGCCTCAATGGGCACAGCAAGAAATCAGTATTGGCCGTGTCATCGCCACTCTGCCTGTGCCCACCCCAAAGTTGATCGACGTTGCGGAAGTCGACGGGCGTCATGGGATCATCTATGAACGCGTGGTTGGTCCGTCGATGCTGAAATTAGCCACATCAAAACCGTGGCTTCTCTCCCGTATGGCGCGGCAGTTGGCTGAGCTCCACACCGAGATGCACAAGCAGCCAGGCACCGGCCTCCCTTCACTGCGCGCGTCTCTCGCAACCACCATCCAACACGTAGAGGACTTGCCGCCTGGCCTGAAAGCCAGCGTGCTGCATCTGTTGGAAGGATTGCCGGATGACACCGCATTGTGCCATTTCGACTTTCATCCCGACCAGGTGCTCATCACCGCCAATGGCCCCGTCATCCTGGATTGGATGACCGCTCGCCAGGGGCACCCGCTCGCCGACGTAGCCCGGACTTCCATCATTTTAAAATTCAGCCAGGTGCCGGGAGCGGGTCGGCTGCAACGTGCCATCGTCGATCTCTGGCGGCATCTTTTCTATCGAGCTTACATCACACGTTACCTCGAGTTGCACCCCGGCGTTTCGATGGCCGATATCGAGACCTGGATGATCCCGGTTGCGGCTGGCCGCTTGATGGAAAAAATACCCGGGGAACAAGCGCCGTTATTGGATTTCATCCAGTCTCACTAGCAGAACACTAGGCATTGCCGGCGAACTCTTCTATATTTTTGGAAGTCCCCCAAAGGCAAATGGAAATTAAATCGGTCCCGGAATACTGCTAGTTACATGCGCAGATATCCCGGGACCGTGTTGACTTCAGAAAACTTTATTTGAGGCTTGCTGCGACGGCGATCATATCATTCTTACTGACGGCGTCCGGCGGACCCATGAACATCAATTCAAAAGCCATGCCATTTGCCTGCCAGCGCAGGGTCTTCATATAGGGGTCGTCTTCCCAGACAGGGCCCTGGTCGGTCAGACTCCACACACCTTCGACGTATTCGCCGGTTTCATTCCCGATGGACACTTCTTCGACGGCCGCACTGCTGCCCACCTCGCCGCACAACTCACAGGTGTCGGTCAGTTTGACGGGCTGCTGCCGCAAGACCAGGCCATTGGTTTCGACGAGACGGTAGAACAGCCGCGCAATGTTGTGATCCGTCTCAAGCGAGGCGCCTGCAAAGGTCAAACTGTCCGGCAGCCAGGCCGGTTCCAGCACGTGAAAGCCTGCTTGTTGTTCCACCTCACTCACCGTTTGATTGGCATCCAGGATGCTGGCCGGGTCAGAGGTTGGCGCTTCCGAGGTCGGTTGGGGGGTCAACTGCCAGGATTGCACCGGTAAATTATCGCTCGTCGACCGGGTGAAAAACCGTAAGATTTCCTGTGCCCACGCTTTGCCCTGCGGGGTTACCAGCAATAGCACCGCCAGGATTGTCAGGGTGAGCAGCGAGGCCGCTGTCCACGGCAAAACACGGTTTCGAGTTGGTTTTTTGTTCATGATTAAGTCTCCTTTTTGTGAAGGCTTATCGCTCATCTTTAGGCTACTCTGAATGGCGGGCCACAAATTAACATTGTCTGCTACCTGTTCCTTTGCCAAATCATCCATGATGCGGCTTAACTGCTTATCGTTCATCGCTGATCTCCTGATTCTGGAACATGGACTTTGGGAGGTTCTTCCGAATTCTTCACAACTGGTTGAAGGGGCGCCAGCAGCTTTTTGAGACGTTGTCTGGCCATATACAGCCACCACTTAACGCTGCCCGTTGCTCCATTCATCGCCTGTGCAATCTCATCCTCGTGCATTCCCAGGTAATATCGCATGACCACAGCCGCTCGTTGCTTGGGTGGTAAGCTTTCCAGTGCCTGCCAGACAGCCTGGCGAATTTCTCTGGTCTCGACCGTTTCTTCCGGCAGGGGCGTAGGATCGAACAGGTCCAGGGTTCCGGTCTCTTCGCTTGCTTCCAACGAGGTAAACCGTTTTTGACGTCCGAGTGCTTTGAGCGCGTCATGGACCACACTGCGCATGAACCATGGCCCGAAGGGGCGTTGGTCATCGAACTGGTCTATTCTCTCGCCCGCCCGGATGAACGCAGCTTGCACAATGTCCTCTGCCTGGGCGCGGTCGCCTACGATCAGACTGGCTGTCCGCACCGCTTGCACTTGGTATTGGTACACCAGGGTTTCCAAGCCGTCAGGGTTATGCCTTTTAAGTTGAGCAATAGCTTGTTTTTCGTCCACGAAAGGCCTTTCGATGTATTTGAGGATCCTCTATTAATCATATCCTCAAGTGCCTCGAAAGGTTGGGCGCGAGGGAGCCGCAAACGAACTGATAATTCACCATTTGGCAACGTTGTATATTTTTGGATATAATCAATCTGTTATATTACAATTTATTTGTTTGGCGTTAGACAAACCTTACCTGTGAGAAGCTTATGCGAAAATTGATCTCATTCAATTTGATGACCCTAGATGGTTTCTTCGAAGGCCCCAGCCATGACATCGGCTGGCACAACGTGGACAAGGAATTCGACGATTTCAGCATCAAGCAGTTGGAAACGGCCGGCATGCTTTTGTTTGGGCGCGTGACCTACGAGCTGATGGCAGGTTACTGGCCATCAGAAGAATCTCTCAAGGATGATCCCATCGTTGCCAATTGGATGAACTCGCTGCCCAAGGTCGTCTTCTCGAGGACACTGGAAAAGGCCGATTGGAACAACACCCGCCTGGTCAAAACGGATGTCGCAGGGGAAATCTCGAGACTGAAGCAACAGTCCGGCAAGGACCTGTTTCTGTTCGGCAGCGCCGATCTGGCGACCACACTTATCAAGCTGGGCCTGATCGACGAATACCGGATCTTGCTGAACCCTATCGTTTTGGGAAAGGGCAGCCTACTTTTCAAAGGCGTCGAAAAGCCCTTCAAGTTAAACCTGATCAAAACCCGGACGTTCCAGAATGGCAATATCTTGCTGTATTACCAACCCGATAAAAAATAGATTGGCGAAAAAGGCAGGCACCTATGTTAAAAGTTGAATTTGTTGCCGAGCCCGGAAAACAGGAAATCGTCGTCACCTGCACGCTCGATGCACCGCGCGAGCGCGTGTTCAAAATGTACACCGATCCCGCCCTAACTGCCCAATGGTGGGGACCGAAGATCTACACCAACACAATCGAAAAAATGGAATTACAGCCGGGCGGCCTTTGGCGCATCATCCAGCGTGACGCCAAGGGCAACACCTATGGCTTCCACGGCATCTACCACGCCATCGTTTTCCCCGAACGGATCGTCCGTACCTTCGAATACGAAGGAGCACCCGGCCACGTGCTGCTGGAAACCCTCACCCTCAATGCCTTGGGCGATCGTACCCAATTAAAGAATCAATCCGTCTTCCAATCCGTCGCCGACCGCGACGCCATGCTGGCCGAGAACTGTGAAAGCGGCTCGACCGAATCCATGAACAACCTGGCCGAACTTCTGGCAAAGGTCGGATAATCAGGCACTTCCCACAAACTTAACAGAAGCCGAATTGATTAGCCCGAATATGTTCGGGCAACTTTTGTTTCAGGTGCAGGTCACTCAGCAGGCGGAACTTTTTTCCGGCCGCGACTGGTGAAAACGATCAACCCAATGGCAAAGAGATCCACGACAATGCCGATGTAGGTGTATTTCATATCATTCGCCATAAAGCCCACCGGGAAGACACCCGTTCCCTGCAAGATCCACACCGTACCCATCAAGAATAGCAACACGCCAAAAACAGTCGGAATCCATTTCATATCAAACCTCATAATTTGTAAATCAGATATTATTTATCCACTATAACACTTGTTGGGGTGCACTGGATACCCTTTGTATCTTCTTTTCCGAGGATAGACTTTTTATATTATCGAGCGTATTCTGATCGATTAAGATATACAATATTAATGCTTGGTTCAGAAGACGGCACCTCTGGCTGAATCCAAACAGTATCTACGGTGATCGATATTCAAAAAAGACTTGAAGTATCTCATCATGCAGGCACCACTGGCGGCTGTCGTCACCAGTGGATGATGCTCGATGGCAAATACATCCACTCATTCAGGAGGAAAGATCATGTCCACTCTCCAACAAAATGAAACTGCGGCACGGCGTTGCGTCGACATGTTCAACCGGGGAGACATCGCTGCCTGGGTCAAGACTTGTTATGCCGGCGATGCGCAATGGATCGAGCTGCCGCGCCAGTCCACCCCCGCCGGGCAGCACGGCGGCCCGGAATTGATACGATCTTCAGGCGAAGCCATCCTGAAGCTTTTGCCTGACCGCCGCATGACCATCCGCGGTCTGATCGCCCAGAACGACCAGGTGGCACTCGAGATCGACTGGCGGGGCACCACGGCCGCTCCCATGGACAGCCTGCCCGCCGGCTCGACCCTCCGCTACCGCGTGGCCACCATCCTGACCTTCGTCGATGGGCTGATCGTCAACGAGGTCGATTATTGCATCCCTCTCCGCAGCGACACTGAATGGCTATGAACCTCATCCTTTGGATTGTCCAAATCATCCTCGCCATCAAATTCCTGTCGGTCGTGTTCAGCCACGGCTTCCGTCAGGGCCAGGACAAGATGCGGCAGGGCATTCAAAAGATGGGCACTGCGACACCACTACTGCTCGCTATTATTGCTACCATCCTGTTCCTGGGCGGTGCCGGGTTGATCCTGCCAGGCGCATTGGGCTTCCTGACCTGGTTGGTGCCTTGCGCCGCCGCTCTGCTGGCCGTCATGATGCTGGCCTCCATCCCCCTGCACCTGCGCTGCCGCGAGGATGCCAAGGTCTTTGTCAGCATCATTTTGTTTGCCTTGTGCGCCCTGGTCGCCATTGGTCGCTGGCTTATCCTTCCCTTATAGCCCCTTCACCCTTTCGCCTCCATCAATTCCCGTTTCTGCCGCACCGAGTTCCAGCGCCAATTGATCAACCCGGCCACCAGCGGCGCCGGTATCATCCCGCCCAGGGAACGCATTGCGCGGTTGATAGCCCCGGGGATGACAATGGCCTTGCCCGCCAGGGCGGCATTCAAGGTCTGGTCTGCCACGCGGCCCACGTCACGGGTGGTGAGCTGACCCGCCAGCCCCTGCGCCTCGATGGCATCGATACATTCTGCATTGGTCGGCATGCCCGCCGGGCATAACACGGTGACCGTGGCATCCAGGCTGCGCACCTCTTCGCGCAGCGCCAGCGAGAAGTCCAGCAGGAAACGCTTCGAAGCTGCATAGGTAGCTTTGATCGGCATGGGGTAAAAGGCTGCCAGGCTGGCCACGTTGATGATATGCAAGGTTTCGTTTGGTTTGCGTTGCTCCAGGATGGCGTGGGTCATTGCCAGCGTGCCCTCCACGTTCAGCCGCACGATGGTTTGGATCTGCTCGACGCTCTGGTCGAAGAACGGCCCTTCGAAATCCACACCGGCCACGTTGACGAGCATCGTAAAATGCAGCCCTTCAGTACGGACGTGCTCGAACAGCCCTGTCCGCGCCGCCGGGTCGGTCAGGTCGCAAGCATGAGTGACCACCTGCACGCCATAGGCTTGGCGCAGCCCGGCCGCCAAAGTTTCCAATGATGTACCCTGGCAATCATTGAGGAACAAATCCCAGCCGCGGCTGGCACTTTCCACGGCAAAAGCTTTGCCAAGCCCGCCTGCTGCCCCGGTGATAAGCACCATCATCCTGGCACTGGTTTGTAATGTGATCCGTTTCATTTTCAATCCTTTCCATCGATGCCGCATAATTTTTCTGAAAGTGCCCACAGGCGTTCGGCCGACGTCACGTCCAGCGCCTCACGGCTGGCGCGCTTGGGACTGCAATCCTTCCAATACACTTCCCCCGAATCCCGGATCGCAGGTTCGGCCAGCAGGTACACGATGCAGCGCGCCGGCACATCGGGGGCCGTGCCGCCCGAGCGCCTGATCTTCCACACCCAGCTCACGAGAGAAGGCGTGCCCTTCAGGCCGATATCGGTCTTCACCAATCCGGGATCCACGGCAAAGGCATGTACGCTGGATCCCTGCCCCAACCGGCAGTTGAGCTCCAGGGTAAAGAGGACGTCGGCCAGCTTGGTGTTGCCGTAAGCGCGCAGGCCGTTATAGTGCCGGCGGAGCTGGGGATCATCCCAGTCCAGGCGGGTGCCATAGTGCGAATCCGAGCTGACCGTCACCACGCGTGCCATGGGTGCCGCTTTCAACACCGGCAGCAATTGGTGGCTAACCGCCAACTCGA
>JBEKEX010000039.1:0-19167 GCA_050013615.1 Anaerolineaceae bacterium
CGCACTGGATACATAACGTCTGATCCCATACCGGGATTTCCAACGACAGGTTGCGCTTCTCCCACTGCGTGGTTCCGGTCGGGAACGTGCCATCCACCGGCATGGCGCTGACGGGCAGCGAATCGCCTTCCAGCAGCATCATGGGGGCGAGCACGTTGCGCACGAATTCAGGTGCCTCGACAGGGACTGCCGGGCTTTGCTTGAACGTGCTGGTCACCTTGGCAGGGACTTTGACCTCATAGAGGTTGGCAAGTGCCGAATCGACTGCTTTGTAGTTCTTCTCGACAACTGCCTCACCGCGTTTGATGTAGGTTTTCTTGATACTCTTCTTGATCTGCTCGATGGCTTCATCGCGCGGCAGCACACCGCTGATGGCGAAGAAGCAGGTTTGCATGATGGTGTTGATGTGCCCACCCATACCGGCCTTCTTGGCCACATCGTAAGCATCGATGACGTAGAAATGCAGTTTCTTTTCGATGATGTCACGCTGAACTTCCTGGGGTAAATGATCCCAGACTTCGTCCGGGCCATAGATGCTGTTCAACAGGAAAGTCGCGCCTTCGGCAGCATACTTGAGCACATTCAGACGCTCCAAATAAATGAACTGGTGGCAGGCCACGAACTGGGCTTCGCCTTCGCCGATCAGATAGGGAGCACGGATGGGATTGGGGCCAAAGCGCAGGTGCGATACAGTCACCGTGCCGGATTTCTTGGAGTCGTAATAGAAATAACCTTGAGCGTGGAAATCAGTCTCTTCACCGATGATGCGGATGGAGTTGTGGTTGGCGCCTACGGTACCATCGGCACCCAGACCAAAGAACACACAACGGCGTGTTTCGGCGCTGGCGATGGAGAATTTGGGGTCATAGCTCAAGCTGTGATGGGTGACATCATCATTGATGCCCACCATGAAATGGTTCAATGGTTCTGACTTCTTCAATTCATCGAAGACGGCCTTGGCCATGGACGGCGTAAATTCCTTGGATGACAAGCCATAGCGGCCGCCAATGATGCGCGGGGCAGTTTTGAAGAGTGTCTTACCGGTGGACAGACCTTCGCTGATGGCAGTTGTAACATCGGTGTAGAGCGGATCGCCCAGCGCGCCGGGTTCCTTGGTGCGATCGAGTACTGCGATCGATTTGACGGTGGTGGGCAGCACCTTGAGGAAATTCTGCACAGAGAACGGCCGGTACAGGTGCACATTGACCACACCCACCTTTTCGCCCTTCCCATTCAGGAAAATGGCGGTTTCTTCGGCAGTCTCGGCGCCAGAGCCCATTACAATGACGACACGGTCAGCATCGGGTGCGCCGGTGTAATCGAACAGATGGTACGAGCGGCCGACCAGTTTGGCAAACTTATCCATTTGAGCCTGGACGATATCTGGGCACTTGTCATAGAAGGGATTGATCGCTTCACGCGCCTGGAAGAAAACATCCGGGTTTTGGGCTGTACCGCGCAGCACAGGGTGGTCAGGCGAAAGTGCACGGGCGCGCAGCTCAGCAATGCGGTCTTCGTTGATCATCGCCCGCAGGTCGTCGTCGTCCAGCTCTTCGATCTTGTTGATCTCGTGCGAGGTGCGGAAGCCGTCGAAGAAATGCAGGAAGGGGATGCGTGATTCGAGCGTGGATGCGTGAGCGATCAGCGCCAGGTCATGCGCCTGTTGCACCGAAGCGGATGCCAGCAGCGCAAAACCCGTCTGGCGGGTTGCCATCACGTCAGATTGGTCGCCATAAATGGACAAGGCATGCGTAGCCAGCGTACGGGCCGAGACGTGGAAAACGGTGGGGGTCAGCTCGCCGGCGATCTTGTACATATTGGGGATCATCAACAGCAAGCCTTGCGAGGCCGTGAAGGTGGTGGTCAGTGATCCGGTTTGCATAGCGCCATGTACCGCACCGGCTGCCCCGCCTTCAGACTGCATTTCCATTACAGAAGGGATGGTACCCCACAAATTTGGCTGGCGGATGGCAGTCCAATCGTCAGAATGCTCGCCCATGGGAGACGAAGGCGTAATCGGGTAGATGGCGATCACTTCGCTCAGGCGATAAGCGACGTCTGAGACTGCTTCATTGGCATCAGTAGTAACTCGTTTACGTGGCATAAAAAACTCCTAATATTAGATTCTCGCCAGAAAGCTGGTGATGATTTTTTCAAAAGACAGCGTTTAACGCTGTCTGAACATCTAAACCAGAGAGTTTACTCGTTAAAACCCGCCAAAGTTAGTATCATTGGTCATCTAATTCGCTATTTTCTGTCATATTTTACATAAGGCTCTGCGAGCAGCAATGATGCCAGTGATTTACCATCATTGATCTGGTTCTGACGGGCCATTTCCATGACCTTTGTGAATGGGATGGTCTCCACGGCAATGAACTCGTCATCATCCTGGGCCAACGGCGCATGCGAAAGCTCTGTCGCCAGGTAAACGAACATGTGCTCGCTGGAATACCCCGGTGCCATATAGAAATCACCCACCGGCGTCAACTTTCCCGCCGCCATGCCGGTCTCTTCCCGGATCTCACGATTGGCGCAGGCTTCGGGAGTTTCATTCGGAGCTCGGGTGCCTGCCGGCAGTTCCAAAAGCACCTGCTCTGCCCCCAGCCGGTATTGTCGGACGAAATAAACGTTACCCTCGGCGTCCACCGGAACGATGGTCACTGCACCGGGGTGGGCCACCAGGTCATACACAGTCTGCCGGCCATCCGGCAGGGACATATGGACACGTTCAATTTTGAATGCCCGCGCTGAATAAGCAGTTTCACGAGAAATAATATGATGTTCCATAGTTCGTCTTCATTGGGACTTGCCCTCGAAAGGGGGCTTGCCGCCCAACTGCAAGAAAGAATTTATTTAACCAAAACAGGCGGACTTGTCGTCCGCCTGTAAGTATACAGCAATTTAGAAAAGATAAGCTTTGCAATCCATAAAGATCAAATAATCTTTTCTACTTGTACCTGAACAAAATCCTGGTTAGCGCGTATTGGTATTGTAGAACCAGTTATAGCCGTAAAAGACTCCATTTGCTGTTTGAACGCGAATGGCGATCTTGAAACTGCCAGCCAGCGAAATGGGAATGGCAAAAGCAGCATTGAAGCAGCCACTCGAACCGGAGCTGATGGTGCCTGCCTGGGTGCCGCCTGCACCTGCATTCCCATAGGGACCCATGAGTACGGTGAGAGTTTGTCCTGTCGGGAAGTTGGCTCCATCGATGGTCACCTGTGCATTCTGCGCCACATCCACAATGGTTACAATCGGAACACCACTACCGTAGCCGGGAACCCCGGAACAACTGGCAAACTGAGTAGGCACACCGGCCGTAGGAGTAGCGTAAACAATGGCCGGTTTAGCGGTTGCATATAAAGGGTTGGAAGTGGGCAAAGCTGTCGCCGTCAATGCAGCAGAAGTCGAGCCGACGACGGGGGTGAACTGAGAAAGCGTTGCCACAACGGTGGGCATTGCTTGAGTGGCGACGGCTTCTGTTGGCATCGGCGTGGTGTTTGCGGCCGCTGCCGTCAAAGTCTGACGCAAAATGTTCTGCACCAGGGCATCATTCGTAGCAACCGGGAAAGGCAAAGCCGAGGTCGCAGTAGCCGCCGGCGATTGAGAGGCGGGTAAATTGCACCCCGCCAAAACCAACGCGACCATTGTGATAACAACCATTAGCACATAAGGTTTCTTTTGCATGACTATTTCTCCTCCGAAACAATAGCTGTACAGAGTATCGATGACATATTCGAACGAGTATTGAACTCTTGAGGAATAGCAGCAATATTCGTGCCAAAATACGACTTTTAATCTCCCTTTCCATCCTTTTTTCTGCACCGGAGACTGCAACCGCCTGCATTATTTCTGTCTTTTTACGAAAATCGTCAGATAAGAACGCATGCTGGAGGCTTTGGTGTCAAAAGCTGTGAGCGTGTCATCCAGCCGGGGATAGTTGGACGCGTTCAATTCTTAAGGCATGCGCCGAAGGGAATGTTTCATCGGAAATGATATGATGATCCATCACCTGGCTTTAAAAGAATCTGCCGCCTGTGAAAGGAAGCAAAGCGAGATTAATCACAACAGGCGGACAATCGGTCCGCCTGTAAGCATATTTTTTCAGCAAAAATCGGCTTGACTTTAAGGGATCTTGATTGTTTGCCCTGGTGTGAGCGTGAACGGCGAGGTCAATCCATTGGCAGCCGCCAGCGTGTTGGGATCTACATCGCCGTAGTAGCAACCGATGGAGTAGATCGTATCACCATAACGTGCGGTATAGGTGGTCGGATGAGAAATGAGGGCGCGAGTGCCCGGGTAGGCTGATGCGCTCAGCGGCAGGGTGATGACCGTACCGATGGTAAGTGCCAAAACTCGCCTTTGTGAATGGTGTAGGTGCTCGGACGACCGGGGGTGGCGGTCGGATAAGCGGTCCCAAGCGTCGCGGGGGTGCTCGTCGCCGTGAGTGCGGCTGAAGTCAAACCCGCAGCAGGAGTTTGCTGAGAAAGCGTGGCGACCACCCCGGTGGAGACTGCCTGAGTGGAAATGGCCTCCGTTGGCAGCGGCGTCGTATTTGCTGCCGCAGCCGTCAGGGTCTGGCGCAGGATATCCTGCACCAAAGCATTGTTGGTAGCCACCGGGAAAGGAACCGCCGAAGTGGAAGTGGCCGCTGGCGACTGCGATGCAGGCAGATTGCACCCCGCCAAAACCAGCGCAATCATCACAACCATGGCCATTAGTGTATAAATTCTCTTTTGCATATGTATTTCTCCTCCAAAATAATGGCTATATGCATCACAGCATATCCAATACTCAGCGCCAAGCGCTAGATAAATAGGTGCAATTATCGTGCCAGAACACAGTTTTTAGCCATCGTTTCTACTTTATTCTCAGCACGGGTGACCACAATCATCCCTTTTTGACAATTCTTTACCACCATTTGTAGCCTGGTTGCCCACCTTCCTTACTGGTGGTAAACTTACTGAGCTATCTCGTAACCGCAAGGGACAAATCTCATGCCAGTGATCTATCCATTTACCGCAATTGTTGGGCAGGAACGCATGCGCCGGGCTTTGGTGCTGAATGCCGTTGACCCGCGCATCGGTGGCGTATTGATTCGCGGCGAACGCGGCACGGCCAAATCGACCGCAGCACGTGCCCTGGCCGCCTTGTTACCATCGGTGAAAGTTGTCAAAGACTGCCGCTTTGGCTGTGACCCGGATAAGCCCGCCACCTGGTGCACCGAGTGCCGCGAGCGTGCCAGCCACGGCGAATCGCTGCCGGTGGCCACCCGCCCAACCTCCTTCATTAACCTTCCAGTCTCAGCAACCGAAGACCGCGTCGTCGGCACGCTGGACATCGAAAAAGCCATCCAAAAAGGCGAGCGTCGTTTCGAGCCCGGCGTCTTAGCCGCGGCCAACCGTGGCCTCCTTTATATAGATGAAGTCAACCTGCTGGATGATCACGTGGTCGACATCCTGTTGGATTCTGCCGCCATGGGCATGAACATCGTCGAGCGCGAGGGCATTTCGTTCACGCATCCGGCGCGCTTTATCCTGGTGGGCACCATGAACCCCGAAGAAGGCGATTTGCGCCCGCAGCTCCTCGACCGCTTTGCGCTGTCGGTGGAGATCCGCGGCATCCGTGAGCCGCGCGAGCGCGTCCAGATCATGGAGCGCAACCTGGCCTTCGAACAGGATGCCGAGGCGTTCCGTCAGCAATGGCTCTCGAAAGAGAACGACCTTTCCCAAAAGATCGACAAAGCCAGCAGAATAGTGGACGACGTTACCTATAGCAAACGTGACCTGCTCTCCATCGCAGCCTTGACTGCTGCCATGGCAGTGGACGGCCATCGCGCTGACCTAGTGATCCTGAAGACAGCGCGTGCCCAGGCCGCTTTTGACGGCCGCACGGCGATCAACGACCATGATATTGCCCTGGCCGCCGAGCTGACATTGCCGCACCGCATCCATCGCGGCCCGTTCGAGCAGAACGAGGTCAGCATGGAAGAACTGGCCGAACGCATCGACCAGCTTCAGGGTGCTGCCACTGCCGGCGAAGAAGCGCCGGTCGATCAGAAACCTGCCGAAGAGGACACCCCCGCCCCAAAAGCATGACCGCGGGCCCGGAAGGCGAACCGGTGCCCGAAGAAAATCGCGTTGAGCCCGCCCCCCAGAACGTATTCCAACAGCAAAATGCACACTGGTGGGATGGGGGCGAGAAAGTGCGCGTCGGCGAGCAATTCACCCCCCGCCGGCTGGATACCCCACTGGATAAAATGATGCGTGCTCACGCCGGGCGGCGTTCGGTCACCCGCACGGAGCGCAAACGCGGGCGTTACATCCAGGCCCGTCCCACGCCGGATAATCCCTACGACCTGGCCTTCGACGCCACCCTGCGCGCCGCAGCCCCTTATCAAAAAGAGCGGCGCATGAAACCGCACCAGACGGCTTTCATCGTCAAATCTGCCGATTACATGCGCAAAGTGCGCGTGCGTCGCGCCTCCAACCTGGTGCTGTTCCTGGTCGATGCTTCCTGGTCGATGGCCGTGGCGGAACGAATGGCCGCCACCAAGGGCGCCATCCTTTCCTTGCTCACTGATGCCTACCAACGCCGCGACCGCGTGGGATTGATTGTCTTCCAGAAAGACCATGCGTCGCTGGTACTGCCCCCCACCAACTCGGTACTGCTGGCAAAAACGGCTCTGGCCGAGATCCCCGTCGGGGGTAAGACCCCCCTCAGCGCCGGGCTGCAAATGGCCTATGACATCCTACGCCGCGAACACATCCTTCACCCGGACGTCATGCCGCTGCTGTTGGTGCTGACGGACGGCGCCGGCAACGTTTCGATGGGGCACATGCCGCCGCTGGAAGAAAGCCAGCAAATTGCCGAACGCATCGCCGCAGAAAACATCCACTGTGTGGTGGTCAACATGGAACACGCCGCCTTCGACCAGGGATTGGCACAGGCGTTGGCGGACCATCTCAAATCCCCTTGTTACACCATCACCGACCTTAAAGCTGAAAACCTGTATATGACCGTACGCCAGGAAATGGTGCACGCACAGAATAACCAGCCGCTGGAATTGAAACGGTAAATTTGTTGCTGTTGTAGGGGTGACCCATGGGTCGCCCTGGGCGAGCCCTTTACTGGGCGAGTCAATGACCTGTCTCGCAGAGGCTCTCTCCTACGGGATTTCATACCCTCGATTTATGATAAACTTAGCTGGGTGAATGGTATGGCTTTCAAAGCAATCCGCCGCTCGCGTACGCGTCTTATACTGGTTATCATCATCCTCGGCACCATTCCATTCTATTGCCTGGGGTTTGCCTTTATATCCCGTATCAACCTTGTCAGTTCAAGGGTCACGGCGACGAGCACCATCACGTCAACCGCCACATCCAGCGCCACGCCCGTTTTGCCCACCCTAATCTACTTCTCCACGGCCACCATCACCCGCACACCGACCACCGGTCCGACGCCAACTGTGACCCAGACGTACGCCATCCCAGCGACCCGCACACCGACCATCACACCGACCCTCGTCCCCTCCAATACTCCCCCACCGCCCACGGATACCCCGATACCCACCGATACGCCGGTGCCGACCGATACTACAATTCCCACTGATACACCAACATCTTAATTCGGAAGAAAGTTATGATTGAATTAAAAACATTCTTGAAAGATCTGCTTTCGTTGCCCGGCCTTTCGGGCAATGAAGGCCCTGTCCGCGAGCGGATTGCCCAGGAATGGCGCCCGCTGGTGGACGAACTGTACGTCAGCAAAGTGGGCAGCCTGCATGGCCTGCGTCGTGGGCATGGCCCGGAGCAGCGCCCCCGTATCCTGCTGGCCGCTCACATGGACGCCGTCGGCATGATGGTTACCGGCGTGGTGGATGGCTTCCTGCGCCTCACCGAAGTCGGTGGGCTGGACCCCCGCATCCTGCCAGGGCAGCCTGTCACCGTACACGGCCGGCGTGATGTGCCTGGCTTGATCGTTCAACCGCCCGACCGCCTGCTGTCGCCGGAGCGGAATGGCAGCCCCGCTAAATTGGGCGACCTGCTGGTCGATACCGGCTTGCTGCCCGATGAAGTGGGCCGACTGGTGCGCACAGGTGACCTGGTCTCCTACGCACAGCCACCGCTGGAATTGAGCGGCGACGTCATCAGCGGGCACACCCAGGATAACCGGGCTTCGGTGACCGCCATCACGGCCTGTTTGCAGGAATTGCAGCACATGGAACACGCCTGGGACGTTTGGGCGGTAGCCACCACCCAGGAAGAAGAGACCTTCGCCGGGGCTTACACCTCACCTTGGGAGATCCGTCCCGACATCGCCATCGCCCTCGATGTGACCTTTGCCAAGGGCCCGAATTCGACCGACTACCGCACTTACGATATGAATAAAGGCCCCACCCTGGGATGGGGGCCGAACGTCCACCCCGCCATCCATCAGGCCATCAAAGCTGTGGCCGAAAAGCTCGACATCCCCTTCCAGATCGAGCCGATGCCGCGCCATTCCGGCACGGATGCCTTCGCCTTGCAGGTGGTGGCCGAGGGTATACCGACCATGGTGATCGGCATCCCGCTGCGCTATATGCATACACCGGTCGAATCAGTTTCATTTAAGGATATCGAACGCGCCGGGCACTTGCTGGCCGAATTCATTGCCCGGTTGGAGCCGGATTTTACCAAGAATATTCGCTGGGATGAACCCGATGAGCACTAAAACTGTTCTTCCATTCAAAAAGCCCCTGGTTGGCAGGCAGCAACTCGCCCTGCTGGAGAAGTTGTGCAACGCCGTGGCTGTCTCCGGTGACGAAGGCGAAGTGCGCCAGATCATCATCGAGCAGGTCAAACCCTATGCCGACGACCTCAAAGTGGATGCTTTGGGCAATGTGTTGGTCACCCGCAAGGCAAAGTCCAAAAATGCGCTGCGGGTGATGATCGCCACCCACATGGACGAAGTCGGCTTCATGCTGGTGGAAAGTGAGGAAGGTGGCCTGTTCCGCTTCGAGCTGGTCGGCGGTATCGACATGCGCCTGCTTCCCGCCAAGCCGGTATGGGTTGGCAAAGAGCATGTCCCCGGTGTGATCGGCGCCAAGCCAATCCATTTGACCGAAAAAGGCGAGATCGAGCACACCATTCCATTGGATACCATGCGCATCGACGTTGGCCCCGATAAAGGCAAGCTTAAGGTGGGTGATCGCGCCACCTTTGCCACCAAGTTCCAACGAATCGGCCCCAGCCTGCGCGCCAAAGCATTGGATAACCGCATAGGTGTAGCCTCGTTGATTGAGTTGTTACGCAACGCACCGGAGCACATCGAACTGCTGGCAGCTTTCACCGTTCAGGAAGAAGTCGGGCTGCGCGGCGCACGCGTTGCCGGCTATGCCTTCAACCCGGATCTGGCCTTCGTTATCGACAACACGCCCGCCTACGATCTTCCGTCGTGGGACGGCGAAGAAAATACCCAATACAACGCACGCCTGGGCGCCGGCCCGGCAATTTATATTGCGGACAGTGTTACCCTGTCTGACCCGCGGTTGGTGCGCCACCTGGTCACGGTCGCCGATAAATACGGCATCCCTTACCAGTTCCGCCAGCCGGGCGGCGGTGGGACCGATGCGGGCGCTATCCACAAACAGCGCGCCGGCATCCCCAGCATCTCCATCTCAGTTCCTGGGCGTTACGCTCACACGCCGGCTTTGATTAGCCGCATTTCGGATTGGGAAAACACCCTCGAGTTGATGCTAGCCGCCTTGCACGACCTGCAGCCGAATATTTTGAAAGCCGTCAGAGCGTAAGCACACTTTAGAAATGGCAGTGGTTGATACAGGTCCATCCGATGGCTTTCGAACCGCTGTTTCAACCATAAGAGCTTACAGGAGAACTTCATGAAAACACTTATTCAAAAATTGGTCGAAACCACGTCCCCTTCAGGCTACGAAGCCGCCATCCGCGAGGTGGTCAAGGCTGAGATCGCGCCGCATGTCGACGATGTCCAGGTGGATGCGCTCGGCAACCTCATCGCCCGCAAGGGCAAGAAGGGCAAAGACGGTCAACGCATCATGCTGGCCGCCCACATGGATGAGATCGGCGTGATGGCCACTCACGTGGATGAAAAGGGTTTCGTGCGTTTCACCACCATCGGCGGCGTCAGTCCCGTCACCTGCCCCGGCGGACGCGTGGTGTTCACCAACGGTGCCGTTGGCACCATCGGCCGGGAACAAGCCGATGACCCTGCCAAGGTACAAGGCTTCGAGCACTTGTTCATCGACATGGGTGCCACCAGCCGCGCCGATTGCCCGGTGAAGATTGGCGATGTGGCCGGTTTCCAGCGCCCCTTCGTCGACCTTGGCGACCGTTTGATGGCAAAATCGATGGATGACCGCGTGGGGGTGGCCGTCCTGATCGAGACATTGCGCCAGATCAAACGAACTCCCAACGAACTGGTCTTCGTGTTCAGCACCCAGGAGGAGGTAGGCTGCCGCGGCGCCACCACTGCAGCCTACGCCGTGGATCCCGATATCGGCATTTCGGCCGACGTCACCCTGACCGGTGACACGCCGAAATCCATAAAGATGGATGTCGGCCTGGGGAAGGGTGCCGCCATCAAAGTGCGCGATAGCGGCATGCTCTCCGACCCGCGGTTGGTCAATTGCATGATCAACACGGCAGAAAAGGCCAAGATCCCCTACCAGCTTGAAGTCCTCGAGGGCGGCACCACCGATGCACGTCCCATGCAGATCAGTCGGGCCGGTATGCCCGCCGGCTGCATTTCCATCCCCTGTCGTTACGTCCATACCCCTTCGGAGGTGGTGGATTACAACGATGTCCTGAACACTGTAAAGCTGTTCGTCGCTTTGCTCAGCCAACCGGTCCGTTTGGAATGACCCGGGCAACTGACGATCCGCTAATATACCGCAGACCTGCATTAGGCCTGGTGCTCTTATGCACGCTGGCAGTTTTGCTTTTGTTGGTGCAATGCACCGGCATGGTGCCGACGCCGGTAAGCGCAACGACAACGCCGAGCGTCACAAAGACCCTTGTTGCCCCAACCCCACAGCCAACGGAAGGTCCGATTGTGTTGACCTTATGGCTGCCACCGCAGTTCGACCCTGCCGCCAAGACGCCAGCCGCACAGGCACTAAGCGCTCGATTGAAGACCTTTACCGACGCCAATCCCGATGTGAAGATAGAGGTGCGTATCAAAGCGGTCAGCGGGCCGTCTGGGTTGTTGGAGACGCTCGCCGCGGCCAGTCAGGCTGCTCCCAATTCCATGCCCTCATTGGTTGCTCTGACACGCTCACAAGTCGAGGAAGCAGCTGCTCAAAACCTCATCCTGCCATTGGACGGGTTGACCACTGCAATGGAGGACAATGATTGGTATAGCTATGCTCAACAACTGGCAACGTTGAATGGCCATCTTTATGGCTTGCCCTTTGCCGGCGACGCGTTGGTACTATTACGGCGCTCGATTTTAAGCGCCGGTTCGCAAGCCGCCTGGCCCGCGTTGCTCGAGACCAGCCAACCCATCTTGTTTGCCGCGGCTGACCCACAAGCAGCCGTGACCCTGGCGCTCTATCAATCCCTTGGGAAGCCATGGATTGAGAATAACGGCCACCCAACGTTACAGCCCGATACGTTGACAAAAGTGCTAGAATTGTATGCAAGCGGAAGTACCAACGGAACGTTCCCAAACTGGCTGGCGACCTACCACACAGATGCGCAGGCATGGCAAGCCTACCAGCAAGGCAAGGGTGATCGGGTGATCACGTGGCTTTCCAACGGTATAAATGACGAAATGGCCGGCAACTTGGAAATGCTCCTCGTTCCTTCATTGGGTCAAAATTCCGCCACGTTGGCTGATGGTTGGGTTTGGTGCCTGGCAGAGCCAAAACTCGAGCGACGTGCTGCCAGCATCCGTCTGGCCGAATTTTTGACTTCGAGTGGGACTTTGGCGGCCTGGGGACCAGAGTCGGGTTATTTGCCAACCCGTCCCAGCACGTTGTCTTCCTGGCCAACCGACAGCCAGGCGCTGATGAAGACCGTCGCCCTCTCCGCCTTGGTGCCGCCATCCGGCCTGACTGACAACACGAGACGTGCCTTGGAACAGGCAGCCAGCCAGGTCATCTTGGGCCAAGCCAATCCACAACAAGCAGTGCTGGCAGCGAGCAGTCTACTTTCCAATCCGTAGGTAATGATGAGCCAATCTACACCACCCTCCGAAAAATCATCGTCCGCCAGTAAAAATACCTACTGGCCAACGCCACAAATTCTCATCATGGCTGTGATAGGATTGCTTTTCCTGGTCATGCTGGTGTGGAGCGAACCATTCACCGACCTTTATATGCGCCCCCATCCCACAGCCACCCAACTGGCCGTTACGTCCACCCCACTCCCACCGGGTGTGCCAACTCCACTCCCCGAAAAATATATTCAAACCAACCAACAGACCGATACCATCATTATTGGCGCCACGCTGTTGTTGCTCATCATTCTCGGGGGAACAATGAGTTTCATTTTGCGAAACAGACGACGATAACCTTCTCCGCGGGGATAAAGACCGTCGCCGCTTGAAAAGATAACACTTACCATTCAGATGAAGACAGAGTTCGTGTAAATCCAATCCTCCGCAGGAGCATTCCCAAATTAAGACCCGCGTGGCCTCTTATTGCCACTCACAATAATTCAAGGGACAAATGATGCAGCCTCAATCTTCCATAATCTCGGCGACTGCTCTATCGAAATATTATAAGGTTTCTACCCGTGATAGCGGGTTGAAAGCTGCTGCCCACAGCTTGTTCAAGCGCACATACCGCACGATCAAGGCAGTGGACGAGATCACTTTTTCGATCGATGCTGGCGAGATCGTCGGTTTTTTGGGGCCAAACGGTGCCGGAAAGACCACCACGCTGAAAATGCTAAGCGGCCTGCTCTACCCCACCGCCGGGGTGCCCAGCGTGCTCGGTTTCCAGCCCTCCCGCCGGCAGGCCGAGTTCCTGCAGCAGATCACGCTGGTGATGGGCAACCGCTCGCAACTCAATTGGGATCTGCCGGCTTTGGACTCTTTCGAGCTGCAACGCGCCATTTATGGCATCCCACACCCCGATTTCGAGCACACCCGCGACGAATTCATCGAGCTGCTTGACCTAAAAGAGTTGGTGCGCAAACCCATCCGCAATTTGTCGCTGGGCGAACGTATGAAAATGGAGATCGCCGGGGCGTTGCTGCACTGCCCCAAGATCCTGTTCCTGGATGAACCCACCATCGGCCTGGATATCACCATGCAGCGCCGCATCCGCAGTTTCGTGGCTGAATACAACCAGCGTTATGGAGCAACGGTGCTGCTCACCAGCCACTACATGGCGGATGTGGAAGCACTCTGCAAGCGGGTGATCGTGATCCACAACGGCAAGCTTCTGTTTGATGGCAATTTGAGCGTACTCATCGACCGCTTTTCGGCCTTCAAAACGATCGGCTTGACCTCTGCCAATAATTATGTCGATTGGGGCAAATACGGTGAGGTGCTCACCCGCGACGGCGACCACGTGACCCTACGCATCCCGCGCGAGAAAACGCCGGATATCACGGCGCGCATCCTGGCCGAGCAGCCAATTGTCGACCTCACGGTGGAAGATCCGCCCATCGAAGATGTGATCGAGAAAGTCTTCAGTCTGAAAAGTGCAGAAGGCGACCTCCAGAGGAGGTGACCCCCGAAGGGGGCGACCCTCAGAGAGGGTTAAGCGGCATGAAACGGTACGTCGATTTCTATTTAACCAATATGAAAATCGCCGTTCTGGATCAGATCCAGTACCGGGCGCAAAACTATTTCTATATGATCGGAATGATTGCCGAACCGGTCATCTACCTGGTGGTATGGTCGACCATCGCCAACAGCCAGGGCGGCACCGTGGGAGGATACACCGCTGGCGGTCTGGCCGCGTACTATATCGTATGGACGCTGGTGCGCAATATGAATATCGTCTTCACGCCCTATGGCTGGGAAGACCGCATCCAGCGCGGCCGGCTGGGCATGGAGCTTCTGCGACCCATCCACCCCATTCATGGCGATGTCTCCTACTTTGCCGGCTGGAAAGTGGTGGTCATCTTCCTTTGGCTGCCGCTGGCAGCCATCCTGGCTCTGATCTTCAAACCCACCCTGAACCCCACCTGGCTGCAAGCGGTCGTTTTCTTTGCGGCAATCTGGGGCGCCTACCTCATCCGTACCATGTTCCTGGCCCTGTTGGGCATGATCTCCTTTTGGACCACCCGCGTGGGCGCCATCTACGAATTGTATTTTGCCCTCGAGCTGATCCTTTCCGGCCGGCTCGTGCCGATGACGCTGATGCCTGCCTGGGTCCAGCGCCTCGCCAATTTCCTGCCCTTCCAATGGACGTTCTACTTTCCGATCAACGCCCTGGTCGGACAGCCAACGCCCGTCGAACTGCTCTCCGGGCTGGGCATACAACTCCTTTGGATCTTAGGTGGAATAATGCTGGTTAACATCGTCTGGCACTTTGGCATCCGCCGCTTTTCTTCCGTGGGGAATTGAAAAGGATTTGCCATGAAGACTCTCAACCTTATCTGGAGCTACCTGCGCATCGGCATCGCCAACGAAGTACAATATCGCGTCAATTTCTTCACCCAGCTCCTGCAATCCTTCATCTCCCTGGCCACCGGCCTCATCGGGCTGGCGCTGGTCTTCAACAACACCTCGGAGCTTGGTGGATGGTCACAGCCCGAGTTGCTGGCCGTGATGGGTGTGTACACGTTGATGGGGGGCATCATCCATTCCTGCATCCAGCCCAACATGCAGCGCTTGATCGACGAGATCGGCGACGGCACCCTGGATTTTGCCCTCACCAAGCCCGTCGACGGGCAGATCATGGTGAGCGTGCGTGAGTTCCGCTTTTGGCAACTGGTCGATGTGATCGTGGGGTTTGTCGTGATCGACATCGCCATGAACCAGATGCAGGATGCCGTGAGCTTTGGGCAAATAGTGGCATTTATCGCTGCCCTCATCCTGGGTGGGATCATGATCTATTGCTTCTGGATGATCCTGACCGCCACAGCCTTCAAGTTCGTGCGAGTGTATGAAATGGTCAACTTGTTCGAAGGCGTCTATGCCGCCGGGCGCTGGCCTGTGACCATCTATCCGGATTGGCTACGCATCGGTTTGACCTTCCTGGTGCCGATTGCCTTTGCCGTTACCGTTCCGGCCGAAGCGTTGATCAACCGCTTGACCCCGCTGACCTTGCTGGGCGCGTTGGGACTGACACTTTTCCTAATTGTCGCCGCACGGGTCGCCTGGCGGTTGGGCGTCCGCATTTATTCCAGCGCATCTTCATAGCTACTGCTTGCAGTTTCTAGCACCGCAACTCCAGCTTGGCTTCCGGCAACGAAACCTGCCGGCGTTTTAATCGTATATTAATTAGTATGAAGTTATTCGAGAGGAGAGCATTTATGAATAAACAGTTTCATTCTATCGTGATCCGCTCCAGTCTGGCAGTAATGCTGGCACTGGTGATTTTGGCCGGAGGGGTTGGCACCGTAAAGGCTGCCGATTTCAGCCATACCGGGACAGTGGTTGCCGGTCAAACAATCGATGACGACCTGTTCCTGACCGGCGATTCGGTCAGCATGAATGGCACCGTTAATGGTATGTTGATGGCAGGCGGCAACAGCGTCACCATCGATGGCACGGTCAACGGCGATGCCTTTCTGGCTGGCAGTAAGGTGGTTGTAGGTCCTGATGCCGTGATCAACGGCAATTTGTTCGTCGGCGCTTCCAGCGTCGAAATCCAGGGCACCGTCACCGGCAGCCTGGCCGGCGGCGCCACCAGTCTGCGCCTGGACAATTCTGCCAAGATCAACCGCAACGTGTATTTCGGCGGTTACAGCTTCGAAGCCCAAAACGGCTCGACCATTACCACTGACCTGTTTGGCGCCGGTTACCAATTCATTTTGAGCGGCGCCGTGAACCGCGACGCCACGCTGAACGCCGGCGCAATCGACATCTCCGGCACCATCGGCCGCAATGCCAAATTCGATGTTGGGCAACCCGGTTCGAGCTATGATTTTGCCAACTGGAACAACATGCCCGGCATGGCCGCCGCGCATCCCGCCATTTCGACAGGTCTGCATATCGCAGAATCCGCTACCATCGGCGGTCAACTGACCTATATCAGCCCGGTCGACCAAAGTAATGCCATCCAGGGTCATTTATCTTCCTCACCGGTTTTCCAGACCCCGGTTCCGCAACAGAACAACCAACGTACTTCCTTCAACGGCAGAGTTGAGAATGGTTTCTCATCGCTGGGCATCACCTGGGCATTCGGTGTACTACGCAATCTCATCACCTTGCTGATATTGGGCATGCTGGGTATGTGGCTGCTGCCCAAGGTCTTCCGCACCCTGGCCGACCACATCGTTGCCAGGCCGTGGCCGGCAGCCGGGTATGGCTTGGTAGTTCTCCTGGTCGGCTTTGCCTCGCCGTTCGTGGTCTTCCCGATCTTCATCCTGATCGGAATCCTGGTGTCGCTCCTCAGCCTGGGCGGCCTGGTCTTGATCTGGTTCGGCGTGCTCGGTGCCATCATTGTGCTGGCCTACCTGCTGTTCTTCTTCCTGGTCTTCACCGGCAGCGTGTTGGTCACGGCGTATTTGATCGGCAATCTCCTGCTGCGCAAGATCTTCCCGAAGGCGACCATCAGCCGCTTCTGGGATATGCTGGTGGGCGTGGTGCTGTTCGTGCTGGTCACCGCTATCCCTTGCCTGGGATGGTTGGCCGGCCTGGCCGCAGTGCTCTTCGGCCTGGGCGCCTTCTGGATGGGTGTCCGCGGCCTCAAATCGCCTGAAACGACGATTACCCCTGCTGCGTAAGCACATCAAAATCTTAAACGACAAGACGGCCAAATGGCCGTCTTGTTTATTTAAAATCAAAAGATTTCTCAAATCATTACCGCCAGCAAGGGAACCAGCATCTCCTCCGCCATCAAGCCGCCGTGACGACCCCGCATGTGGTTTTCCTTGTTCACCCACCACCAGTAGGCATTATCCTGCGCCACGGCCACCCTATCTCCCATGCGGTCGCCAAGACCGGCATGCACCGGCCCGCTCCCCAGCAAGCCCATCTGGATCAATTGCCGCGACGGGAACAGACGGAATTTGCCCGGCCAGGTCGCGTCGACGTAATCTTGTACGGCTTGCTCATGTCCGGGATGGATATGCAGATAGGACAAACGGCTTTCACCGGTGGGCATCAGGGCCAAGTGAGCTGTTAGTTCGGGGTGCAGATGCAGGTCGAATTCGGGCGAGATGGGCGTTTCCACCTGGCCGTGGTCGGCCGTCATCAAAAACAGCGTATCACCCTTGCTCTGGCGGTGCAGCCGGTCCAAAAAGCGACCGAACTGGACCGTGAAGTTGATCCATTCCAGGGCCACGCGTTCATCGCTGAAGCCGAAGCTGTGCTCGAGATCGTCCAGGTCACCCCAATAGATCCAGGTGTAGCCGGGTTGGTTCGAGCGATCTTCCAACAACTGGGTCAGGGTCACCCACAAGTCGCTCAGGGTCTGGTAGGAAAGGCAATCGACGTCTTGCATAAGCATCTTGGAAAGGCCCGAATGGGTGATGCTCTCATGCTGCAGGGCAACCGGCCGGACGCCCTGTTGCTTCAGATGTGAGCCCAGCAACGGGGTTGGAAGGAACGCCTCCGGTTTGAAGCCCGCCCGCCACAATCCACCTGCATCACCCCTGAAAGACGACGCCGAATAGTTGATCATGTTCGTCACCACGCCGTATTCTTTCAGCCACAGCTCATAGCCTACGACGCCATGCTCGGCCGGGGTAGCCCCGGTCCACAAACTGGTCAGCGCCGTCGACGTGGTGGACGGCACCGTGCTGGTCAACGGAAATAGCTGCGCTTCTTCCAATAAGCTGCCCCACAAAGGCGTTTCAGCCGCCAGCTCGCCGCCGGGCAGGAAGCGTTGGAACAATCGCAGCCCCAGACCATCGACCAGGAATAGGACAACCTGTTTGTACGGACCGCCCAGATCGTCCAACAATTCCGAGCGGAGTGGCTCAGCCCCGAACAGCGGCGCATCCAATAAATGGCAAATGCTGGCGGGCAAATTAACCAGGGAATTGCCCCGGTAAAAGGGATGCAGTGTCCCGCTGCCAGTGTCCAGACCGGTTATATGATTGGATTCCAAATCCGGCAGCAAGTTAGACGCGTGGTCAGGCATGGTTCACTCCTTTAGGGAAACCCCCTGGATCACAATAAAACTTCCAGGTATTTCTCCACCATCGTCTCGACGCTGAACAAACGCTCGGCACGCGCCCGTGCCTGCCGGTGATACGTATCCCAATCCGCCAACACTTTCAGCGCCGCGGCAGCCAGCGTTGGAGCGTCCGCCGGTTGCATTTGATTGGAACCATCCCCATAAGGCACCACGCAGCCGCCATCCTTGCCGGTAAGTTCGGCAATGGCGCCGCTGTCGTAGCCGGCAATGGGCAGCCCGCACGCCAATGCTTCGATGAGGGCATTGGGGCAGGCGGCATTGATCTCGCAGGGGACATAAAGATGGGCAGAGCGATCCATCTCGGGCAGGCGCTCGCGGTCGACCACCCCCGCCCACGTGATCCAATCCAGCCCTTCGCTGTCATACTTCTGGCGTGCCGCCGGGGGCACATTTCCGGCAACCACCAATTCGACACGCTTGCCGGAAGTTTCCATCAAACATTGTGCCAGCCGCACGGCGTTTTCCAGCCCCAATTCGTGGCCGCCCCCCAGGCTCCCTTCCACCACTTGCAAGCGGATCGAATCCGCCGGACGGTTATAATTTCCTTCGGGGGAAAAGAACGCCAGATCGACGCCGTTGTGGATGAAGCAATCCTTGGCTGTCACAGAGCCATAAACGCACTGCCACCAGCCTTGGGTGAACTGGCTCTGGTAGACCAACGAATCCGCCAAATGACTGCGAATGGTCGACAGCACCCAATTGCCCCATTCGGCCCGCAGGTAGTGACGCAGTCCGGTGTTGACCTTTTTGTGAGTCCAGTTCATCCCATCCAGGCGCTGGACAATGCGCACGCCGCGCCGCCGAGCCCGCCACAGCACGTCCAAGTGACTCGTGCCCGCAATGACCAGGACGGCAGTCGTATCAGGCCGTTCCGGGTCATG
>JBEKEX010000040.1:0-14715 GCA_050013615.1 Anaerolineaceae bacterium
GCCAAAATGAGCGCTCGCAGTTGCAAAATCGTGAAAACGCCATGCGCGTGTTAAGAGCGCGGCTGTTGACCATCTACCAGGAAGAAAAAGAGAAAGAATTATCCAAGCTGCGCGGCGAGTACGTAAAAACGGATTTCGGAAGCCAGATCCGTTCCTATGTGCTTCATCCTTATCAGATGGTCAAGGATCACCGTACAGAATTCGAGACAAGCGCCACTCAGGCAACGCTGGATGGCGAGATCGACGGTTTCATCGAGGCCTACCTGAAATCTCAGCGGCCGGCAAAGTAAAGAAAAGAAAATCGGGCTGACGCCCGATTTTTTATTTCAATCCAACTCTTTGGCCAACTCGATCATCTTGGGATCGAGTTGCTTTTTGTTGGCCGCTGCTTCTTCCAGCGGTGTGGCAGTTATCTCGCTTTTATTCAACCCTACCAGAACACCAAAATTACCCTTGAATAACTGTTCGACTGCCCCAGCGCCCAGGCGGCTAGCCAAAATGCGGTCGAATGCGCTGGGGGTGCCGCCGCGTTGGACGTGCCCCAACGTGGTCACTCGCAGGTCAAACCCCAATCGTTCGCGGTGTTCACTAAAATAAAGATCCAACTTACTGGCATTATATTTGGCACCTTCCGCAACCACGACCAACCCGTGAGATTTGCCGCGTTCGTAGGCCTCGCGCAGACAATCAGCAATCTGTTCCGGTTCCACGTCCACCTCGGGGATGACTTCCATCTCAGCCCCCCCGGCAATCCCGGCCATCAAAGCCAGGTAGCCGCAATTCCGGCCCATCACTTCCACCAAGAAAGCCCGCTGGTGGGAAGAGGCGGTCACTTTCAAGCGGTCGATGGCTTCCAGGGCGATATTCAACGCCGTATCCACCCCGATGGTCATCTCAGAGCCATACAGATCATTATCGATTGTGGAGGCTACGCCAACCACCGGATAGCCCATCTTTGACAACTCGTAGGAACCGGTCTGCGAACCATTCCCGCCAATGACCACCAACGCTTCGATGCCCATTTCGTTCAAAGAACGGATAGCCATCCGGCGCCCCGCTTCGGTTTTGAATTCCGGGCAACGGGCACTTCCCAACATGGTGCCGCCCCTTTGGATAATGCCGCTAACATCTCTTGAGCCTAAAGGCATGAATTTTCCGGCGATCAATCCTTCATAACCCAACTTGACGCCGTACACTTCCCATCCATGACTAACTGCTGAACGTGTCACCGACCGGATGGCGGCATTCATGCCTGGCGCATCTCCTCCACTGGTAAGTACAGCGATGCGTTTCATACTTGCCTCCTGAATATTTCATCTCTCCTTGGAAATTGCTATGATTTTATCACGATTGAGAAAACCTGCTGCGTGGCCGGCTTTCCAATTCATGACACAAAGAACCAAAAAGAACCGTCGAATGACAGTGTTATAATAAATTCCCTTTTGATAAAATGCAATGGGTTAAGAAGCCTGAAAGTTGTGTGACTGGCGAAAATCGTTCGTTACGCACCCTCAAAAGGCAAATCATGGACAATTACAGAATCAATCAGCACCCCATTCTCCCTATCCCCCTTTGCGAAAATTTTACATTTTATTGGAATGACCAGCCGCTGCAAGCTTGTTCCGGCGATACCATCGCCTCGGCACTTTTTGCCAATGGCATTCGGGTTTTTGGTCACCATCCCAAAGACGGCTCGCCGCAGGGGATCTTCTGCGCCAATGGACAATGCTCGCAATGCTTGGTCATTGTCGATTGCAAACCCCTAAAAGCCTGCATGGAATTGGTCAAGCCTGATCAGCACATCATGCCTGCCGACGGCCTCCCGGTTTTGCCCAAGGTGGACGCCATACCTGTTTATAACACCCCCACTCAGGAAATTGCCATTCCCGTCTTGATCATCGGCGGCGGCCCGGCTGGCCTATCCGCTGGGATCGAGTTGGCGAAATTGGGCATCCACGCCATCTTGCTCGATGATAAACACCGCCTCGGCGGAAAATTAGTGCTGCAAACGCACCGTTTCTTCGGCTCGGCGGAAGCCGTTTATGCCGGCACACGCGGTATCGATATTGCCACCAAACTGGAAAAAGAACTGCTGGAGCATCCTTCGATCGATATCTGGCTTCAATCCACCGCCCTGGCTGTTTTCAGCGACAAGAAAGTCGGCGTGCTGAAAGACGGTGATGAATATGTTTTGATCAAGCCCGAGGTGATCCTGGTCGCTTCCGGCGCACGCGAAAAATTCCTGCCCTTCAAGGGCAACACCCTGCCAGGCGTTTACGGTGCCGGCGCTTTTCAAACCCTTGTCAACCGCGATCTGGTTCGCCCCGCCGAGAAACTGTTCATCGTCGGCGGCGGTAACGTCGGTCTCATCGCCGGTTATCATGCCCTGCAGGCAGGCATCAAGGTTGCCGGTCTTGTGGAAGCCCTGCCGGAATGCGGCGGATATAAGGTTCACAAGGACAAATTGGTGCGCATGGGCATCCCGATCTATACATCGCACACTATTTTGAGTGCCAATGGCGACGAGAACGTCCAATCGGTGACGATTGCCAAAGTGGATGAAAAATTCCAACCTATCTCCGGCACGGAAAAATCCTTCGAGTGTGACAGTGTGCTGATCGCCGTCGGCCTCGATCCCGTGGATGAGTTCTACGTAAAAGCCAGGGAATTCAACCTCCCCGCTTTTGCTGCCGGGGACGCTGAAGAGATAGCCGAAGCTTCGGCAGCCATCTTCTCGGGAAAGATCAAGGGGCTCGAAATCGCCAAGGCGCTCGGCCATGACATCGGCGAAATCCCCCAGGAATGGTATCGCGCCGGCGAAATCCTCAAGTCAAAGCCCGGCAAACGGCTCAACGAGGTTCTGCCGGAGGTTGCCAAAGGTTTTGTCCCGGTGTTGCACTGCACCCAAGAGATCCCCTGCAACCCCTGCGCGGTCTCATGTGCGCAAGGCCTCATCGAGGTGGATAAGAACGATATTCGCAACATTCCGCGCTTCATCGGCAGCGAGGCTAGCTGCAAAGGCTGCCTTAAATGCGTGGCGGGCTGCCCGGGTTTAGCCATCACGTTGCTGGATTACCGTGCCGATCCTGATATACCGTTAGTTTCGATTCCTTACGAATTTGGCCGTGAAGCGTTGAAAAAAGATGATCTGGTCACGGTGTTGGATACGGAAGGCCGGCCGTTGGGCAAATTGAAAGTCGTTTATGTGCGGGGGAACACCGCCATGGATCGCACGTGGGTGATACAGGTGAAGGCACCCAAGGAATACGCTGCTCGCATCGCCGGCATCCAGGTACAATCCGAACAAATAACGCAGCCGATGGGATACTACGTGTCGCACGTCGAAGACGACACCATCGTGTGCCGTTGTGAGCGCGTCACCGCAGCCGAAATTCGCAAGGTGATCCACGAAGGCTTAAGAGACATCAACGAGATCAAAGCCGTCACCCGTGCCGGCATGGGATCATGCGGAGCCAAAACCTGCAATGCCATCATCCTGCGCATCTTCAAAGATGAAGGCATTCCCATGTCGGAAGTCGTTGCGCAGACTAAACGCCCCGTGTTCGTCGAGGTTCCCTTGGAAGTCTTTGCAGGCAGTGGGAAAGCCAAGGACGTGGCCCATGAATAATCGCACCATTCCACACTACGACGTCATCGTGATCGGTTCCGGTTCGGTGGGCACCCCAGCCGCTTTCTACCTGGCCCAGGCAGGTCATCGCACCCTGGTTTTGGATGGCGGTGCCAGCGTCGGGCAGGGCTCGAACAAACGCGCCATCGGCGGCATACGTGCCACGCATTCCGACCCGGCCAAGATCCGGCTTTCGCTGCGCAGCATCGAGATTTTCTCCACCTGGAAGGAAACATTCGGAGATGACATCGAATGGTATCGCGGCGGCTATTGTTTCGTCGCCTATCGTGACCGGGAAGAGAAAGCCCTGAAAGAGCTGCTGGTCACTCAGAAAAGTTATGGATTGAATAACGATTGGTATGATGCCAAAGCATTGCTCGAACGTGTCCCAGACCTTAACCCCAACGGATTGTTGGGCGGGACACTTTCACCCGACGACGGCAATGCGTCGCCCTTGCAAGCAGCCCACGCTTTCTACACGCATGCGCGCCAATGCGGCGCCGAGTTCCATTTCAACGAACCGGTAACCGGCATCATCAGCGAGCATGGCAAGGTCAAAGGTGTCAAAACCCCCCAAGGCGAATATAGTGCCGACATAGTGATCAATGCAGCGGGCGCCTGGTCGAAAGAGATTGGAAAATTGGCCGGGGTGAATGTTCCGGTCAACCCCGATTCCCATGAAGCCGCCGTCACCGAACCTGTTGCCCGGTTCCTCGATCCGATGATCGTGGACATCCGCCCAGTGCCCGGCTCGAGCAATTATTACTTCTACCAGCATTACACCGGACAGATCATCTTCTGTATCACTCCCAGCCCAAGCATCTGGGGACACGACACCCAGGAGACGAGCACATTTCTCCCCATGGTGGCGCGCAGGATGATCGAAGTGATGCCCAGACTAAAAAATGTCCGCGTGCGTCGCACCTGGCGGGGGCTATATCCGATGACCCCTGATGGCTTTCCCATTGTTGGGTGGGTTAAAGAAGCGGAAGGATTTTTGCTGGCGACCGGGATGTGCGGTCAGGGATTTATGTTGGGGCCCAGTGTTGCCGAATTGTTGCTGCGTTTGGTGGAAAACAGGACCACGGAAAAGGATCAGGAAACGCTCAGCTACCTGACGCCTTATCGAAAATTCGTCGGTCAGGAGCTGTTGCAATAATCCGGGCGATCTTCGGGGTAATAACCTCATTACAAAAGAACATGCGTACTTCAACACTGATAGGCGTGCGCGTAAATGATTCTGTATGCCACTTGACATCTTGAGCATGTCACTGCATACTTCCACCTAATATCTATGATACGTTGAGGAATTATGACGATTAGAGGTTTGATCTTCGACTTCGATGGTTTGATTTTGGATACAGAAACACCCTGCTACCAATCCTGGCAGGAAGAATTTCAAAGACATCATGTTTCACTTAGCCTGGAAACTTACGCGAAATGCCTGGGGACCAGCCCGCAGACGTTCGATTTGATCTCGGCTTTGAGTGAAGATACCGGCGAGACGTTCGACCGGGTAGAATTGAGGGCTGCCCAGCGTCAAAGAGAGCGCGAATTGGTGCTCGAGCAGAAAATCCTGCCGGGCGTGGTGGATTACCTCAATACGGCCAAATTGCTTAAATTGAAACTGGCCGTTGCCTCCAGCAGCGAGAATGCTTGGGTGTACTACCATCTCGATCGCCTCGGCTTGCGCCATTTTTTCGACGTGGTCTTCACCTCCGACGACATATCCCCTGCCAAACCCGACCCGGCGTTGTATAATGCCAGTCTGTCGGCGTTGCAGCTCAAACCCGCCGAGGCCATCGCCTTCGAGGATTCACCCAACGGCATCACCGCCGCGCGTGCGGCAGGCATTTATTGTGTGGCCATCCCCAACCAAATTTCGCGGTCGCTGGATTTGTCACACGCCAGCAGGATCATCCCATCTCTCGAAGAACTTCCGCTCCAGCAATTGATAGAACAGACCGAACACTCATAACTCCGGAGGAATGAATGGATTCGAAACTTTCTTTCCCAAAAAACTTTTTGTGGGGTGCTGCAACAGCCTCCTATCAAATCGAAGGCGCCTGGAATGAGGATAACAAGGGGCCTTCCATCTGGGACACTTTTTCCCATTTGCCGGGAAAGACTTTCAAGGGCCAAACAGGGGACGTGGCCGCAGACCATTATCATCGCTGGAAAGCAGATGTCGACCTGATGAAGACCTTGGGGCTGCACATGTATCGCTTCTCCATCTCCTGGCCGCGCGTCCTGCCCACAGGCAAAGGTGCCATCAATCAAGTCGGTATTGATTTCTATAGCCGCCTCGTGGACTATTTGTTGGAAAAAGGCATCACCCCATTCATCACAATGTACCATTGGGATCTACCGCAAATGCTGCAGGATGAAGGCGGCTGGACCAACCGCGATACAGCCTCTTATTTCAGTGATTATTGCAAGATCATGGCGGATAAATTGTCCGACCGCGTGACCTACTGGACGACCCTCAATGAGCCTGCGGTGGTCGTGATGAACGGGCATCTGTTCGGCAATCACGCTCCCGGTGTGCAAGATTTCAACGCCGCCTTTGCTGCGGCCCACCACCTCCTCCTGGCGCACGGCATGGGCATGGAAGCTTTGCGCAAAGCCGCCCACCACCCCATTAAGGCGGGCATCGTGCTCAACACCAGCGACGTGCAGCCCGCCTCGGATAGCGATGAAGACAAAGAAGCAGCTTCCCGCGCCAACGCTTTCATGCTTGGGTCGATGATGGACCCGCTCTTCAAGGGAAAATATCCTGAGTTGATTGCCGGCACATTCGATTCCATATTCCCTCCCACACTCGCCAATGACCTCAAGATCATCTCCACTCCGTTGGATTTTTTGGGCCTCAATTACTATTCACGTTTCGTGGTCAAGAACAACCCGGCAATCCCCATCATGGCATTCGAGAATGTCCAAATTCCCGGACGTGATTATTCGGAGATGTGGGAGATTTATCCCGAAGGGATCAGCAACATGCTGGAAATGGTCTGGAAGGAATATCACCCGGCCAGCATCATCATCACCGAAAATGGCACCTCCGTTACCGATGGCGTGGATGCGGATGGCAGCGTGCGCGATCCCCGGCGCCTTCAATACATCCAGGATCATCTCGCCCAGGTGCACGCCTGCATCCAAAAAGGCCTGCCCATCGCCGGCTACCTGGTCTGGTCATTGATGGACAATTTCGAATGGTCCTACGGTTATTCGAAGCGGTTTGGCGTGGTTTACGTCGATTTCGAGACCCAGCAGCGCATCGTCAAGCAAAGTGGTCTTTGGTATAGCCAGGTCATCCGTCAGAACGGCTTCATCCCCCAGGTATTCTACCGGTCGTTCTCACCAGACTCTCGTCCCTAAAGCATGCTGGTAACAAGATTCGATTATTGGTATACTAGGAGCCAACTCGAGAGTGTCATTTGACACATTGACGGGTCAAGGGTTGAATTGAGGCATGAATGGCCCTGGAGAATCTGTTAAAAGTTTTGCCGGATAACTACAGCGTGGTCGACCGCGAAATGATCACGCGTGCTTACCAATTTGCCGAAAAAGCACATGCCGGGCAAAAGCGTGCCTCCGGGGAACCTTACCTCACCCACTGTGAAGCGGTCGCCATCATCCTTGCTGAAATGCGTGTGCCGCCGGCGGTGGTCATTGCCGGTTTGCTTCACGATACGGTGGAAGACACAAAAGTTACCCTGGACGATATCCGCCGCGAGTTCAGCGACGAGATCGCCCGCCTGGTGGATGGCGTCACCAAGCTGACCAACCTTCCCCGTGTCTCCAGGGCTGACCAACACAAAAATGAATTGACCAGCACCGAACCCGGCGATGAGGGTGATGAGCTTGAGGTGGGTACCATCAGTTCACGCAGCCGGCGCAAAGACCTGGCCAACGAGACCTTGCGCAAGACGTTCCTCGCCATGGGCGATGATATCCGCGTGGTGCTCATCAAGCTCGCCGACCGCCTGCATAACATGCGCACGCTGGGTTTCATGCCTGAGCAAAAACGGCGTCGCATCGCCCGTGAGACCCTGGAGATATTTGCTCCCCTGGCCAACCGGCTCGGCATTTGGCAAATGAAGTGGGAGCTGGAAGACCTCGCCTTCCGCTACGTTGACCCTGAAAAATATAAAGAGATCGCTGAAAAACTCGCCGAACGGCGCAAGGACCGTGAGGTAGAGATCGAGCAGATCATCGAGAAACTGAAAAAAACGCTGGACGAAGCCGGCATCCAGGCCGAGATCAGCGGTAGACCCAAGCACATCTATTCCATCTACCGCAAGATGCACGAAAAGAGTCGTCCCTTCGAGATGGTGCTCGATTTGCGCGCTGTGCGGCTGATCGTCGCCGACGTGCCTGCGTGCTACGCCGCTCTGGGTGTCATCCACACCCATTGGCGTCCCATCCCGCATGAATTCGACGATTACATCGCCGCGCCCAAAGACAACTTCTACCAGTCCATTCACACCGCCATCCTTTATGATGACGGCAAACCTTTAGAAGTGCAGATCCGCGATACCAGCATGCATCAGAACGCCGAGTACGGCATTGCCGCTCACTGGCGTTATAAGGAAAAGGGTCCACGCGACGAGACCTTCGACCGGCGTATCAACTGGCTGCGTAAGCTCATGGATTGGCGTCAGGATGTCGAAGATGCCCAAGAATTCGTCGATGGGATGAAGTCGGATGTCTTCGAAGACCGCGTCTACGTCTTCACCCCCCGCGGTGATATCATCGATCTGCCCAGCGGTTCCACACCTATCGATTTTGCCTATCACGTCCACACCGAAATCGGCAACCGTTGCCGCGGTGCCAAGGTAAACGGCAAGCTGGTCACCCTCGATTACAACCTCAAGACCGGCGACCAGTTGGAAATATTGACAGCAAAACAAGGCGGCCCTAGCCGCGACTGGCTGAACCCCAACCTGGACCTGGTCAAAACCCAACGCGCCCGTTCGAAGATCCGCCAATGGTTCAAGCGCCAGGATCGTGAACAAAACCTTTCCCAAGGCAAGCTGGCGTTGGAACGCGAGCTGCATCGCCTGGGGCTGAGCAACGTCGACCTGGAGAAGCTCAGCCGGGCTTTCGAATACAAATCGGTCGATGATCTTTACGTGGCGCTCGGCGATGGCGACATCGCCACCGGCCGAATCATCAACCGCTTGAGCGAGGTCGATAAAGACAAAGACCCGCTACTTCAAGCGCATCCCTCCACCGAAAGCAAAGTTGCCGATGATTCCGTGGCTGTGCTGGGGCTGAAAGGGTTGCTGACCAGTATGGCGCGTTGTTGCAACCCTGCCCCCGGTGACGAGATCGTCGGCTATATCACTCGAGGCCGAGGTGCTACCATTCACCGGCGCGATTGTCCCAACATCCTCCGCATGACGGACCGAGAACGAATTGTCAAAGTGAGTTGGGGCGAAGCGCAAAAGACTTTCCCAATCATGATCCAGATCAAAGCTTATGATCGGCAGGGATTGATGGGGGATATCTCGAACACATTAACCAATGAGAACGTCAATTTACAAGATATAAATCTCAAGGTCACGCACAACCTGGCCACGATCAACCTACTCATCGATGTGGGGGACATCGCCCAATTGAGCCGGCTGTTGACCCGCATCGAGAACCTCCCCAATGTAATGGAAGCTCATCGCCTGAAACCGGGTTAGTACCCAGTTAAACATGGAAATATCACTTCGATCAAAATATCTCTACCCAATCATAAAAAGAACTGGGTTCACAAAAAGGCTTACTGGGCACAAGTGATGATATAATCACGCCCGTCCCGATCGTGGAGGTTAACCGTGGCAGAACTACTTCCGGTCGAAGAAGCCCAAAATCTAATCCTTTCCGAGTTTTCTCCCCTACCGACCGAACAAGTACCGGTCGAGCGGAGTTTGGATCACGTCCTGGCGGTCGATATCGTTGCCCCTTTCGACCTGCCGGCTTATCCGTTTTCCAGCATGGATGGCTTTGCCGTCAAGGCCGGTGAAACGGGTGTTGCCAGCCGCAGCCAACCGGTCAAGTTGAAAGTCGTCATGGAGATACCGGCCGGGATCTCACCCGAAAAAGGCATCCGGTCGGGCGAAACGGCGCGCATCATGACCGGCGCAGTGTTACCTGCCGGTGCCGACGCGGTGATCCCCATCGAAGAGACAGACGCTCTTCCCAACCAAAGTGAGGAAGCTACCGGAAAACAGGCATTAATCTTCAGTCCGGCGCACGTTGGCGATTACATCCGCCCTGTGGGGCAAGACATTCGAAAGGGTGAGTTGGTGTTGAAAAAAGGCCGCCGACTACTCCCACAGGATATGGGTGTTTTGGTCACCCTGGGGTTTGCCGACGTCACTGTGTATCGCACCCCGCGGGTTGCCTTACTCTCAACCGGTGACGAGCTTTGCCCGCCGGGTGAGCTGCTCGCGCCGGGCCAGATCTATGATACCAACTCGATCTTTCTGGCTGCCTTGGTCGAAAGAGCCGCATGCGAGGTGGTACGCCTGGGAATTGCAAAGGATGATCCTCACGCCATCCAGTCCACCCTTGACCGGGCGTGTTCGGAAAAAGTAGACCTGATCGTGACCACCGCCGGCGTGAGCGTCGGGGCGCACGATTACGTCCGCGCTGTCATCGAGTCAAACGGATCGATCAAATTTTGGCGTGTCAACATGCGGCCTGGGAAACCCATCGCCTTCGGGAGTTACCATGGCATCCCGCTGATTGGCTTGGCCGGCAACCCGGTATCAGCCTTCGTCGGCTTCCTGGTTTTCATTCAACCGGTGTTGCAAAAACTATCCGGGACCGCCACGACTTTCCCGCACATGGTCCAGGCTGTCACTGCGCACCCCATTGAATCGGATGGACGGCAAAGTTACCTCAGGGCCATCATCAGCCGCAAAGGAGATGGCTTCGAAGCCGTCCTGACCGGTCATCAGGGGTCGGGAAACCTGTACTCACTCGTACAGGCAAACGCTTTACTGATTGTCCCACCTGAGGTAAAATCGCTTCCTGCTGGCGTGACGTTAACCGCCTGGCTGTTGGATGATGATAGGTAAAACATGAATAACAAGCTGTCGAGAGCCATACAAGTCCTCGCCGGGCTGGGATTGGTGGATGCGATCTACTTGACCATTATGAAATTCTCCAACAATCCTCAGCTTTGCATCCAGGGAGTTGGCGACTGCTGGACCGTCAATTCCAGCAAGTTCTCAGAGATTTACGGCATCCCGGTCGCGATGCTCGGGGCGCTGGCGTATGTGGCGATTCTCGTTCTGACATTTGTAGCCACGCGTGGCGGGTCAGGGCGGAGCGTTGGTATTTTTGGAACCTTTGGGCTCGGATTGATTGGGGTGCTTTTTTCAGCCTATCTCACTTACCTCGAGCTGTTCGTCATCAATGCCATCTGTCCATTTTGTGTCGTTTCTGCAGTCATTATGACGCTGATCTTCATATTATCACTGGTATGGTTGAAGGAAGTAATTTAGTTTTAAAAAGGAGGAATTAAAAATGGCACGAATTCGTTGTCACTACCTCGATTGCGTTTTTCTTGACGAAGGTTACTGTAGTGCTGCGCAGATCGAATTAGACCCCGATTCGGGTTGTGGCACCTACTCCCCCAATGCTGAAACCCCCCCTGAAGAAGAGTGGGAAGATGAAGAAGCTGAAGAATGGGAGGAACTTTCTGACGAAGACGAAGATGAGGAGGAATCCTGGTTGGACGAAGAGGATACGGACGAGTATTAGTCATTCGACGTCACTTTGGTGAACCTTTACGATCACAAAGACCCCGTCCAGTTTGAGCGGGGTCTTTATGGACCACAAGAAAAATCGGCATGTCCAATCGTTTCAATTCTGAACTGCAGCGTAATTTAAAACACAACTTCATCGTCAATATGTGCGATGGGAGTTTTTTTGGCTTTGGCCTGGGGTTTGCGTCTTTCACTGCCATCATCCCTTTGTTCGTATCCCAAATGACCAGCTCACCCCTGCTGATCGGCTTGATCCCCGCCATCCACAGTGTGGGCTGGCAGCTTCCCCAGTTGTTCTCTGCCAAACGCATCTCGCGGCTGACCCACTTGAAACCTTTCGTCTTGCTGATGACCACCCAGGAACGCCTGCCCTTCTTGGGGTTGGCAGCCCTGGCCTGGTTCATGCCGGCCATCGGCACCACCGGCACACTCGTTTTGACCTTCATGCTTCTCGTATGGCAGGGATTGGGAGCTGGCTTCGCCGCCAACGCCTGGCAAAACATGATCGGCAAGGTCTTCCCCGCTGAAACGCGGGCCACTTTCTTCGGCATGCAGACTGCTGCTTCGAACCTCACCGGCAGCGCCGGGGCGGTCGTCGCCGGGATCATCCTCGAAGAGAATCCATCGAACGCCGGTTTTGCCGGCTGCTTTCTCATCTGCATCCTGTTGATGGGCATTTCCTGGATCTTTCTGCGCACGACACGCGAGCCAATCTATTCCCTGGCCGACCCTGCGATAGAGCAGCCACCCTTATGGAGCAACGTGCGGCAGATCCTGCGCAATGACAGGCCCTTCCTGGGTTTCCTGATGAGCCGCGTGCTGTTCCAGTTCGGCATGATGGGATTCTCATTCTATATCGTCTACGCCGTCGAAGTCATCCACATGGATGTTGCCACGGCTGGCGTCATGACCGGCATCCTGCTTTTCACCCAGGTGGTCGCCAACCCCATCCTGGGTTGGATTGCTGACCATTGGAACCACAAAGGCGTGCTCGAGATCGGTGCCGCCGCCTCCATGCTCAGTGCCGGCCTGGCTTGGCTGGCACCCGGGATGGCTGCTTTTCCCCTGGTCATGATCCTGGAAGGCATCGCTGTCACCACCTTCTGGACGGTCGGCCTCGCGTACTCACTCAGCTTCGGCCCTGAGCACGCCCGCCCCACCTACGTGGGGATCGTCAATACCTTGGGCGCGCCGGCGGCCATTATCGCCCCCTTGTTAGGCGGCTGGTTGGCCGATGTCTCGGGCTATCCGGCTACCTTCCTTGCTTCGGCTGTGGCATCGCTGGTCACTGCCCTGGTATTGCACTTCCTCATCGTCACTCCTGCAAAACAATAAGCACGCAAGTGTTGCTTGATTGTCTGCCATTCCAAAATGATGCATGGGGATGGCATTTTTGATGTTTGGGTGGATAATAGGGGTGAAAGTTTTTTCGGGAGGGTTTCGCCATGGCAAAATTCAAATACGTGATCATCGGCGGCGGCATGACGGCCGATTCCGCTGTACGAGGCATCCGCGAGGTCGATCCCCAGGGCACCATCGCTTTATTCACTTCCGAGACCTACCCGCCCTACAACCGTCCCCCGCTTTCCAAAAAGCTATGGAAAGGCAAACCGCTGGATAGCATCTGGCGCAACACGGAGAGTTTGAACGTTGTCATGTTCCTGGGACGCACGGTCACCGGCATCGACGTGAAAGGTAAAACGATCACCGACGACCATGGGCAGACCCATACTTACGAAAAATTGCTGCTGGCCACCGGCGGCACGCCGCGGCGGTTACCGTTCGGCGGTGAGGCGGTGAATTATTTCCGCACCCTGGACGATTATCAGCGGCTGCGCCTGTGGACCGAAAAGGGCTCGAAATTCGCCGTCATCGGCGGCGGCTTCATCGGCTCCGAGGTGGCTGCGGCGCTGGCCATGAACGGCCGCCAGGTGGTCGAAGTCTTCCCCGAAGAGGGCATCGCCGCCCGCATCTTCCCAGCCGACATTCTGGAATATATCAACAAGTATTACCAGGACAAAGGCGTCCAGATCATGCCGAAGCACAACGTCACCGGCATCGACACACAAGGTTCGACGTTCGTCGTCCACGCTCGGGATGCCAATGGCCGGAATATCGACATCCCCGCCGATGGCATCGTGGCCGGCCTCGGCATCATCCCCAATACGCAACTGGCCGAGGCAGTCGGCATCCAGGTGCAGAACGGCATCCTCGTCGACGAAACCTTGAAGACCAGCTCCCCGGATATCTATGCCGCGGGCGACGTAGCCAATTTCGAAGACAAGGTATTGCAAGTGCGCCGCCGGGTGGAGCACGAGGACAACGCCAACATGATGGGGCTCACGGCCGGGCGGAACATGGCCCACACCACAGGTGCAGGCACCGCAGGTGCCGGGAGAACCGACCCGTACCGCTATCTGCCCTATTTCTATTCCGACATGTTCGATATCGGCTACGAAGCGGTCGGCGAGCTGGATGCGCGCCTGCAGATTGTCGCCGATTGGGAGGAACCGTATAAAAAGGGCGTTTTGTATTATTTGAAGGACGATCAGGTGCGCGGTGTACTATTGTGGAATGTGTGGGGCAAAGTCGACGCGGCGCGGGAATTGATCCAGAGGGCGGAAGCAGTGGATGCGGAAAGCTTGAAAGGGAAAATTCGCTAAGGGATATTATCAGCCGATACTTTATATTCGCCTACTGTCATTAATTTTGTAATGTGTAAAATATTGTGTAAGATAAAGGGAATACTGTTTTTGCGGGGAGTAATATGGGACTAAACCTAAAACCAGATCATAAAGCGATCAAGGCCTATTATGCTGAGTTGGATAACCTCACAGGTTTTCTCAACGCGAAAAGCGAAGGCGCAGTTTCTCCAGTATTCGCTAATGTATTACGCCACTGCGCCGGACAAATGAACCAGACGTTGATTGAGCAATACCCTTTCAAGCATAATGGATTGAACCTTCGCTTGGATGGCGCAATTGTAGACACTTTTAATCTGGCGCATGGCTGTTGGGAAGACAAGGATACCGCTGATGATCTAGCCAAAGAAATGAAGAAAAAGTTTGGAAAAGGATACCACAAAGACAATACCCGTTTCAAGCCCCTTTATTTAGTGATAACGTTATTATAGAACTTTAATTCTAAAATTGCAATAATAAAATTGGGAGGATAAAATGAGATCACTTTGGAATCGATATGTAAATTATTGGAAGTCTGGAAAGCAAGCAAAGTTGGTTATCATCATTGCACTCATTGTTTTGTCTTGTGGGTGCTGTATGGGATTCAATGAATTGGGGAACGCCTTTCCCAAACCCA
>JBEKEX010000041.1:0-17536 GCA_050013615.1 Anaerolineaceae bacterium
CTGCAGACCTTCGCCGAGATGTGCGGCATGGAAATGCAGCAGGTGGAAGTGGGGGTCGATGGCTGTTCCGTCCCAACCTTTGCCGTGCCGCTTCGCAATGCGGCGTGGGCCATGGCACGGCTGTGTGATCCTGTCGAACTGCCGGAAACACGTGCAACAGCATGCCGAAAGATCACCCACGCCATGACCTCCAATGCCAGGATGGTAGCCGGCCCCGGTCGCTTCGATACTGCCTTGATGGATGCAGCGGATGGAAAGATTTTGTGCAAGGCCGGCGCCGAAGGTTACCAGATCATGGGGTTGATGCCCGGTGCCTTGGGCGCGGATAGCCCGGCGATTGGGATTGCGTTCAAAGTGAGCGATGGTGATCTGGGCGGTCACGTGCGCCCGACTTTCCCCGGCATCAGCACCGATTCGCGGGTGCGCCCAATCATTGCCCTGGCAATCCTGAAACACCTTGGCGTCTTGTCATCCGAACAACTGCACCTGCTGGCAGAGTTCGATGCCCGACCGATATACAACTGGCAACAGATCGAGATTGGTGAATACCGATCTGCCTTGAAGTTTTAAAAAAGTTCTTTAGGAATTAACAATTCCAAACTTTCACTAGACTATGACTAATCTCCCGGTTCAAATCCGTCCGGCAGCGACGAGCGATGCGACTGTTTTGGTCGTATTGACCCGACAATTGGGCTATGAAGTCGATGCTCAAGGTGTTGCAGATCGCCTGACGCACTTGCTGAGTATACCTGGCCAGGCAATTTTTGTTGCCGAAGCCGATCGCAATGTGATCGGGTGGGTGCACGCATTCATTGTCTGTGAGATTGAAACCGACCTTTTCGCGGAAATTGGCGGATTGGTGGTGGATGAGCGTTGGCGCAACAAAGGCGTAGGTGGACTATTGATGCATCGGGCTGAGGCCTGGGCACGGGAGAACGGTATGCCTCTTGTACGTCTGCGTTCCAATATCATTCGCGAGACTGCGCACCGGTTTTATTCAAACCTGGGTTACTCGTACGAGAAAAACCAGAAGGTGTTTACCAAAAAGTTGGGATGATGACAAACAGTGATGCAAAGCACACCTGAAATCACGCCGGACATTCGGCAACGGGCCATGGCTGTCCATCGCAGGCTTTTGGAAGTGTTCGGCACTCCCCAATGGCAGAATCCGACTGCCCCGTTGGACGAGCTGATCTCCACCATCCTTTCTCAGAATACCAACGACCGCAACCGCGATGCGGCTTTTCAACGTCTGCGCGGGCGCTTCCCCACGTGGGAAGCCGTGCGGGATGCGCCGCCGGAAGAAGTGGTGGAGGCCATCCGTTCTGCCGGGTTGGCCAACCAGAAAGGGCCGCGCATCCAACAGGTGCTGCGCCAGATCACTGCAGAACGTGGAATATTAGACCTAAGCTTCCTCGGCGAACTCCCGATCGAAGCAGCACGTGAATGGCTGTTGAAATTCAAAGGTGTTGGGCGTAAAACAACTGCTATCGTACTGCTCTTCTCGTTGGGCAAGCCGGCGTTCCCGGTGGACACTCATATTTACCGGGTGACCGGTCGGATCGGCCTGCGCCCGCCCAAGATGACGGTCGAGCAGGCACATGACCACCTGGCGAAACTTTTCCCGCCGGATGAATACGGCCCGGCGCATTTGAACCTTATCCGTCTTGGGCGCGAGGTGTGCCTGGCGCGTAAACCCCATTGCGACGTGTGCCCGGTGCTGCAATGGTGCGATTACGGCAGGCAAGCCACCAGACCTTGACGCTGCCAAGATGGGAAGTAGCTAACCAAAGCCCCGCCTTCTTAGGCGGGGCTTTGCGTGCCAAACCAATGATGAGGGTGATGCCCGAAGGGACAACTTCTCTTTTACTGCAGCTTCAGGATGGTTTATTCTTAGAAGCAATCACCGTCTTTTCAGACTGCGAGATGGATGGCCGGGTGGCTGCATCCACATCGAAACGGGCGGGCCCAGGGCGTGATTCTGCATGTGACAAAACGGTCGCCGGTTCGGAAAACGATGGAGATTGCATGGAAAGGCTCGGGCGGCGGCGCAGGTTTTCAATCCAACCGGGGATGGCGCGGTAAACTTCCAAACCCACCCATACAACCACCGAGATGGCGCAAATGGCCAGGGCTACCTGCAGGATGGTGACCGGCTCCGTGCTGCCGAATAAACCGATCATGAACGGCTGCAGCGCTGAATACGCCAACGCCAGGGCCAGCAATTGGATGATGCCGGATAGCAGCGTGCCGCCAACCCGCATCCGTGGGAAAAGTTGCGGCCAGATGGCGCTAAGGTCGAAGGCGTACTTCACCAACAGCGCCACAATCGTTAACAGCACGACTGTGCCGATCAGGCTGGTGGGGGACAAGCTCAACCCCGGCAGCGCCAGTTGATGGATGAAATTCAAGTTGATCAAGACGACGCCGGCGATCCACAATAAAAGGATGGTGACCACCAGTCGCAAGGTCATGATGCCGAACCAACTGCTGGGGCTGTGGCCGGACGCGTTTGGCGAAGTCTCCAATGCGGCGCCGCACAGCTTGCAATAGCGGCTGCCCAGCTCGTTCTCACTATGGCATTGATTACAAATGATCATGGAAATCCTCCTCTAAACTAAAAAACTCGGCGTCCACTTTTTCACAGGCGCGAAAAAGTAAGACACGATTCATTGTAATGAAGATAAGGCAAATAACAAGCACGCACACGCCCAACTGTTTTGTAAGGTGAGCGTAGGGTTGGTGGTAAAATCAGCCGATGCGTATTACTCCCCCAAAAGCTTTGCTGCCCTATATTGCGCTTGTGTGCGGCGTGTTGGCGCTCAGTGTGTCGGCGCTGTTCGTGCGCTGGTCCAACGTGCCGGGGACGGTCACTTCGTTCTTTCGCATGGCGCTGGCTTCCATTTTCCTTTTTCCGTTTTGGTTGCGGGACAAGCGGCAGCATCCACCGTTGGATGGGCGCTGGGTGCTGTTGGCAATGCTGGGCGGTGTGTTCACCGCAATGGACCATGGATTTTGGAGTACTGCGTTGTCGTATACACGGGTCGCCAATGCCACCCTGCTCAATAATATCGACCCCTTGTGGGTGGCCTTGTTCGCCTTCACCATCTGGCATGAGAAATTACCGCCTCGTTTTTGGCTGGGACTGGCACTGGCTTTGGCCGGGGCAACGGTGGTGTTGGGCAGCGATTTTGCAGGGCATCCGCAATTCTCGACGGGTGACCTGTTGGCATTGGTTTCCAGCGTATTTTATGCCGGGTATTTCCTTGTAGCCCAGCGCTGCCGGGAACACATGAGTTCCATGGCCTATTTGTGGGTTGCCACCCTGACGGCGGCTGTGGCACTAATGGCCGTCAACCTGGGACTTGGTTATACCCAGGTTGGGTACTCTTTACCTACTATCCTGGCTTTTTTCGGCGTGGCGCTCATTTCACAGATCGGGGGGATTTACTCGCTGGTCTATGCCCTGGGGCATTTACCTGCATCGGTGGTCTCGCCAACGATGATCGCACAACCGGTGTTGACGGCCTTGATCGCCATCCCGGTGGCGGGCGAACCGCTCAGCCTGGCACAATTGGCAGGCGGTGCGACGGTGCTGCTGGGTATTTATCTGGTGAATCGCAACCACAGCGAGACTCAACACATCGAAGCTCCGGCAGTTTGAGCGCTTGAAAAACTTGTTCCATTGATACTCGCAGGAAGTTATCGAACTGAATAATCAATCCCCCGAGATTTCGGGCGCCTGGACTTCCACTCTCAGCGAATCGGTCCATTGGATGCCCTCATGCGCCAGATACCATGCTCCCAATGCCGTGATGGGGAACCAGAGGGCGAAGTGGAGCACAAAGGTATACGCGCTGGCCATGCCGCGTTCGATGCCGGCGGCGATGAGGATGATAATGGAGGGCAGGTCGAAGGTTCCTACATAGCCAGGCGCGGCCGGGATGGTGATGGTCAAATTGACCACACCGTTGATCAGCAGCAACGTGAAGAAACTGACGCTGAAAGGGAAGGCGTGCATGACCAGCCAATACTTAACGGTTTCCAGCAGCCAGATGAGAACGGAAGTGAAGAATACCATCAGCACGTTGGCCGGCGAGCGTAGTGATTCGAGCCCATCCAGGAATTTGTGCATCACGTCGGAGGTTTGCTCGCGCAATCGCACTGGCAGCGCACGGTCGATGAACCATTGGCCCAGCCGGGCGGTCACGCGCGGGAACATGGCTGCCAGTAGGAATATCAGCAAGGCGCCGAAAAATACCACGCTGCCCCATAGTGCAATGTCTTGGACGGTTAAGTTCCATTTGGCGATGGGGATGACCACATTGGACATCTGGGTCAATTGATTCAGATTGAAAAAGACGAATGCCAGCATGACAATCCCGTCGAAGATGCGTTCGACGATGATGGTGGCCAGTGAGGCAGAGATCGGCACACCCTCACGGCGTTTGAGCACCACTGCCCGCAGCACTTCGCCGGCGCGGGCCGGGTAGATGTTATTGCCCATATACCCGATGCAGGTGATGGGGAACATGACACTTGTCTTTATCTTTTTTATTGGACGCAGAAGATAATGCCAGCGCCAGGCACGCACCCACACGGCAATGAAATAAACTGCGATCCCCGGCAAAATCCACCAGTAATCGGCGTGGATGATCGCCTGCCATAGGTCGGCAGGGTTCAGCGTGCGCACAGCCCACCAAAGGCAGACGGCGCTAATGACCACCCCAACCCAGAACTGCCAGCGTTTCATACGACTCATTGTATCAGATGTGTCCAAAAGAATAGGCGAGGAAACAGGGCAATTGCATCATATGTATGTTTCATCTGATGAATGGCCACCAACATGTCATTGCGAGAGGTTTGGTGCTTTTCCAAACCCCGACCCCACTGGGCAGGGCAATCTCAGGCTTGTCGGAGATTGTTTCGCCACAACAAACGTGGCTCGCAATGACAGTTCAACATCAAGTCTTAGTTCGAAAATTCTTGCCTGGGATGAGATGCAATTGCTTTGGGTGAGGAAAGAAGGCGCTTTTTTATGAGCGCAGAATATGCTACAATCTTATCAACGTTTATTCGGTGGGCCATCTTTTATTCATCCCCGCTTCTAAAAGGAGAAGAGCCTTGAAACGGAAACTAGACGGTTTGATCCGCCTGGCGAGGTATAAGGAATATTTATTTTTCGTCATCGTTACGACCTTGCTCGGTGCCGCGGCGGCCAACGGTGTCTTTGGTTGGAAGCTTGCGGGTGTGGTAGTGGCCAATCAATTGGCTGTGGCGTTCGCCTTCATGATCAACGATGTGGAGGACGCGCCTGACGATGCGCTGACGCCGGCAAAGGCGAAGCGCAATCCCGTCTCTGCGGCAGACATCTCGGCCCGCGATGCCCGCTATGTCTCACTGCTCGTGGCGGGAACCTCTGCATTGACCTTTTCACTGCTGGGCACCTGGCCGTTTGTCTTTGGCATTTCCAGCCTGGCACTGGGCTTCCTCTATTCCTGGCGCGGGGTGCGATTCAAGAATATGCCGGTGCTCGATTTTCTATCGCATTGCATGATGTTGGCCGGGTTGCAATTCCTGAGCGCTTTCTTTGTCTTTTCACCTTATTCCAATGGCAATTGGTTCTTCCCGTTCCTGTTCGTGGTCTGCATCAGCGGCTATGGTGAGCTGTTCAATGAAGTGCGTGATCTGGAGGGTGACCGTAAAGCGGGCTTGATGCATACGGCAAACCTTTTGGGCCAACGAGCCACTTCGATATTGATGTATACATTGTTTGCCATGGGGATCGCTTCTGCAGTCCTGACCATCCTCCTTGCGCACCTCATCCCCAATTGGGTGCTGTTCTGGATGGCTGGGCTGGCGTTCCTGTTCACCATCCCGCCGGCAGTGAAGATGGCAAAGACGAGGGACGTGATCCGCTCGCAAGAATCCTTCCAAAAACCGCTCGAAATTGCGGCGGCTTTTGCGCTGATGATCCAGTTCGTTGTCCCATGGGCAGCGCCATTCGTTACCCCACTGGTATCGCAATACCTCAGTTTCTTTAGCCTGATCATTTAACGAGTTGAAAATGAAAGAGCCGGACTCAAAAAGCCCTGCTCTTTTTTGTTTCCAATTAAACTCTAGGAGGTTGGGGACGTTTCAGGGCGGATTTGCGAGATCAGGATGGCGGCCAGGATGACGGCACATCCCAGCCATTGCAGGGGTTGAAGCGTTTCCCCCAGCCACCACCAACCAAACAGGGCGGCAAAGGCGGCTTCAAGGCTGAGCAGGATGGCGGCATCGGTGGGAGGAGCGACTTTTTGCGCCGAAGCCTGCAGGGTGAAGCCGACGGCAATCGAGAGGACGCCGGAATAGACCACGGCCCACCACATTCCCGATAAACCGCTGATGGCACTGCTTTCTAACGTCAGGGCGGGGATGACGTTCAAGGTACCGACCACCAGGTACTGCCCAATGGCAAAGGTCAGCACATCCACTTTTTGCACGGCTTTGCCGACCACGATAACGTGCAGCGCCCACATGAATGTCCCGGCCAGCTCGAGCGCATCACCCGGGTTCAGACGGACCTCACTGCCGGCACTGAGCAGAAAGATTCCCACGGCAGTTATCCCGGCTGCCAACCAGGCCCGCCACGAAATGCGTTTTTTGAGAAAGAGCGAGAGGATAAAGGGAATGACCACCACGTAGGCGCCGGTAATGAAGCCGGCGTTGGCAGCGGTGGTGGAACGTAAACCGGCCTGTTGGAAGGCCGAGGCGGCGAACAGCAGAGTGCCGGCCAGGGCGATCCAGAGCCACTGCTTGCCCTGCGGCTTCCAACGGAAGCGGACGACGAGCAGCAGCACCAGCGCACCCAGAAAGAAACGGGTGGCGTTGAAGGGGAAGACGCCCGCAGTTTGGGAAGCAATGCGCTGGATGGCAAAGACGCTGCCCCAGATGAGAGCTGTGGTGAACAGCATGAGATCGGCTTTGATGCGGGGCATGTTACCTTTTGTCATCCCCTGGTTTTTGTAGGGGCGACCCGGTGGCCTGCCCTGTAAAGGGGTCGCCCCTACAAAAGGGATCAGTGGTGCCGGTGCTTTTTTTTGCCGGTACCGGCGGCAAGCTGGGGTTTTTCGGGCTGTGGACCGGTAGGGGCGGGGACAGATTCGCGCTCCGCAGGAGCATTGGCCTGGCGGCGGACGGTGGCGGTGAACATGCGGCTGACCACAGCGAGACGGATATCGCTCAGGAGTTGTGAGAACAACTCACTGGCTTGCGTCTTGTAGGCGACCAGGGGGTTGCGCTGGGCGTAAGCTTCCATACCGATTGAGACACGCAAGGCCTCCACGCGGGTCAGGTAATCGACCCACAACTCGGAGATGGCACCCAGCAGCACCTGACGGTAGATCTCATTCTGCATACGCTTGCCCAGGATGGGGACGATCGGATTCAAGTCTTCCGGCTTGAGGCTGGGCAGAGGGACCGACGCGATCTGCGCAAAATGCTCGGCCCCCACAGTCTCGGCCATCTGCGCCTGGAGAGCCGGGTCCAACATACCCAAGATGGCACCCGCTCCGGCCATTTGATCCAACTCGGCGGCGCCGCGCGCCAACGTCAGGCTGTTCTGGACCAATTCCAGGTGGGCGAGGATCTGCTCGGAGACATCCTTCGGATCACGGTCGCCAATCAGGCGGGCAGCCAGGAAGAAGTAATTGAGCAGGCTCACCCGGCGCACGCCGCGACGGTGGGTGTGGGCATCGATTTCCATGCGGGTGGTCTGGGTGATGCCGACCAGCAGGTTCATCAGGTTGTAATCATCTAGCGTGATGGTCTGCTCGCTTGAGACTTTGCCCAGGATACCGTCGATGATCTGGCTGATTTGGCCGCCTTCGCCCACCAGGCGCTCGGTGCGGCGGTCGAACATCTGCTCGACCATGCCCAATAAATTGGCGGTGATGCTGTCCCAATCCATACCCAGCAACTGCTCCGACTGCATGTCCAGATTCTCACCCAGGCGGCGGTTGAAGGCACCCAACAGGCGCTTGACATTGGTGGCGGTTACACCGCTCTCAATTTGCTGCGCCAGAGTATCCTTGACTTCTTTGTCGCCCTCCGGCAGCAAGTGGAGCTGATCGCCGGAAAGACGTAAGGGTGTGCGGGTGGTCATCGAAAGCTCGTCCAGCAATTCCTGCGGCTTGGGAGCCGGCTCACTCTCGTCGCGATCGTCAATGGCACGGATAAAATCATCCAGGGCTTCGAGGCGTTCATTCTTCTGGGCCTCGATGGAGTCCAGGGTGGCATCCAACATTTGATGCAGGCTGCGCATGAGGTGCTCGCGCTCGGCGTCCAGCGCCTTGCGCGCCATGGCCAGCAGGCGCTTTTTCAGCTCGACCTGATCGACCTGCTTGGGCAGGTCTTTGCGGAAATCCTCCATCACCAGCTTCATGCTGAAGGTGGGGATGATCATGCGCGGCCGCTCGATGGAAATCGTCGGCTGCATCTCCTGCAAGAACGCCAGCAGTTTCCAGGGACCTTCATCGTCTTTAAAGGCATCCGGGATACGCTGTTCCAGCTCGGTGTGCAGCATCTCGGAGACATTGTCATATAGCTCAGGTTTCTCGAACACCTCATCGCGCTCGCTGTAGATGCGATTGCGCTGGCTGTTGAGCACGTCGTCGTATTCCAGCAAATGCTTGCGCATGTCAAAGTTGTAACCTTCCACGCGCTGTTGTGCCTGTTCCACCAGGCTGCCCAACATCCCATGTTCCAAAGGGATGGAGGGATCGATGTTGAAGGTTTTCATCAAGCTTTCAGCACGGTCGCCACCGAACAAGCGCATCACTTCGTCTTCCAAAGACAGATAGAAGCGCGACGAGCCTGGATCGCCCTGGCGGGCGGCACGGCCGCGCAATTGGTTATCGATGCGGCGCGCCTCGTGGCGTTCGGAGCCGATGACGTGCAGCCCGCCCAGAACACGCACCTTGGCCATGTCATCCAAATATTGGAAGAAGGTTTTCACCTCGGCATCATAGATGCCAAAAGAAGCGGCACCCAGCTTATCCAACTCGCCGCGCATCTCATCCAGGGTCAGGCCGAAGGGTTGCACGCCCGCCCGGCGCAACACACGCGTGACGGCCGGCAGGGCGTCATCGGGTAACTCGCCGCCAAGCTTGATATCGACGCCGCGGCCAGCCATGTTGGTGGCGATAGTCACCATGCCCAACTGCCCGGCGCGGGCGATACGTTTGGCTTCTTCATCATGCTTGCGGGCATTCAACACTTGATGAGGTACACCGCTCTGCAACGACTTCAATAGCTTGGGCTTGTCATCGGCGGGGATGCGCATGAGCTCAGCCAACTTATCCACGTTGGCAGGGTCATCGGGATTGAACGAGACGATGCCCAGTCCACGCGCAGTCTGGCGCAATTCGCTCACATTCAGATCATTCAACGGCTTGTCCATGAAGGCCAGCTCGTCGATGACTTTCTCGTAGCTGTGGTCGGGGTGCTGATCCAGCCAGGCCTGGCGGATGAGCTGGACCTGGACCAGGCGGCGCAGGGGTTCGGCGCCAAGGCGCTGCGAAAGGCGCTCGGAATGCTCGACCGAGGTAGTACCTACCAACTGCGGTCGCCCCAGCACGTAATAGCGCAGGATTTCCGATGTGATGGCGCGCAGCTTGGCTTCCTCGGTTCGGTAGACCACATCGGGGTAGTCCTTGCGGCGGAAGAAAACAGCTTCATTCTGCGGATCACCCTTGCGGGCGTAATAATTGAATTTGTAGCCTTCCTCATCGCGGTCTTCTAATTCGACAAGGTCATCGGTTTGCAGGGTGATGAACTCCAGGTTGGTGGGGATGGGCAGCACTTCCAGCTTGTAGATCTTGCTGAACTCCTCGGCCTCAGTGAGCGCCGTGCCGGTCATGCCGGCCAGCTTGGAGTACATGCGGAAGTAGTTTTGGATGGTGATGGTGGCATAGGTGATGTTCTCGGGCTCGATGCGCACGCCTTCCTTGGCTTCGATGGCCTGGTGCAACCCTTCGGACCAGCGCCGGCCGGGCATCAGTCTTCCGGTGAACTCATCAATGATAAGCACTTTGCCAGACTGCACCAAATAATCCTTGTTGCGCTTGAAAAGGAACTGAGCGCGTAGAGCCTGGTCCAGGTAGCCGAGCAGCTTGCCCTGTTCGGGAGTCATGTCTTCAGGGCGCTCGGGGTCGCGCAGAGTGATGTCGAGGATCTCTTCCACGTGGCCTTCGCCGTTCTCGGTGAGGGTGACAGTGCGGTTCTTCTCATCGATCTCGTAATCCTCGGGACGGAGCTGGCGCGTGACTTGCGTCATGCGCTGGTACCATTCCAGCTCGCCTTCGGCGGGGCCGGAGATGATCAAGGGGGTGCGGGCCTCATCGATGAGGATGTTATCGACCTCATCCACGATGGCGTAGTTATGGCCGCGCTGCACGCGGTCGTTCATGCTGTAAGTCAGGTTGTCACGCAGGTAGTCGAAACCGAACTCTGAGTTGGTGCCGTAGGTAATGTCGGCGGCGTAGGCCTGGACACGCTCGACCATGCGGAGCTGGTCCTGGTCTTCGAGTGGGGAACGCTTTTCGATGTCGAACAAGAAAGCCTTCTTGCCGTTCTCGGTGCGGGAGGCCATTTGCAGCACACCTACGCTCATGCCCAAGGCATGGTAGACTGCGCCCATCCAGCGGGCGTCGCGGCGTGCCAGGTAGTCATTGACTGTAACCAGGTGAACACCTTTACCGGTGAGGGCGTTGAGGTAGACAGGCAGGGTGGCAACCAGCGTCTTGCCTTCGCCGGTTCGCATCTCAGCGATGGAGCCGCGGTGGAGGGTGATACCGCCGATGAGCTGGACATCGTAAGGACGCAGGCCGATGGTGCGCTTGGAGGCCTCGCGCACGACGGCAAAGGCTTCGGGCAGCAGATCGTCGAGCGTTTCACCCTGTTCCAGGCGGCTGCGAAACTCCGTCGTCTTGGCACGTAACTCGTCGTCGCTGAGGGCTTCGTAACCCGCCTCGAGGTCATTGATCTGATCGACCAGCGGCAGCAATTTTTGGACTTCACGCTTGTGGGGGTCACCCCCCAGGAACTTTAACACCATGATAATTATCTCCGGGATGAAATTATATCATCAGGCAGGCGAACAACCTCTTTAAAACCTTTCAAAAAGGGGATAAAGAGCAATTTCTGTTGCACATGGCACGGGATAAAGGGAACTTTTCATACTGGATGTTCGTCTGACAACTTGTACTCCATCTGCCAGATTATGAGATGGGTTAGTATAATTTAGCTATCTGGTCATCGAACCATGAGAAAGGATGTTCCTTATGCGCAACAAGATCCTAATCAGTTTATCGATCGTTCTGGGGTTGGCAATGGCTGCTTGCGGACCCGCCACGACCCAAGTACCGTCCGTCACCCCTTCGCCGACAGCCGTATTTGTGATCGCTACCAATCCGTTGCCCTCGATCACTCCGCAGCCATCGGACACGGTCACACCGGCCGTCGTGAATACTGCCACCAACGCGCCGATTCCCACAGCAACCGTTGCACCTACAGCTTCTTCTACCTCAACAAGCGCGGCGAATTACATCGACGACCGTAGCACGCCGATTTCGCTGATAACCTCGCTGTTCAATGCGATCAACCGTAAGGAATACCTGCGGGCTTATTCGTACTGGAGCAATCCGGCGTCGACGTTGGGCACGCTGGCGGCGTATACCGCCGGTTATGCCGATACAGCCTCGGTCGCCCTGGTGTTTGGTACGGTCACGGGTGATGCCGGCGCGGGGCAGATGTACTACACCGTTCCGGTGATCCTAAAAGGCACTGCAATCAACGGAGTGCAGGGAAACTATGCAGCCTGCTACGTGGTGCACCTGGCGCAACCCGGGAACTTTGGAGCGCCGCCCATCACACCGATGAGTATCGAACGGGGCATGGCCACGGGCATCTCGCTATCCACCAGCGATTCGACAGCACTGGCAAATGCCTGCACGGGGTCGGATTATCCCATCAGTCAGCCGGTGAGTTTTGGTGCGCCCACGTTGAACATCGATAAGAGCAATTACCTGGATAACCGCAGCGGGCCCATCGAGACAGTAAGCTCCTATCTGAACGCCCTCAACAGCAAGCAATACGTGCGGGCTTATTCCTACTGGCAGAACGCAGCCAGCACGCTAGGACCTTATGCCACCTATGCCAACGGCTATGCCAATACGGATACGATCACGGCTACCTTCGGCACAGTCAGCAGCGATGCGGGCGCAGGCCAGCTCCATTACCAGGTGCCGATCGCAATGACGGTGCTGACCACCAGCAGCACGACGCAGCTCTTCGTGGGCTGCTACACGCTGCACCTGGCGCAGCCGGCCGTGCAAGGCGTCTATCCCTTCCAGCCGATGGGCATCACCGCAGGGACATTCACACAATACAGCAGCTCGACAGACGTCAGTTCACTGTTGACCACCGCCTGTCATTAGTCTAAATAAATTATGGAGCCTCGCCAATATTCGACGAGGCTCCAATTATTAAAATACCTTTTTGGAAGATACGATGAGCCGCCGTGCTGTCTTTGTGCCTTATCGACCGAAAACAGTGTTGAACAAGAGCAAACGCGCCGATCATTGGTTCTGGACGCGCTACAGCGCCTATCCCTACATTGGCTGCCAGCACGGGTGTGAGTTCTGCTACTGCCGCGAGCGCAAGTATTGCCCCTACGACGATTACCGGGACTTTTCGTATGTGATCAAGGTCAAGGAGAACGCACCCGATTTGCTGCGAAAGGGGTTGAGCCACGCCCCGGTCGACGTGGTCTTCACCGGCGATTACCAGCCGATCGAGCGCCGCTTCAACATCTCGCGGAAGATGCTGGAAGTGTGCTACGATTTGGGCTTCCCGGTCTTCGTCCTGGAGCGCTCACCGCTGGTGCTGCGCGACCTCGACCTGTTGACGGCGATTCACGAACGTGCCAGGGCGGTGGTGGCTTTCAGCGCCATCTACACCCCCGATTCGCCCCAAGCGGAGCGCGTTCACCAAATGGAGCACCTGGCGCCGACCCCGGAAAAGCGTTTTGCGGCCATGGAGAAGCTGGCGGCGGCTGGCATTCTAACAGGCACCTGTATGATGCCGGTGCTGCCAGGCTTGTGCGACGACAGAGCCAACCTCGAGTCGGTCATCCGCTGGACGGCCGATCACGGTGGGCAGTTCGTGCTGGCGGGCGGCCTCACCCTGGCGGATCAGCAGCGCAGTTATTTTTTCGACACGCTGACTCAGCGCTTCCCTGATCTGGTCGATCTATACCGACGACTTTACCCGGAAGGCAGCTACGCGGCAGTTGGGAATACGTGGCAAAAGACTGCATTGACCATCCGGGAATTGTGCGAGCGTTATGGCATCCGCGACCGGGTGCCGCGACCGATCATCCCGGGGGATAAGCGCACGGTCAATAAGCGCATCGTCGAAGCGCTGGCCAACCGGGTGTATACAATGGAACTAAATAACGAAGCCGCTTCACGTGTTTGGGCTTATCGTAAAGCGGCATGGACAGTCGAAGACCTGGAACAGGATATCCGCCTGGTCTACAGCCAGTTGGGGGTCAAGGGATTGCAAAGCATCGCCGACATCGGCCCGGGATTGGCACCGGTGGTCGAGCAGATGATCAAAGATTTTCAATTGAAAGCTACAAGTCTATAGGCCTGCAGGCTTAAAGACCAATCACCTTGTTAATCACCCAGGTGCCGTTCTCGACGATCAAATCGAAGACGATTAGATAATCGGTACTGCCGGCATGTAAGGCAATCACCTCTTCAGCAGAAGGCGGATCGGGGACGATCGATTCTGATTGCAAGGCATAACCCGTGATGGTACCGGAAATCGGGAGTAGTGTGTTGACCTGGCTGCCCGGGTATTGTGCTTGGAGTGCAGCACTCAAAGAAGCAGCAAGCGTCGTAGCATCGCCTCCATAGTTTTGCAAAAAGGTCTGCACGGTTTGCGCCGGGCCGGCCGATGGCGTAGCCGCGAGCGTGGCAGTCGCCGTTGCAACTTCCCCGGTGGGGGTGAATGTTAATTCCGGCTGTGTGTTTGCGGCGGTGGGAGTGGGCAGAACCGGAGAAGCGGTCGCCGTGGGCAGTGGGGCAGCCGTCTTGGTGGCGGGAGAGATCGTCTCGACCATTTGCTGGATCGAAAGTGTGGGGGTTGCCTGGGCATTATTGGAACCAAGCCCGCAGGCTGTGGATGCCAGAGTTGCCAAAACAAGGATAATTAGTCGAAAGGTATTTTTTTGCATAGATAGATTATATAACTATAGAAGCGCCTCGAAAGGCGCTTCTATGATAGTTGGATTTACAGCTTACTGGTTGTTGAACCAGTCATATGCGTAATAGACGGGGCCCTGCCAGCGGATGGATAGTTTGGCGCTGCCGACATACTGCGATGGAATGGTATAGGTGGCGGTGAAGCTGCCACTACTGCCCGTATCGGTCGTGCCGACCACCACGCCGCCCTTGCCCAATGTGCCAAAAGGAGCAATTGTCACGGTGAAGGTCTGGTTGGGTGGGAAGTTGTAACCATTGAAGGTTACCGACGTATCCTTCACATCACTAACGTACGATGTGGAAGGAATACCACCATAGTAGTATGAGGTAGTGGCGGGGGTCGCAGTGATCGTGCTAGACGTGCTGCCGGACGTGGCGTTGTTGAACGTATTGGGCTGGAATGGGATAAGTGGCAGTAAAGATGCCGCTGCTGCCCGAATTGGTCGTACCGACCACTACACCGCCTACTCCATATGTGCCATATGGGCCAATGGTGGCTGTGAAGTTCTGGTTGGTCGGGAAGTTGTAGCCGTAGAAGGTCACCGATGTGTTCGTTACCACACTGACGAGCGATGTCGCTGGGATGCCGCTGTAATAATACGAACTGCCGGAAGTGGACGAGCTCGTGGATGAGCCATCCAGGTAAACAGGCGTTAATTTAGGTGCCTGGCCGCCTCCAGTGACGTTGTAGAACGAAATCTCGGACGATTGCCCGTAGACATCGTCGAAGCGTACGTCCAGCGGTGATTTGCCCTGCAAGTCAGGCGGAATAGCCAGGTCCACATCCAAGATGCCGCTATCACCGGTGTTGATGGTGTTGATCTCATCCCCGCCGAGGCCGTGCGTGCCGTACTTGCCCATGCGCACTAAAAAGTCTTGGCCTTTGGGGAAGTATTGGGTGCGGAGTGTGACGGAGGTGTCCTTGACCACGCTCACCACGGAAAGGATCAGGTTGTGGCCGGTAAGGTTCAAGCTGGCGGAGCCATCGACACGGTTGATGAAGGTCTTGTACATATGGTAACCGGAGTCGCTATCCATGCGGATATCGATCTTGTAGGCGCCCTTCAACTCATCGGGGATGTTATAGGTGACCCCAAAAACACCGCCATCGGCGGAGTTGGTGACGCCGACCAATACGCCATTAATCCCTTGGGTGCCGCCTGGCCCCATGAAGACATTGAACACAGTATTCGCGGGGAAATTCAAGGTGCGAATGGAAACCGACTCGTCAGACACGATGTCCGATATCTGGAAGGTTACCGTGGCAGCCTGGACAGGAAAAGCACTGCCCAGCAATAAGATGGCCATCATCGAGAGAGCCAATAAGATACGTTTGGTCATGCGACCCTCCTTCTCATAAAAGAAACAGTAAAACTGGTAGTATTAGTATAACTAAAACATAATTAAACTGCAATAACGCAACTATTATGCCATCTTTAATGAAGGATAGCCTGTCTTGCGTATTTGTAAGGCTGGAACGGCGGTCAGGGGGTCAGTCTTTTAGGCGAGACAGGTGTTTTTCCTCCTGCTTCAGGTGATGCCAGCGTCGGAAGAAGCTGATGATGTAGAGCGCAATCACCCCCAGAATGACAGCATAACCCAAATAAAAGTAGAAAAAGGTATCAGGTGTGCTCATTGTTGATCCTCTTGATTGGATTTGAGCTCTTCAATGTGCGCTGCCAACTGCCCCAAGCGGATGCGGTGCCAATAGATGGCAACAAATAGGATGGAAAACGCCGCCAGGCTGACGAAGAACGTGAGCACCATGCGCGGGTCGGTCGAAAAATCACTTAAACTCGAAGAGGTATCGCTCCCGAACAACACGGGATGAATGGTGCGAAAGAGCCGGATGGAGAAAAAGGTCAGCGGGACGCTGATGGCGCCCACGAGCGCATACACGGCAGCAAAGCGAGCCCGGCGTTCGGGGTCGTCGATGCCGCTGCGAAGGATGAAGTAGGCCGCATAGATCAGCACCATGATGGCGGCGGTGGTCAAGCGCGGGTCCCAGGTCCACCAGGTGTTCCACACCGGCCGCGCCCAGATCATGCCGGCTAACACGGCGATGATTGAAAAGATCAGGCCAATCTCCACGGCGGCGTGCCCAGCGATGTCAAGAATGGGCCGGCGCCGGGCAAGATAAAGCATGCCGACGACCGCAGCCGCTAAAAACCCCAACATGCCAATCCAGGCCGAGGCGACGTGGAAGTAAAACACTTTTTGTACGGCCCCCATCACACGTTCAATGGGAGCGTATAAGAATACCAGGCCGACCGTGCCGATCATGCCGGCGGCGGCCAGGGCATCCAAACCCAACAATAGACGAGGTGTCTTGTTCATGGTTCACTCCTCGACGATAAAATCGAAAACCAACCAGGCGACGACCAGGAAAATGACGTCGTATACAACCAGCAGGTCCAGCCAGGGTGCGACACTGTTCGTGACCGACGGGGCCAAAAATGCTGCCGTGGCTTTGACGGCTGACACCAGTAAAGGAAGTGCCACGGGGAACAGCAGGATGGGCAGCAGCATGTCACGGGTGCGCCCCTGCACCGACATGGCGGCCAGCAGCGTCCCGACGGCGGTATAACCTGCTGTTCCAAGGAGGATGACCAATATTACGCCTGGTTGAATAAGGTTGATCGTATATAGCAAACTGAAAATTGGCACTACAAAGGCTGCCACTACCCACATGATGACCAGGTTGGCAGTCATTTTACCGAAAAAGATGGCGCTGCGGTCCACTGGCGCCAGCAGCAAGCCGTCCAGCCCGCCGCGATCTTTCTCCATGGCCATCGAACGGTTCAAGCCGAGCGTGCCGGCGAAAACGAAGGTAACCCACAAGATGCCGGCCGCCAGATCGCTCTGCAAAGTCACCTCCAGATCAAGCGCAAAGTTATAGATGAAGATGACCAGGATGGAAAAGACCAGCGTAGCCGAAAGAATCTCTCGGCTGCGCCATTCGGCAGCCAGGTCTTTCCAGGCGACGGCCAACAGGGTACGGGTGAAAGAATTCATCAGTGGTTTACCCCATTTCCACCACGGAACGATAGAAAGCAGTGGCCCCACCAGACGGCAGGGCTGATTTATCGCAAGATGCGCCGATTAAGCCGCGCGTGAGTATATCGAAACGGTCGGCCAGGGCTTCGGTGCGCAACAGGTCGTGGGAGGCCATCAGGATAGTGCGCCCCTGCGACGTGACCTGGCGCAGCAGGTCATCCAGGCGG
>JBEKEX010000042.1:0-14623 GCA_050013615.1 Anaerolineaceae bacterium
AATCGGTATCCGCATGACCATGGGCGCCGGGCGGCGCGACCGTGAACACCCGGAGCGCAAGCCGGCTTCGCCTGCCGAAATGTTATGGTATCGTGGCATGGTTGGGCGTGCCTTTCTCAATCTGGACGCCGAACCTCAAGAGTATGCATACTTGCCGGATGAATTCATCAAATTATTGAAACCGATGCAGACCGATGGCTTCATCCCACCGGGCCGGCCAGCTGCCCCCGGCGAATATGCCCACTTGCGTCCTGCCAACGACCACATCTTGGACCAAACCTGCACCTGGCTGGCCGTGATGCGTCTGCCCAAGCCGCTCAGCGAGGCGGAAAAGAAGTTGGAAGGCATGCAACTGCCTTTCGTCCAGAGCCTGTTGGGTGCCGCCGGACTCATCGACAGCCAAGGCCAACCCAACCCGGCACAGGTGCGCACCTTCTTGGAAGCCGATCGAGCGAAGGCTCTTTCCAAACTTTTCAGCACCTGGCTGAATAGCTCGCAGATCAATGACCTGCGCTTGCTGCCCGGCTTGGCCTTCGAAGGCGAGTGGCGCAACGACCCACTGGTCGCGCGGCGCACCATCCTGGAATTTATGGAACACCTGCCATCCAACACCTGGTGGAGCCTCGCTTCGTTCATCAACGCCATCCACGACATCCGACCCGATTTCCAGCGTCCTGCCGGTGATTACGATTCCTGGTTCATCCGCGACGAAGCCACCCAGGAATATTTACGCGGCTTTGGGCATTGGGAAGACGTGGAAGGAAAACTGATCCGCTGGATCATTACCGTTCCCCTGCATCTGCTGGGAGCCATCGACCTGGCTGCACCGGACGAAAAGAGCCCGCCGACGGCTTTCCACCGTTCTGCCTGGGCTGAAGCACTTTTAAACGGCAAAGTCCCTCCTGGCCTGCTTGAGGAGGATGCCAGTATCGTCCTCACATCCAGCGGCCAGGTCAGCATCCCGCGCCTGGCACCGCGCACTGCCCGCTATCAAATCTCCCGCTTTTGTATCTGGGAGGGCGAACAAAAAGGCGCTTACCGCTACCGCTTGACCTCCCGCTCCCTGGGACGCGCCGCCGAACAAGGTTTGCGCGCCACACAATTGACCGCACTTCTGCGCAAATTCGTCGATTCCGGCCTCCCGCCATCGCTGGTGAAAGCCCTGGAACGGTGGGAAAAATACGGTTCCCAAGCGGCCATCCAACCCCAAACGTTGTTGCGCGTTTCCAGCCCGGAAATATTGCTGGCACTGCAAAAATCGCCGGCGGGAAAATGGCTGGGAGAAACGCTCAATCCCACTACGGCTACCATCAAACCCGGACGGACCGATCAAGTGCTTTCTGCCCTGGCCGAATTGGGCTTTTTGGCCGAAAGCGAAGTGGATGTATAATTCACCGCTGGTAATGAGTTTTCGGCAGGAAAAGGGAAGTAAAAGTATCCACCGCTCATTATCGATGGTCAAATCCTTTCACAGGAGTCCCCATGTCCACTAAACTCGAATGGATCGAACAAGAACTTAAATCCTTGAAGGATTCGGGGCTTTACAACCGCATCCGCACCATCAGCTCGCCGCAAGGCGCCTGGCTGGTTGTGGATGGGAAACGAGTCCTTAACTTCTGCTCCAACAACTACCTGGGATTGGCCAATAATCCCCAAATGGTGGCCGCCGCTCAGGAAGCATTGAAGAAATATGGAGTTGGCCCGGCTGCCGTACGTTCCATCGCCGGGACGATGGACCTGCACCTCGAACTGGAGCGCCGCCTGGCTGCCTTCAAAGGCGTCGAAGCTGCTATCACTTTCCAATCCGGCTTTTGCGCCAACGTGGCCACCGTGCCGGCGTTGGTGGGCAAGGAAGATGCCATCTATTCGGATGAGCTCAACCATGCCAGCATCATCGATGGCTGCCGGATTTCCGGCGCGACCGTCCTGCGCTACGCCCATTGCGTCCCTGATGACCTGGAACGGGTGATCAAGGAGAACAAGGATAAATACCACCGTGGGTTGATCATTACCGACGGGGTGTTCAGCATGGACGGTGACGTTGCGCCACTGGACAAGATCTACGAGATCGCCAAGAAATACGACATCTTGCTGATGGTGGATGATGCCCATGGCGAAGGTGTGCTTGGCCGCGGTGGGCGCGGCATTGTGGACCATTTCAACCTGCACGGCAAAGTCGACGTGGAAGTTGGCACGCTTTCCAAAGCCTTTGGCGTGGTCGGCGGGGTCGTGGCCGGCAATGCCGTCATTGTGGATTGGCTGCGCCAGCGCGGCCGCCCCTTCCTTTTCTCGTCCGCCGTCACGCCGCCCGACGCAGCCGCATGCCTGGCCGCCCTCGACCTGCTGGAGAAATCCACGGAATTGGTGGACAAGCTGTGGGACAACGCCCGCTACTTCAAAGTCGAAATGAAGCGTCTGGGCTTCGATATCGGCATGAGCACCACGCCGATCACCCCCATCATGTTGGGCGAAGCACCATTGGCCCAGCAGTTCAGCAGTGAGTTGTTCAACGAGGGTGTGTTCGCCATGTCGATCGGATACCCAACGGTGGCGAAAGGCAAGGCCCGCATCCGGGTGATGATCTCGGCTGCCCACAGCAAAGACGACCTGGACAAAGGCCTGGAAATCTTTGCCAAAGTTGGCAAGAAATTACAGGTCATTCACTAGGGGTGATTTCTTTATGTGAGGGTTCGTGATGGCAACTACAACTGATACCCATAGCCGTCCACTATTTGACCAATTGCTGCCCTTTTTGCTGGGCATTATGGCGTTGTCACTGCTCGCCACGCTGGCCATGTTTGCCTACTCCGGCACTTTTTCCCGTTTCATGGCTGACGATTTCTGCTATGCCAACTCCATTCGCCAACTGGGCTGGTTCGGCGGGCAGGTACAGCTTTATAACACATGGAGCGGCCGGATCTCATCGAATTTCCTGATCGCCTCACTGGAACCTCTGGGAACATCGATTGCTCCAATCATGCCTGCCATCGCCCTGCTGTTGTGGCTGGCCGGCCTTTACTGGCTGATCGTCTCGATCACGCGAAAAACAGCTTTTTCCCGGCCGCGGCTTCTGGCACTCGGCCTGGCCGCCGTAGTGTTGTATTTCACCCTGCTGGCAGCCCCCGACCGCAACCAGGTGCTTTACTGGATGAACGGCCAGATTGCCTATACCTGGCCGTTGATCGCTGTGACTTTTCTGGCTGCTCTGGTCATCAATCAACTCAACCGGTCTGAGGTGTCGGATGTCCCATTTCTGCTGATGCTGGCTGCTTTTTTGCTGGCATTCCTGGCCGATGGCTTTTCCGAGACCAACGCCGCACTGCAAGTTGGCATGGTCTTCGTGGCGCTGCTGCTTTTCATCAGCTTTTCCAAGGGCTCCCTCCGCATCACTGGCGCCGCCCTGCTGGCTGTGGTGCTGGTTGGTTCACTGGCTGCGATGGCACTGGTCATCCTCGCACCTGGCAATGTCATACGCCAGACGGTTGTCGCCACCATAACACCGTCGTTGCCGGTACTGGTCATCACATCCATTGAGTATGCCTGGGATTTCATTTTCAATGCGCTTAAAGGCCTGCCCATTCCGTTCGTGCTGGTGGTCGGCCTGTCTTTCTTGACAGCATTCCTTAGCCACTCCGGGCAGAACGCTTCTGAAATTTCAGCACTTACTTCGCGTAAAAAGTCTTGGAAGCTGCTGCTGGTGCCACTGGTTTGCTTTCTGCTGATCGTGTGCTGCATGGCACCTTCTGAATACGCTGAAACGGCTTATCCGGAGAACCGGGCATTGCTATCTGCCACGTTCGTGCTGGTGCTTTCACTCGTGGTGCTTTGCGTTTGGATCGGTGTCATCGCCAAAAGGCTGATCGCTGCAAGCAGCAAGCGCATGCGTCAAACCTTACTGATCATGGCATTGATCCTGTGCCTGGCATTGAGCCTTTACCCCCTTCATTACATTTTCGAGACCGAAAAGTCGTTCAAACAGGCCGTCACTTACTCCGCTGCCTGGGATAAACGACAGACCACCATCTTCCAGGCATTATCACAGAACCGGCGTGATGTGATGGTTAAACCCATCAACAGCCTGTACAGCATCATGGAAGCCAAGGACGACCCCAAGTTCTGGGTCAACACCTGCATCGCCGGTTATTACAATCTTAACTCACTAACCGCCAAATAATTGTCTTTTCCAGCAATTAATACGATTAATCCCGCAGTTGCGCGGGATTAATCGTATTAGGAGGGAGGAGAAGATATACACCAACGAACTTGGTATATCTATCAGCAATTAATTTTTCTCGACAAAGGGATCATAGTTGGGATTGGCTCCCGACCACATGCACCTGCCAGTGTCGAATTTCATGCACTGGCCGCCATGCGAACAGCGCTCACTCAAAATGCGGGTACCATCCGGCAAATATTCCGGCGGGTAAAGCACTTCGACCTGCAGCGCCACTTGGCAATCCGCTTTATCACAGAACCGAACTTTGACTGTTTCCCAGGCTCGCTCAACCATCATTACCTCCGAGTGACCTAGCCCGTGGGCATCTCTTGTACAAATATAACAGTTGTCAGACATGCCTGCCAGTGATTTGCATCACTTTTCAAAGGGACAAATTACCAGCCAAACCATGATTAATGGCTCTAGTACCCCGTCAAACATGAAAATGTAATTTCACCAAACTGTTTCTGCTTTGTCATAAGAGAATCTATTTACAAATGAGGTTTGAAGGGGCACTAGCCGATTCTCGCGCGCCCGCTCATTTTTTAAATTTCCGGCGGCGGCGCCAATTGATCAAAGGAGCCACGACCTTGCGCACATAATACTTGGCGACGATAGGAGCCAGGCGGCTTCCGCCGTCTCGGTAATGCACGCGCAGCATTTCGGGCCAACAGCGTTCGTCAGCTGAAATGGTCTTGGCGTCCGAGTGCAACCGGAAGTTTGCCCACACTTTGCCAGGCTGGTAAGCCAGCGGCGTCAGGCGTGACAACCTCACCCACAGGTCATAATCCATGGCAAAGTAGAAGGAGGGATCCAGCGGGCCCACCTGATGCCACAACTCCGCTCGAAAGAACGACGCCTGCTGCGGGATATGGACGTAGCCGCGCCGCAATTTGGCATAATCGGTTGACGCTGCCGGGAAAAGCCCAATCTTACGATCGTCTTCATCGACAAAATTCGTGTCGCCGTACACCATCCCAACATCCGGATGGGACTGCAAGAAAGCCACTGCCTCGCTGACCGAACGAGGTTCATAGGTATCATCCGAGTTCAGCCAGGCAAGGATATCGCCATGCGCATGGGCAAAGCCTTTGTTGATGGCATCGGTTTGCCCCTTATCCTTTTCCGAGACCCACCAGGCCAGCCGGTCGGCATATTTTTTAATGATTTCGACACTGCCATCCGTCGAGCCGCCATCCACGATCAGGTACTCGATATCGGCATCATCCTGTGCCAGCACAGAACGGATGGTGCGTTCGAGGAAACGAGCTTGATTGAAAGAAGGCGTGACAATTGAAACCCGCATCATGGACAATCCTCGGTCACGGCGTCACGCCTGACTGCGTAGCAGCCGGTAAAGGTTTACGCAAATCATAGATGAGATAATCTGTGCCCTGATCATAGATCGGATAGTGCGTTTGCAGGTAGCTCTTCAACTGGGGTTGGTTGTTCAATTCGTTCAGGTCGGTAATCAGAAAGAACTCACTCCGCTGGGTCAATTCTTGGAATTGCTGATCGAATTCCGGCGCCTTCATCCCGGCCAGTAGACGCAAGGCCGTGTCGCCGGTATAGGGCCAATAAGCAGCAGGCTCGATCCAGCCAAAGTATTCCAGACGATAACCGTAATCCTGCGTCAAAGCCGTGGTCGAATGATGCTTCAAAATGCCGCCGATATGCTGCCAGTAAGCCAGTTGAGGGCGGTAATCCGTCTTATGGAAGGTATTGCGCACATTCCACAGGTTAAAAGCGACGCCAAACACCAGGCAGGCCACGATCACGATGCGCAACCACTTCCCCGGGTTAAGCTGCCGCAGGCGGCTGCTGATGACCTCGCCCAGCGGTGCGAGAGAAAGCCCGACCACCGGCACCAGGGCAATGTGATAATAATCATGGGTCGAAAAATAATAAGCAAAGATCAGCGCAAAGATCACATACGCGATCCAGTGAGAGATCAGGATCGCCCGTTTTTCCTTCGTCTCATACAGGAAGATGCCCACCAATGCAGCAACGAAAAATGCCAGGCCGATGACGCCTTCGAGCATACCTTCCCAACGCAGGTAGAACACTGGGTCGAGCCAAAGCTGTGGGAAGAAACGAAGGGCAAAGTCCGATCCCAAACCGCCCTGCACAAAGAAGCCGTAGATCATATAGATGATGGTCGGGATGGCCGTGAGCGCGCCCATTGCCCAGAATTGAAGGTCGGTGAACGATTTTCGAAACCCACGCGCAATGAGGATCCCCAAGAAGCCGCCAAAGATAGGGAACACCGCCAAGGCTTTGGTGAAGATGGCCAGCCCGGCAGCCAGCCCACATATCATCACCCATTTCCAAGACCTCTTGAGGTACCAGCGATAGAGCCCCCACCAAGTGACGATGGAGAGAGCCGTGGTCAAGGGGTCCGGCATGAAAGCCCGGCTGGCGACAATACCATAAGGCACGAACCAATAGAAAGCCGCCGCCACCAGGCCGCCATCCACCGAGGTCATGTCGCGCGCCAGCAGGTATAGGAATATGCCACCCAGCACCCAGATGATGGCGCTTTCCAGACGCGGCAGCCAGAGGATTTCCTGCCCGACGACCTCATAGCTGAAAGCGGCCATGCTGTCGAACACCGGCGATTCGATCCCTTCGATCCGCCACATGCCAATGGCCAGGTCACGCTGCTCTTGCGGTGCAGAGGTCAACTGCTGATAATAACGGCCGCGCGCCAAAATTGCCGTATACAACTGGCGTGTAGGCTGAAAATCCAGCGGCAGGTCGGTGATGTCATAGACCCGGATCGCCAGGGCGGCTGCGAACATGACCAGCAGCACCAGCATCTGGGCCCAGCGCGAGGTGCCAAAAAAAGATTGGCGTTGGTTGGAAAGAGACTCAATCATTATTTACCTATGTGCATAAACAAAGCATCGCTCTGTAAGATTGCCCCGTTCTCGGGTGAGAGCAACGAGTCGAAATTGCCCGCAAAGAGGAAGCCCTGCGACCTCAAGTAGTCATACAAGCCATCGAAAAGCACCTGGTTCTCGTATAGCGTCTGGTAGGAGACCTCCGAGATCAGGTAATCGACCTGCTTCACCAGCTCACCCGCGCCCTCCAGTACCACCCGCTCGAACCCCTGCACATCCAGTTTGAGCAGCACCGGCGGCTTCAATTCCATTTTCAAAATAAAATCATCCAGCCGTGCCACGGGTACTTTGATTTTATGCGCTTCAGCGGCATAAGGGAATGCCTTTTTATGAAGATCACCCATCGCCAGGGCCGAGGAAGACGGTGCGAAATCACTGACGAAGAAATCCATCTCACCGGGGTGGTCGCCCAGAGCGGTCTGGAAGGCAGTGAATTTGCCCAAGGATTCCAGGTTCATCTTCATTGCGGTGATATTTTCGGGCAAGGGATCAAAGGAATAGATCTGCGCTCCCGGCAGCATGTGGCGCGCCGCGTAGGCAAAAGAGCCGATATAGGCGCCGACATCGATGACCGTGTTGAAGCCCACCGACTGGAACCAGGCACGGTGCGGGGTCAGGCGCGGCATCTCATGCAGCAGCTTGCGGTTGGTAAAGACCTTCCCTAGCATTGGAAAGAAGCGCTGCGGGTACTGGAATGGAAGGGATAGATATTCGATCCCCACGATCAAGGTTTCTGAAACATCTCTGGGCATGTATTATCCCTTCTTGATGGAGTTATCCGGTTGGCTGGCGCTTTCCCGGACTTTTTGATACAGCGGCCGCAATCCCTTGAGGCCGGCCATCGCCAGCAGACAATAAACCATGCGATTCCATTCTTTCAGTGCTGTCGGTGCATCGGCACGCAGGCTCTTCCAATAAGCGCCGAATGCCTCGCGTGGCCGGTCGGCGTCCAACAAATAGCGGGCATTGATGCGGTGAGCACCGGCCCAAATCTTCCGTTCCAGGCGCCGGTAAGTCTCGGAGAGCGCAGGCTGGCCCTGCATCCATTCCACGATGCGATAAGCCTCCTTGCCAAAGTTGGCGGAGGCGGCTACATTCTTGGATTGGGAATGGAAACGGGCTGCCGCCCACGGCTGCGGCACATACTGCATGGCGCCCTGCTGGGCCACGCGCAGCCAAAGCTGGTGGTCAAGCAAATAATGATAACTCAAATCGAGGGTCCCGGCACGTTCCAATGCCGCGCGGCGCATGAAAACGGCCGGCTGGCCGATGATATTGAAGCCCATCAACCCTTCCAAGCCCCAGTTGGCATAGCGCAGCACCTTGGTCACTTTGCTAGCTGCATCCACCGCCAGGACGTCGCCATACACCAGAGCCGCATCCGGTCGAGCCTGAAGGGCCTCCACAGCAGAACGGATGGCACCTGGCAGATAGAAATCGTCCGAGTTCAGCCAGGCGATGTATTCACCTTTGGCATGCGCCAGACCCTTATTAATGGCTTCCGCCTGCCCACGGTCCTTCTCCGATACCCACCAGGCCAGGCGTGACTCGTAGCGCTCGATAATCTCCACACTGCCGTCATCCGAGCCGCCGTCCACAACCATATATTCTAAATTAGGGTAATCCTGATCCAATACCGAGCGTAAGGTCTGCTCCAGAAAAGCAGCCTGGTTATACGAGGGCGTAACAATGGAAACAAGCGGTTGGTCAGGCATACAAATTCAATCGACGTTAAAAGTCACCGGAAAATTGGGGCAAGAGCACCTAAAAGAGCGAGTTGTAATCCACCTTGGGGAAAATGGTCAATTTGCCACCCACGGTGGCATCCACCACCTGCCGGCCAGCAGATTCGTAGGCACGGCGCGCCATAGCGTAAGAACGCTCCGAGGTTTCCAGGTCAGGGAGCTGCCAGCGGAACCCTTTGCCGAAATAGCCGGGCGCAAAATGGTTGGGGTCATCACCCTGCGAGGTCACGGTGGTGTTGGGCTTGCCTTGAGTGACAAAATTATGGTCCACCCCAATGAGGATGACCTTCTGGAAACCCATATAGAATGCCAGTTGCAATGCGACGTAAGTGACCGTGGCGCCTTCCCACACGCGTTGGCGCACGTCTTTGGCAAATTTCGGCCCGGTGTAACTGGTGTAAAGGAAATAGAGATCCTCAGCGGGCTGCAAAAATCGGCGCGAACGCCAGGAGACAAATTTTGGGATTGGTAACTGCTGAATGTCTGAGGCAGATTGCTCGACCACCAGGTCGTTTACCGAAAGAAAAAAAGTGGTGGAGAAACCCAGCTCGGGGAACATCAAATAGATGCGGTTCATCCCAATGGTGTATTCCTGCCGCAACTTGCTCATGTCCGTGTTGCGCAGACTGGGACCGTTGCCGATGATGAAGCAGCGTTGTCCCCGGTATTGGTCTTTCAGTTTCGACAGGCGGTGAACCGTGTCGCGGCGCAAGGGATTGAAGGCGGCATCCGGTAACTCTTTCAAACGAGCGACAGAATCACGCACATCCCCAAGGCTGCGCACCAGTGACGCCGGCAACACCTGTTTGAGGCGGGTTTTGAGAGCATTCATTCGGTGCTCAACCTTGCCGTCGCACCCCCGTCCACGATCAAAGCCTGTCCGGTTACAAACGAAGACTGTGTATTATCCGCCATGAAATAAATGGCGTGTCCGATCTCTTCCGGCTTGCCGATACGCCCATTGACCGTCCGGCGAGCCAGGTTTTCCAGCCGGTCTTGCACCGAACCGCCCGCCAGGTGGCCGCGGTTCAATCCATCCCGCAGCATGGGCGTATCCACCGCCCCCGGCAAAATGGCATTGACGCGGATATTGGCAGGCGCAAACTCGATGGCCATGGCGCGTGTGAGCGCCAGCAGCCCACCCTTGCTGGCAGCATACGAAGCAACATTTACTGAGGTCGCCACGGCATGAACCGAGGAAACGTTGACGATGGCCCCACCCCCGGCCGCCTTCAGCAGAGGATAAGCCAGTTGCGCTCCCAGGAAAGCCGAACGCAGGTTGGTGTCAATCACCCGATCCCATTCCTCAACTGAGGATTCGATCATCGGTTTATTGATCTGCACGGCGGCATTGTTGACTACCGCATCCAGCACCGGGCTGAAGGCTTTGGCACGCTCGTAGATCGTCTGGATATCTTTGTGTTCCGAAATGTCAGCCTGGATAAACAGACCATTCTCCGGGAAACCATCGCCAAACGGTTGCCGGTCGACGCCGATCACGCGCCAGCCATTTTCCATGAAGACTTTGACCGTCGCACGGCCAACCCCCCCGGCCGCGCCGGTGATCAACAAAACCCTCGAACGTTCGGTTGCCATGTACTTCACCTCAACATCAGTGGTCTATTTTATCAAGGAGGCCAAGTCTTGAGACGGAATGCCCAGGCCTTCCAACAAGTTACGCACCGTGTTCCAATGCACCCGTTCCCAAGCCGAAGGGCTGGAATTGGAATTGTGGGGTGCCAGCAGCACATTGTCCATCTTCAACAAGGGCGAACCCAGCGGCAGCGGTTCCACCTCGAACACATCCAGTCCCGCTCCGCCCAAGATGCCATCCTGCAACGCCTGGGCCAGCGCAACTTCATCGACGATGGGGCCGCGGGCCGTATTGATCAGCACTGCTCCGCGCTTGACCCACTCTAAACTCTCGCTGTTGATGAGGTGGAAGCTGGTTGGGTTCAAGTCGCAGTTGACCGAAATGAAATCCGCCCGTTCCATCAATTCATGCAGCGGGACCATCTCGACCCCATTCTCGAGAACGAAGTCCGGCGCCACGGGCGCAATATCGTTCCCCAATAATTTCATCCCGAACGGCCGCGCCCGCTGCAGCACCGCCTTGCCAATGTTGCCTACGCCGATCACGCCCAGCGTGCATTCACTGAGCGAGCGGCCGGGGAGCTTTTGCCATTGCCCCGCCTTGACGTTGCGGTCCATCCACACCTGGCGGCGGGCAAAGGCCAGAATGTAGGCCATCACACTGTCCGATACCGGCAGGGTGAACGCATTAGGGGTATTGCACACCTTGATCCCAAGTTCCAGCGCCTTGGCCTTGTCGATCGAATCGATGCCGGTTCCCCATTTGGAGATCACTTTCAAGCGCGGCAGGCAAGCCTTGAGCACCCGCTCCGAATAACGGTCATCGCCGCAGATGGTTGCATCGAACTTCCCCGCGTAGGCCAGGATCTCTTCTTCCGAGAGGCGTTCATCGACGTTGGGAATGATGACTTCTAGCCCAAAATGTTCCAACACAGGCTTGAAGCGATCCGCAAATGGGATCATGTAGGGTGCAGAAAGTAAAATCGTCGTCATGTAGGATGCCAATCTATCCTATGGATTATACCTGTATAATTGCGAGCCATATATCGTATTGTAGCCCGCCACCGGCGTAAGCCGATCTTTGAATATCCAGATGTAGGGATCGCTGGACGTTATCAAATAGGCAGAGCCATACACATACTCGAGGCCCATTCTGTCCAGGAACTGCGGAGTCTTCCCTGTGGTCATCGACTGGTAATACGCATAACTATTCATCAACCCATCCAGGTTGACAATGGTCCTGTCATTGATAAAATAGGCTACACTCCCCCCGCCCGTGCTGCCAATGATCGCATGAGGCGGTGTGTTCGCTTCAAGTTGTTTGATATCGGTAAGATACGCTTCTTGATGTGCAGCATCGACGTTGAGCGGGAAACTCTGCACCACATACGCCCCAAACTGGGCCACCACAAACAGGCATAATATGCCGATCACACTGTTGAGCACCCAATTCGGGATATTCAACTTCTTGATCAAATGGTAGAGGCATTCCACGAGGACAGCACCAAACAGCACGATGACGATCATCTCCGAGACCCAATACCAGGGGCGCTCATTCTGATAACCGCTGGCTCCATAAAATAGAACCTGAAGGAAACATCCCAAATAAAGCGGCGCCAGTAAGAACCCGCTCAACGCCCGCGAGGAGAATTTCCGGTCAGAATAGACGATCACCAAAGCTGCCACGCCCAATAGGAAAATCTCTGTCAGCATCATGGGGAAATAAGGTTCATCTTCTTTTCCTGGCAACAGATTCTCGACTGTGATCGCTGCATTCTTCAGCGGGGCAAAGGCCAACGACCAGGGGTCGAGACTTCCATTAGGCGCAATGCCGAGGAAAGTCAACGTATCGACCTGGCTGCGATAGACCGTGGCAGGCAAGGTGCCCCACCAGCGTTTCACCGTCCCGCTGACGGGGAACGGCGTCTGGAAATTGACGTAGCTCCACACCATGAAGACTACCAGAGCAATGACCACCGGCAGGAAAAATTTGTATCCCGACCGGAACCAATCCCGCCAGTTGGTTTGGAGCCAATCACGAAAGCTCCAGGCACCGGCTTCGCCCTCGTTCTTCTGCGACCACAAGACATGCACCGTTCGCGTAATAAAGATCAAGATGAGTGTCAGACACAGATCGATGAGCAGTGCCGAGCGGGGAAAGACCTGAACGATATCTACTCTCGACAAGACCAGGACAACGGCCACCAGGCCCAGCGTAGCCGTCACGACCGCCGGGATGACTTTCCATAAAAGCTTGCCAAAATCAAAGCTTTGGCCGTGCTTATAGAATCCGAACAAGGCAAAGATACACGGTTTTACGATCAAGGCCACCGCAAAGACGCCGTAGGCACCGGCCGTGTAACGCATGTCGCTCGTCAATCCCTGCATCAGGATAAAGCTGAATAAAGCAGAAGCCGCCACCGCCAGTTCATCGATCCAAAACCAGAGCGGCAGGCGTTCTTTGCGAAAGGCGACGAAAAGCCCCACCATCCCTACCAGGAAGACGTTGTCCAGCCGGCTCAAGACGACCGCCGCGGCCGTTATCCCCAGCCACCACAGTTGGGCTGGTTTATCCTTGCCACCCCTTCTCGCTACATCCCAATCGATCACTAAGTTGATCAACACCAGCGTCGTCAAAGCGTTCAAGCCCGTCTCCAGCCCGTTCTGGACGATGGCAGAATGGATGGGGATCAAAAAGGCCCAGCATGTTGCGGTAAGCAAAGCGACCGCATCCGAAAGATATCTCCGGCAAGCTCGGAAAACAAGGTAGGTAGAAGCCGCCGACATCACCGCAGACACCACCACCAGGGCGCGCAGCGGCAGGATCAAATTGCTGTTAAAGACAGCAAACACAACGATGCAGACCAACATCCACAGCGGGTGAAAGCCATTCGTCGGATTGATGCCGTCGAAAGTGACGCCTTTCCCTGCCACGATGTTCTGCGCCACCTTAAAGTAATAAAAAGTATCATCCGACGAAAACCAATTCATCAGGCTATTGACAGGAACAAAAGCCACGTAAATGTTCAGCAACAGGACCAATAACAATAAGACCAAACACAATATCCAAGCTAACTTGTGGTTCACAAAACTCCCTCCTCATGCCAGGATAACACAATAATTTTTAGCTGTGAAAGCCACTACATCACGAACGATTTTTGAGCAACAGGTCACAAATCGAAAAATCCAATTCTTCGTCGATGTCCCAAGCTTCATCACGCTCGATCTCGAACATATATGGCCGCTCCCCCAACCGGTTGCGGTGACGTTCCAGATTCTCACGCGTGAACAAATAAACGCACGAATTTTCTTCGTAGATCGGCGGTAAATCCTGGGTTTGTAGCAAGATCGCCGGGTTATGGTTGATGGGACGGCCAAGCTGGTCCCACAGGCGGGTCCTCACACGCGTCACGCCAAAAAGCGAATCATATCCGGGATAAGCTGCCTGCAACGTCTGAATGGCGCGGGAAATCGTGGCTGTCTTGAGCAACGGATTGGTGCTGTGGGTTTGCAAGTAAAGATCGGCCGGCACCTGGGCCGTGTCATACAACAATATCTCATTCATCGGGATCGTGTCAGCTCGCAAATGCTCCGGACGCTCCAGCACGAGAACCTTGGGAAAATGTTGGCGGATGCCTTTTATGACCTCGGAGCTGTCTGTATTGACGACCACCTGCTGGATTTCAGGGCAGGCCAGCAGCGCTTCCAAAATGTGATGAAAGAGCGGCTTCCCGGCCAGCGGGCGATAGTTCTTGCCCGGCACGCGCTGAGAATGATGGCGCATCGGTACCAAAGCAACGATCTTTTCGAATTTCATCGCAGTATTCCCTTCAATTGAGACCTCGCAAACAGTTCTGTATTATTTTACTGCTAAGCGGACATTACATCCGAATTTCCCCACCTCGAACGTTGCCGGTTGATTCACGGATGACGGTTGGTTTCAGACGGATTCGACTGCTTATACTGGATAGGCTTGACCGCACGCTGTTTCACCGCCGAAGAAGGTGCTGGAACGTGGGGATAATAAAAAGCCTGCTTGAGTTTCCAGGTCAGCGTCCCGGACTGATGGTAACCCTGGTAAGTACCTAAAAACTGCATCCAACGGAAGCGCATGACCTTCCACCAATAATCACCAAGGACTTTCCTTTCAGCCGCAACATGCCAAT
>JBEKEX010000043.1:0-14487 GCA_050013615.1 Anaerolineaceae bacterium
TATTCACGACCCATTGTTTGCCACACTGTTGATACCCAAGGCAGGCAACAATGGGATCGCCTTGGTCACGATGGATCTCGTGGGAATTACGCTGAGTTTCACCGAGAAACTGAAGGCTGCCCTTTCGCCGGTTTTGGGGATCCCGGAAGATGCCATCCTGGTTTCGGCCATCCACACCCATGCTGGACCGGTCGGCTTTATGGGACGCGTGCCGTTGCTCGGCAATGTAGATGATCCCGTCTTACAGGAGATCTATCTGCGTAAATTAAAGGGTGCGGCCGTTTGGGTGAAAGACCATCTTCAACCGGTGCACTTGGGCATTGGCCGGGGTGAGATCCACGATATTGGCCGCAATCGCAACGACCCAGAAACCGGTTTGATGGATGCTGAACTAGGCGTGTTGCGCGTGGACGATGTCAACGGTCAGCCGCTGGCGGTTTTGATGAATTATGGATGTCATCCCACTGTCTTGGGGCCGGAGAACCTGGCAATTTCAGCCGATTATCCTGGCGCAGCTCGAACCGCATTGAAGAGAATTTATCCTGGCGCAACTTTTCTCTTTACAAACGGGGCGTCGGGTGATGTGAGTACCCGCTTCACCCGGCGCGGCCAGGGTTTTGCAGAAGTCGAACGCATGGGGAACATCCTGGCAGGCGAAGTGTTGAAAGTGATGCAGGTGGTCACTCCAGTGGAAGAAGTGGTTCTGTCGAGTCGGGTCACCCAGGTACAATTAACCTTGCGGCATTTCCCGCCGGTGGATATCGCCCAGAAACAGATCGAGACGCTCGAGGCTGAGTTGGAACAGAAACGTGCTGCGGGCTTGCTGCCGGGTGAGATCCGTAAGGCGGTGACCAAGCTGGAAGGTGCCCATGGACAACTGGACATGGCGCAAAGCTATGGTGATACCAAGACAGTGGGAACCCTGGTGCAGATGCTGCGCATCGGGCCGATGGCACTGGTGACCATGCCTGGCGAACCGTTCACACACATTGTGCTCGAAATCAAGAAGCAAAGCCCAATCCATCCGACCTTCGTGGTCAGTTATGGCAACGATTACCGTGGCTATTTTCCCGATGCGGTTTCCGTTGCTGCCGGTACTTATGAAGCTCTCACGAGCCCCTATGATGAAACCGTTGGCGACAAGCTGGTTCAAACCGCACTGGCTTTGCTTGACGAAAGGTAGCTATGCAACTGGATTTCAATTTCTTCATTCCACTGCTTGGGATTGCGTTCGTCTTTTTCGGGCTTTATATTCGCCTGGGAAATATGAAGCAGGTCTATTGGAAATCACGCCGCAGCATGTTTGGATATATCCCCCTCGGTTTGGTATTCATCCTGGTCGGATACTACAATACCTTTTCCAGTCAAGCACCTTACATATTCTATGCATACATTGCTTTACTGGCCATCCTGGTAGTGTTTACGCTTTATGTATCATCCTCCCGTCCACCTGCATTCATTATACCGGAATGGATCAAGTGGGTTGAAAAATACCCAAAAAGTATCCAAAAAGCCATGCGCATTGAGGCGGATGTTGACGATGAGTGGAAACAGTACGTGACCAGTGAAGCTGGAGTGGATGCCTGGGCAAAAGAATTGGCTCGGAAATTACCCAAGAAAAAATGAAGGTTGTTGCATGGTAACGAACGAGCCATTTCATCGGGTAGTCATTCTATGTGATTTCGATGGGACGATCACACCGCTGGACCACAGCAATTTTATTTTCCTAAGATTCGCCGCAAGCGGCCTGGCATATGTCGAGCAATGGGAAAAAGGCCTGATGAGCACACGTGAGCAGATTGATCAGACTTTCGCCACGATGGACTCCGGGCCGGACGAGATTGCTGCGGCGTTGAAAGATATTCCCATCGATCCCACGTTCTATGATTTGATGACCTTCGTGGATCAAAATGATCTGGGGCTAGCCGTGGTCAGTGATGGCTTGGATTGGCCCATCGAAGTGATTCTGGCGCAGCATGGTATCCAAGACCTGCCGATTTATTCCAATCATATGACCTTCGAGGGTGGAAAGCCGGTTTGCGCGTACCCCTGGTATGACCCCTCGACCCCCATGTCGGGGATCTGCAAACCGCTCATCGTCAAACATTATTGCGAGAAAGGCAGTCAGATCGTTTATATCGGAGATGGTCGTTCAGACCGTGAGGCGGCGCGGGAAGCCGACCTGGTCTTTGCCAAGGGTGCCCTGGCAGATTATTGCCGCGCTGATGGGATCGCTTTCCTGCCTTTCGAAACGTTTACAGATGTTTGCAGCCAGTTGATGCCTTGGCTGTTGCACTTTAAAAAATAACCGGCAGCCTTCAAGCTGCCGGTTCAAATAGATGAACGAGAGTTTATTTTTGAGATTGCTTGTTCTCTTCTTCAGCCTTCCGTTTCGCTGCATCTGCCTTGGCACGTACGATCGATTGCATGGGTAAGCGGGCAATAATGCCGGCCAGGAAGGTGCCTCCCCATGCACCGATCACGACCACGGCAATCCAGTACCAGGCCATGCCGCGGGTGTAGAGCACCCAGGCCAGCAAGGCGTAAGCCGGGTAGGTGAGCCAGACCAATGAACCCAAAACGGGGTAGAGGCGCCGGTCGAAATAAGTCTGGAAAAGACTTTCGAACAACACCAGCACGGCAATGCCGGCGATGATGGCGGTGCGCAGGTCCGAGAAGCAAACGAACAGGACGAATACCAGCACTGTGATATCGTGCGGGATGGCGAACCAGCCAACTTGGGTTTGCTCGGCCTTTTTAGCCTCGATCACCTGCCGGAGGACGTCTTTGTATTCTACATTACCCAGCAGCGGGTACTCTGCCAGGTAGGTTTTACGGTCCTGATCGGTGAGCTTTTCAAGCTGACTGACCTTGAGATCGTAAAGATGGCGGGCCAGAAGGCGGCCTTGTTCCAATTTGGGTGAATTGCTTGAGTCTTTTTGAGGCATTTTGATCCATGAGGAGAGCAAGATAAGTACTCGAAAATTATAGTAGCCGCTCTGGTGGAAGTCAAGCTGAATGGAGATTGCCCTGCCCCCGCAGGGGTCGGGTTGGAAAACGCAACCCTTGCAATGATGTATATGAACTAACTGATTGGTAGAAATGCTAATGGAAATGTAAAGGAGAAAAACCATGTCCACATTATTTTATGATGCAACTGTATTTACTCCGCATGCTGTTTTGGAACGACATGCGGTGGTCGTAGCCGATGATGGCACCATTGCTTTTGTCGGTAAAGTGGAAGATGCACCCAAGGTAGACGGGCAGCACATCAATCTGCGCGGCCGTATCCTGGCCCCGGGTTTTATCGATGTTCATGTCCACGGCGGCAACGGTATTGCCTTCGGCGAAGGCGACCTTTCGAAAGAGCTGGCTGCTTACTCCAAATGGGATGCAGGAAATGGGGTGAGTGGTTTCCTGCTATCGGTAACGGGGCCCAATGCGGCTGAGATCACCCGGATAACGGCCGAATATGCCAGCATCTTTGAGAAGCAGACCATGCCAGGTGCCGAACCGCTGGGTATTCACCTGGAGGGGCCGTTCTTGAACCCCCAGAAAAAGGGCGCCTTCAATCCCACCTGGCTTCATGAACCTTCCGTCGAAGAAGCGCAGGGATACCTGGATGCCGGCAAGGGTTGGGTCCGACAAATGACCATGGCACCCGAACTGCCTCATGCCAATGAGGTTGCCAGACTTTTCCGCCAGAATGGGGTGGTCGTGGCGTTGGGTCACACAAACACCGATTATGAAACTGCCAGCAAGGCCCTGAAGGGTGATTTCGTGCACGTGACCCATACCTTCAATGCCCAGAGTAGCTTCGATCATCGTGCTCCGGCAGTCTTTGGCGCTGTTCTGTCATCGGATTATGTGACTGCCGAATTGATTGCGGACAGCGTGCACGTCCATCCGGCAGCGATGAAGGTGCTCATCCGTTCCCTGGGTACTGAACGGGTGGTGCTCATCACCGACGCCATGACCGGTGCCGGCTTGAAGGATGGCAAATATACGCTGGCCGGGAATGAAGTAACGGTTAAAGATGGTCACGCCACGCTGGCGAACGGCACACTGGCCGGCAGCATTGCCACCTTGAACCAATGTGTCCGAAACGTAAATCAACTGGTTGGATTTCCGCTGGTCGATGCCGTTAAAATGGCTTCACTCAACCCTGCCCGTGCCATGGGCCTGGGCGACCGCTTGGGCGCCATCCGGCCTGGCAAGGATGCCAGCTTGACCGTGATCGACGAAGACGTGTCTGTCTACCTGACCATGGTCAAAGGGAAGATTGTCTACAATAATTTATAAAGCCATTTCATCGAAGCGCGAGGCACACGATGTCTAAAAAATTGAATGTTGGGATCATTGGCCTGGGAATGATCGGGCGGGTGCACGTTAATGCTTATCATGCCATTCCGCTGTGCTTTCCGGCGGCGCCAGTGACCGCTGAAATGGGCGCTTTGCTGCGCTCTCATCCAGGGACGGATGAGTTCATCCAGACCGCCGGGTTTGGGTTGGTGACTACCAGCCTGGACGAGTTTTTCAAAGCTCCGTTGGACTTGGTGGACATTTGCACGCCCAACGGGCTGCATAAAGAAGAAGCTCTGGCGGCCATCGAGCGTGGCATCCCGGTTTACTGCGAGAAGCCGCTGGCGCGCTCGCTGGATGAAGCCCGCAACATGGCTGATGCAGCAAGAAAGAAAGGGGTTCTGACCCATACCGCTTTCGTTCTCCGCTACGTCCCAGCCATCCGCCAAATGAAAGCACTGGTGGAATCAGGTGAGCTGGGAGAGATCTACAATTTCCGCGCCCACATGTTCCACGGCAGCTACCTGGACCGCAACCGGCCCATGTCGTGGCGGTTACGGCGCGCTGAATCGGGGGGCGGCACATTTGCCGATTTGGGTGCACACCTGGTGGACGCGGTCGGTTATTTGCTGGGTGATGTGGCGGCGGTGCGAGCTGAATCACGCACGTTCATCAAAGAACGCCCTGTTGCAAAAGGCAGTGATAAGCTCGAAAAAGTGGATGTGGATGACTGGATGCAATGCACGCTGGAACTAAAGAGCGGCGCCATCGGGGTGCTAGAGGTCAACCGTATGGCTGCCGGTTCCGGTGAAGAGACCACGCTGGAGGTCTTTGGCAGCAAGGGCGCGGCGGTCTATAATGTTGCCCAACCCGAGATCGTGCGCTATTTCGATGCCAAGCGCGGCCAGTGGATCCAGGGCAATTCGCCGGCGTTTTCCTCGGAAAGCGACCGTCCCCTGGAAACGATCTACCCCAGCGGGAAATTCTCGCAGGGGATGATGACCAACATTCACATGGCCTCGGTGTACGACTTCCTGCAATGCATCATCGAAGGCAAGCCGTCTGCGTTGAATTTCGATACGGCATTGGCCGTCGAGGAAGTGCTCGAAGCTGCCTATGCTTCGGCGGCGCGGGGCGGTGAACGGCTTACCCTTCCTTTCGGAAAGTAACTGGTTACAATCGACTAACCCACAAAATGCGTTGATTCGGAGGTGCCGGGTGAAACCCGGCACTATTCGTTCAGATCCAGCTTATTTGATCCGTGATATGAGCATTGTATATCTGATTCCAGAAAGTGCGACTGCTTTTGAACACTCTCTGCCCTGTTAAATCACGACTCCCTGGTTGGGACCACGTGCCTCGGTACTTAACGACGCCAGCTTCTAGCTGGCGTCGTTAAGCCCAGTGCCTTTTTCCTGTTGTCCAATTTCATCCAAAGAATGGGACGCGGTTGCGATGATGATAGCTTCCGCCGTGCCCGGCCAGGTCGATCAATACAGCGACTGCCAGCACAATCCATTCATAGCCCACGATGCCACCTGGGAAGAGAAAGAGATATGCCAGCGTTGTCCATGGCAGGAAAATGCCGCCAAGCAACGTCCATAGCCACACTGGTAAGGCAATATTGCCCGGTAGAATCCAATTCTTAAAAGCGAGAGCGAAGAGTGGTTGATCTGCCAGCCACCAGATTAAAATGGCGAGACGTGAACCGAATACGAGAACAATCGTGGTGATACAGCACATGGTTACCTCCGGATAGAATTATCAATCTCAAATTATCATTGGTCGTAATCAACATTAACAACTTATAAGCATTGCGATAGCCGCGAAATTGGCTGTTTTCGAAACGTGGCTTGCTTGGCGTATGGGCTCGGACTTTGCTGCAATCTGGTTGTCCGTAAAACTTTCACTTCTTTGCAGGGTATCAATGACCAGATGAACCTACTTTTTTGAAATCGATAAAGCCTTTCTCAACATCTACCGATGTTAGCTGCACGCGGATCCGATTACCGACGTCAACGCCCTCCAACCCGCTGGTCAATCTCCCTTCAACCGGGATGGTAAGCAACCGAACCCAAGTGCCCTTATCAGAGGCGCCTGTGACGATCGAATCGAACTGCTCCCCGATTCTCGATTCAAGCAGAAGTGCGGCCGCGGATTTTCCGACTTGCCGTTCGACTTTGTTGGCTGCATCCTCAGCTTCAGTGCAATGAGTTGCCAGAGCATCCAGTTCATCCTTACTATAGGGTACAGGTTTACCTTCCAGGGCTGCTTTTATTAAGCGCTGGGTAAGCAAGTCGGGATATCGACGATTGGGAGCAGTCGAGTGAGCATAGTCCTTGACTGCAAGGCCAAAATGACCTGGGACATTTCCATCAGGAAGCTCTGCAATGTATTCGCCGGCGCCCAAAAGCTTGATCACCGTCAAAGATAAATCGGGGAAGCGCAGCGGATCCTCGGTTTTTTGTTTGACTAAAAACTCCTCCAAAGCTTTTGAATTCGGGATTTCCGGAAGTTTGAAGTTGTTTTCCGCGGCAATTTCGACAATTCGATCCCATCGCTTGGGAGTGCGTACCACGCGCCGGATCGAAAGGGAATTCTTTGCCGAAAGGTAACGTGCGGTCACGCCGTTAGCTGCAATCATGAAATCTTCGATGATCTCTTTGGCGCGGTTTGTCTCTTCTATTTCGAGTGTGCGAATTTGATCACCGTCGAATACCGGTTTGGCCTCGATGGTTTCCAGGCTAAGGGCGCCATGAACATGCCGGAAGTTCTTCATCTGTTGGGCTATCCTGTCTTGCAGGCGCAGATTTTCATCCAAACCATTGACGGCAGCTACTGCCTCGGGAACGGTTCCCCCTCCCTCCAACCAGGCTGCAACACTATTGTAGGTGAGCTTTGCATGATTGCGGACACATGCCAGATAGACGTTTGAATCTTGAAGGGATCCGTCCGCACCGATGACCATTTCAATCACAATAGAGAGGCGATCCTCATTGAAGTTCAATGAGGTAAGGTTGGTGGAAAGTTTTTCGGGAAGCATTGGGAATATCATAGCGGCGGTATAGACAGAGGTCGTATTATGGTGTGCGTGTTCGTTAATGGCCGACCCATTTTTAACGAGCGAATCGACGTCCGCCACTGCAACCAGAACCTTGACCTTATCTCCAGGCATTACTTCAGCCACGGTAAGCTGATCCAGGTCAAGAGAGTCGTCGTTGTCGATGGAAGCCCACAGAAGGTCCCGCATGTCGCGTGGAACTTCAGTCGACTCGTCCTCTGTGACTGCAGGTGCCTGAAGGCGTTCAAGTTCGGCGAGCGCTTCGGTGGAAAAATCAGGGAGCAAGCCCCGCTCGAGCATTGTCCGGTGGGCAATGCTTTGTAAGATAGTACGGTGGTTTTTATCTGTTGTATTCATAATGTGCCCAGTATATTATGGTGAAATCAATTTGGCCAGGCCAAAGGCAGCGGCTGCTGCAATCCCGCCGAGCAATGCTGTCTGAATGCCACTGCGGAAAGAGTGAGCTCCGGTGAAGCGACCTTACTCGATCTGATTAGCACAATGAACCGGTTTCCTGCCAGCATTGAGATATCGGCGGCGCAAGTTGCAATTTTATTATCTTAGATAGTGATCCCGGATTTTGGCTGCAATTTGGCGATCCGTCATTTTATCCACGGTTTCAATTTGCACAATGTGTCCTTTGAAATCATCATGCTTAAGACGATTTTCGAGTTCTACTTTTGCCTCTCCAGGGCCAAATATCCAAATTGAATCGGCGTCACGAATAAGGGAGATAATCCCGTCATAGTAACCATTAAGATGGTCTCCAAACTGCCGGTCGCGCATATCTTCTGCGGTCGACTCCTTTGACGCATTGGGAGCTTTTGAATGCGTATCACTTGAAAACCGGATATGCTTCTCCATGTTCGACTGAATTTCCCGAGTCACTTCGACCTCGTTTTCGATTGTCACGATCACCGCCTTGCGATGATCAACCCACAATCCCACTTCTTTTTTCATTGCTTTCTCCTTTGCGAGCGGCAAGCATCCACTTATCGAAATTATTTATTACCATTTTGAGCTATTAAGCGGACGAGTGCTTAAAAGTAGACCGTGTACGATAGGCGCTTGAGCTCTTATTTACTCTGTAAAATTGCCTTAGAAGTCTTTCCAATTCGTCTACAGCCTTCTCGTTGGTGTAACCATAACGGCTTTTGAGCAGGGCCAGGAATCGTTCACGCTTAATGTTGGTCTCATCTGGACCCTCAATGGTATGTTTACTTAACAACTCACGAGCTCTACCAGGGGTCTGTTTATTCTGTCCATTGGCGATTTCGTTTGCCATAGCTTGTCCGAATCCTTTGAAGGGAGATATGACTACTGCTTTACAGGTTTATAAACTAACCCCGCATTGCGGGCTTCTTGTTTCAGCCTGCGCACATGGGTACGTTTCCCTTTAGGTAGTCGTTTGGTTTTCGTCTTGCTATTTGTGTCTAACATAGGTATTGCCTCTTTATTCTGTCTTTTGAACGTGTGCACTCTTGCCTCATGGCAAATGGCCTAATGGATGCAGTACCGCCCTCACAATTTGGAAAGGGATCGGTCTGTGGCTGAAAGATGGTAATTTCAACTTCCGCTGTGGAAGATAGACCGGACCCAGTTTTTGAATTTCCGGCCAACCGTTTTTTGCTCCCTAAGCTGAGCTGTAATTTGCCAATAAGTTATTCGTTCTCCGCAATCGCAGATGATGGATTGCGAATCGGAGCCCTCACCTTTTGCCGCCTCCTCGATGATCGAGTTATTCGATATCGTTTTCTTGCAGTGTGGACAAACGATCTGGTTTTCCATCTTTTATCCTTTCTCAGCAGCTTGATAGCTTCTATAAGAGATTTTTATAAAACAATGGGCTGCCTTCCATCGAGCATTTGCCACCCGTCTATTCGATCGGGTGGCAAATAACACATTGCAGTTTTAGCCTGGTGTAGGGTTCATCAAATTCAACAGGTCCGCTTTAACCTGTTGAGGTGCGAGGTGGTTACAAAACCCCAAGCAGGTGCAATATGATGAGGATGATGGCGATTACGATCAGAGTGTGAATCCAACCGCCTGTTGCCGGAAATCTTGGATATACGGTTCGACCGAATGCGCCCAACAACCACAGGATTACTAGAATTACGATGATAGTCCACAACATAGGCTACTCCTTTTGAATGATCTATTGGAAGCCACCTGGTCGTTTGACCAGGTGGGTCAGTCGACCTAACGGTCCAATAAGATGAAAATTCCGGCGGCAATGGCGAGGATCGCCAGAATCAATCCTAGGCCGCTTAGAGCGGGGATAAGCTGAACCAGACCCCAGGCGATAAGGAAGATGGCAAGCAAGAGCATGCCTATGTTCTTTGTTAACCTTTTCATGGAAGTAATCCTTTCTTTATGATATGTTTTTGGATGTCGGCCGGTCTTGAGTTTGCCGGTCTCAGTTAGCCGCTGGTTGGGAACTTTGAACCTGCAGTTTCCCGGCTTCAGGGCTGTTGACACAATTTTTGATGATGGGATGAGTGCTCAATGCGGCTTGCGTGAAGAGGTCGATCCGGTCCACGAGGGAAAACCGTACACTTCCTTGGTCTATTCGTCGCGTCCCTCGCCGCGTATATTGACGCCGGCCTTCAATCGGTCTTCTTCTGTGAGAGTGAAAAACCGGATCAGGCGCTTGAAAGCGACCGGAACGGTCTGCAATAAGGCCGAAAAGGGACCTGGTCGGTTTATATTTGATTTATTTTTGTCATTCGAAATGTCCATTTTGCATCCTTTTTATACATGCGTATGCTGGTCGGTGGTTGTTGTTTGCGTGACGCCCACCACCGGTCCACGCGGGCGATAGAAGATCACCCAGATTATTCTTTCAAGCGCCCATCCGACCAAGGCATACACCACCATGGCAATGATGGATGAGATTTCCAGCACCATACCGCCTGCTTCCGGTGTTCCCGTCAACCCCTGGAAGGGGAGCAAGAAAATGCTGGTGAAACCATAAATAAAAACAGCAAACGGGCTGGCCGCATTGGCCCCGATCAGTTTCAACCCGACACGCAAGGCGATCATGGCTTCGAGTATGCCGAATAGCAGCCAAACTAACTGGGTGGCTTTAAAGGTAAAAATACGACGTTCTCGTTCCGGTTCTTTTTGTGTCGTCTGGACTTCTGACATTCTATTATTTGTCATTTTGACCTTCCTTAATGAATCCTGGTGAAAAGTGAGGGATTCATTTCTGGAGTTTGCAGGGGTGCTGTGGCGCACCCCTGTTATCGGTCGTATACAAGAGGAAGAACGTATACGAGATGAAAATGGACCAATGAATTTATCGACGACGGATCAGACGGACGATCGCCAGAAGGATGACAGCACCCAACAGTGTCACCAGCATGGTGGGAATGGTAATTGCATCATTGATCGTCCCAGTATGGAATATTGGGCTGAGGAAGTAGCCGGCCAGGAATGCACCGACAACTGCCACCACAATGTTGAGCAGCAGGTTTGAACGGTCATGCATGATTTCAGTCGCCACCCAACCAATTACTGCAGCTACGACCAAGTAAATAATAATGTTCATTTTTCTCTCCTATATGAATGTTTGAGTTGCACGGAATACCGTGTTTTTGTCGATCCATACTCTTTCTCTGGCGAGAAGGAGTTTTAGTACCACTCTGATCATTTGGTGGTTGTTGTCCTTTTTTTGTATTCTTCTTCGGCTTGCTGCCGGGTGTAACCATATTTTTGCTGGAGCAGGCCAATTAATTTATCGTACTTGCCGTCAACTTTTTGTAGGTCATCATCGGTGAGTTTGCCCCACCATACTTTTGCCTGCCCGCGCAGTTGCTTCCACTTGCCTTCAAATACATCGTTGTTCATTTTATTTCTCCTAATAATAGAATGCATTCAGCGTGAAAAACCGCCTAAGAGATTCTTCGATGGGTTTGAGTAAACAACAGACCACTCAGGAGGAGACCAACCATCAAGGCGATCGATATCGCCACCCAGGGGTATTTGACAGCATTCTTGCCCAAGTTGCCTGGAACTCTATCTGCAGCCTCCTGAACTCTAGCATTGTATTGGCTCAGTCCATTTCCAACCTCCTTCTTCACCGTCGCTGCAGCGCCAGCCACTGTCTCCCTTGCATTGTCCGTCAGCATTTCAAATCCTTCGCCTAATTGAGTGACACCACCTTCCACCCATGTGGTTAGATCTTCTTTAGCTTTGCCAGGGGCTTGGCTAACGTTTTCTTCAAATCTGTTAAACCGGGCAGTGCCATCACCTATCAGGGTGCTTAAATCCTTTTTTACTTTGGCAGCATCCTGGCGAACTTTATTATCTAATTGTTGACCATTCATTTTCTAAACTCTTTTCTGGCTTTCGCAGCTCGCAATCATTTTCTACAAATTCGAGTCTGAAATACCTATCGGTAAATGGCTTTTGCTACCATTTCATCTTATTCGAAAGGGGCTATCTGTGTCCCTAATACAACCTATAAAATATCTATAAAAACAAAAAATGGATTAATATTGCGCTTACTGACGGATTCTAGCTAACTAATGAAGCGCTAGGCAGCCTTTTCAACGTTCTTTGAGTTCGGCGTGGGTAAAAATATATGCGGGTTATAACCTCTTCTTTTAACCTACACTCCTCAACCAAACTTACAGTTGAGGAGTGTAGGTCTTCGCCACTTTGAGGAGGAAACCTGTTCCAGTGGTTAATGAGCCAATTTCCTAGATCAAAAATAATCTTCTTCCATACTATATTATTCGAAAAAACTATCTATGTCCTTAATACAACCTCAAAAATATCTAAAAAATTACAGGGGTTGACTGGCAAATTTCCTTCAAATGCATGCAGTACCTATAGTCGTCGCAGTTGCGAGAAGCCTGGCTTCTCATTTGTTTTACCCAATCCCATTCAGAACATACCCGTTGATGATTACTCCCAGCAGTCCCCAGACGCTGCCCAAGATGGCTCCCGCCAGTACATCTCGCGGGTAATGCGCCCCAACATACATGCGCGTGACGCCCACCAGCAACGCGGCGGTATATAACAGAAATATGATCCAGATGCTGAGGTGAAAATGCTGGGTCATCAACGTTGCCATGAAAAAAGCCTGGCTGGTATGCCCGCTGGGGAAAGATCGCCCAATGGCCCGATTCCCAACGATGCGCGTCTGGGTCAACTGGATAAAAGGCCGCGCTCGGTGGATCAAAAATTTCACCAGTTCGACCACCAGCCACAACGATAAAGTACCCAGCACGAGTTCATATGACAGCAGACGATCATCGGCCAAAAACAGGACCAGGGCAATCCCCAGGGAAGCAATTCCGTTGCCGATCTGAGTAAAACCCAACATAAGCTGATCCAGCCAGATCGGGCGCGACCCTCGCAGGTTAAAAAACAAGAAAGCCCAGTCATCTATTTGTTGACCGGTCGACCATATCAATGATATTGCCAGTAAACTGAAAACTAAAAGCATGCCTGCCAGGATTTGATGGGATTGCAAACCTTCCCAAAAAATAATCCGCATGTAAGAAGGTAAAACTGCGAGAAATACAACCAAGCCGGCTGATAGACTGACCAGCCGGGTTACGGGTCGATGATGACTTACCCAAAGTGTTAATCGCCCCCAGGCTTCGAGGACTTTACTTTCAAATGAGTGCTGCATCATCCGTTTGCTGTTCAATGATGTCGCCCGATCCCAGCGGTACCAGCTTTGGCACTTTTCGTCCGACCATCACTCCCAGGACGCGTCGTTGCACTTCGATATGCACCAGCCCTTCTCCTAACGCATTCCCGTCCGCCATGACTGGCATGGCAGGGTGGGTGTCGATATCCACACTGTGCACACGAAAATGCTGAATGCGGGAGTCTTCCAGTTTACCCACACCCACTCCTTGGAAAACGTAGCCCAACAGATCCAGCTTGGATAGGTCGGCGAAAAATAGCACATCCAGCAAGCCATCTTTGAAAGAAGCTAAAGAGCCAAGCTGATAATGGAAGCCGATATAGGGCATGTTGGAAACCAGCACCACGTGGCCCAGATTGTGGATCTCCTGCTTGTCATCCAGCAATAGATGTATCTCGGCTGGCGGGGAAGCTGCCAGTGTTGACAAGAAATCGCCGACCCGCGCCAGGTTACCGTGCTGGATATCATCTACAGACGGGAAAAGAGTCGAAACCAGCCCCACCGAGCAAACCTCCAGGAAAGGAGTGTTGATTTTGCCGCAGGTGGCCATGCCGACGTCCACTTTGATACGCCGGCCTGTTCGCAGGATGGCAATGGCGGCCGGAACATCCGAAGGGATGCCCAGGCTGAGGGCTGTGTTATTTTGCGTACCGATGGGGATGATCCCCAGGGTGGCGCGTGTACCGGCCAGAGTCCTGGCCACGGCAGAAATGGTACCGTCACCACCGCATACCACGAACATATGGAATCCCTGGGCAAGGGCATCCTTGACTACCCCGGGCAGATCGCAGCCCGGTTCGACCAGGTAGGCTTCTGGTACAAGCTTCCAGGTCTGCATTTCATGGATCACATCCACTATATCTATGGGTGACGTTCTGGTTGCCCCTGCGCTGGGGTTGAAGATCAGTTTCACTCGCATATGGCGTTTATTTGTCATGTGAAGTTCCATTCATGCCTCCACAACTAAGGGCGCTTAGGGTAGCTGGTAGCCCCAAACGCTTCCAAGATTTTTGTACATTAAAACAAAATCCACGAAAAATGTATTATGCAGGTGTTTTTCGTGGATTAGTTACTGGCCTCTCATATGCCGTACTTTTTTCATTACTCAACAGCGGCATTGCAGAAGCACTGCGGAACTAACGTAAAATTCTTCCGCCACGCACCACGCGTAACAGAACGAGCAGGATCACTGCCCCAACAAACGCCACCAGGATCGACTCCAGGTTGATTCCATTCACATCGGCGCTGATATGCAAAAGATTGATGGCAAGCCACCCCCCCAGCAATCCGCCGACCACGCCGACGATGATATCGCCAATCAATCCATACCCGCCCCCACTCATCACCTGCCCGGCTAACCAACCGGCTATCAAACCAACAACGATCCAGGAAAGTATTCCCATAAGAAACTCCGTTTCTTTTTCTAACAGGTTTATCTATTGTGTCATACGCATGATTT
>JBEKEX010000044.1:0-14470 GCA_050013615.1 Anaerolineaceae bacterium
CCGTCGATAACGATTACTGGGCGCATATCCTGTATACCTACCAAATGCTTAAACATGGGTATGCGAATATATTATCTCATCCAGCATTGCAGATCATTTTAGGTGGTATGGTGTGGGCCACACGCAGTCATTTGCAACCAGAGATCGGTATGATCGTGCTCATGGTGGCCAGCAACGTGCTGCTGGCGGTGATCGTGTATTTCTGGCTGGGCGGATCATTGAAAGATTGGAAGCGGGTCTTCTGGGCTTTCACACTGCCTTTCCTGGCGCCGGTCATGGCCCTGGCGCCCCTCGACGGCAAGTACTATTACGGCTACATCGGGCTGGCGAATTATCACAACCCGACCATCCAGCTATTGCGACCTATTGCGCTGCTGGTCTTCATTCTGGCGCTGCAAGTCTTTCGCCGGCCACGCAACCCGGTCTGGATGATCGCTTCAGCGGCCATCCTGGTCGTCCTGTCGGCCTTGGTCAAGCCCAATTACTTGCTGTGCGTTCTTCCTGCCATGGCCGTGCTGGGGCTGATCTTGTTACTGCGCAGGCAGCCTCTCGACATCCGCATGGGGTTGTTCGGTTTTGCGTTTCCTGCAGCAATCGTATTGGCGGTACAGTGGTACGTGACCTATGCCATGCCGGGCACCGATAACAGCCACATCATTTTTCTGCCTTTGGTGGTAGAGCAGTATTTCTCGAACTATCTGCCTTGGAAATTCTTGCTTTCCATTCTCTTCCCCCTGGCAGTCCTACTATTAACCGCCCGGCAGGTTGCCCGTGACCACAGCTTGCAGTTGGCGTGGCTTAGTTTTGTGATCGGTGCGCTGCAGCTTTACCTGCTGGCCGAAAGCGGCAACCGGTTGTACGATGCGAATTTCCGCTGGAGCGCGCAGATCACGCTGTTTATCCTGATCGTGGCGTGTGTGCGATTCGTTGCGACCGGGTTGACTGCGGAAAACAAGATCAATCTGAAACAAAAGCTGGTTGTTTATAGCGCTTATGGATTACAACTGGCTGCCGGAGTGGCTTATTACGTTTATTGTCTCATCTCGATCCATTATGGCTGAACCGGGGTGAGGGGGATTTTGATAAATTATTGCTCGAAGATTACATTTTTGAGAACTTTGTCCCAGCTTGGCGCCCTGACTTGCATTCGGGAAACGTTGCTATAATGTATAAATAAAGATAAAGTTAAGGATGGCGCTTCTTTTAGGATTATTCGAAGGGCAAAGATGAAGACTCAATTACGTAAGTGGTTGGGTCGGCTAAAAGACGGTGTGGCCAGTTCCACGGGGGCTGCCTTATTGGTCACGTTAATTGTTTTCGTTGTCTTGATGGCAGGGTGGTATTTTATCGGTGATACAAATTCAAGGCTAATCACGTTACTGGTTGTATTGATCACGATACCGGTGACATATTACTATGCCCGGCGCCGGTTTGTTTTATCCCATGCGTTAGAACAAACCAGAGCCAGCAAGCAGGAGGCCGAGAGTTCTTTACGCCTGCGTGAGGAACGATACTTCCACCTCTTCAATAGCATGCTAGATCCGGTCTTTGTCTATTTGGTTGAAGAGGATGGGACGCCCGGCCCATTCGTGGAAGTCAATGATGCTGCCTGCCGGCTGCTGGGTTACACCCGCGACGAACTGATGACAAAGTCTCGTTTAGAGGTCACACCGTCGGAATTCCAGCCAACATTACTTGGCGCGATTCGGAAAATTTCGCCGCAAGGCGCCACCCAAATTGAAAGTGAGTTAATAGCCAAAGATGGCAAACGCTATACGGTCGAGTCAAAAGGCCAATCATATACTTCTGAGGGAAAAACTTATCTTATTGCCATTGCTCGCGACATCACCGAGCGCAAGAAAGTAGAAATCGAGCTAAAGAATTTGAATCGCGCTTTGCGTATGATCGGTGATTGCAACCAGGTGTTGGTACGCGCAAAAGATGAACGGGAATTGCTGATCGATATTTGTCGGATTGCTGCGGGCACAGGCGGGTATCGCATGGCGTGGGTCGGTTATGCCGAACAGGATGAAACAAAAACTGTAAAGCCTGTGGCCAGCGCCGGTTTCGAAGAGGGCTATTTGGAGTCGGCCAATATTTCCTGGGCAAATGTTCCTCGCGGCCGGGGTCCGACTGGGACTGCTATCAGAACGAAAGAACCGGTAACATGTCGCGATTTTCAGACTGATCCCCAGTTATTGCCCTGGCGTGAGGAAGCTGCGCGGCGCGGCTACCGCTCGTCTGTTGCGCTGCCTTTGATATCAGGTGAGCAATGCCTGGGGGCCTTGACCATTTATTCTGCAGAAGCCAATCGATTTGGCGCAGATGAAGAAAAACTATTGATCGAGCTGGCCAATGATTTGGCTTACGGCATTACGGCATTGCGGATGCGAGTTGAACATGAAAAAGATTTGGCCGAGATCGAAAACTTGTCCAGATTCCCGGCTGAGAGCCCCTCTCCGGTACTGCGAATAGATGTACAGGGCCGATTGCTTTATCATAACGAGGCTGGTCAATCGTTTCTGAAGACCCTGAAAGTGTCACGTGCCGGGATTGTTTCAGCAGCCTGGCTTAAGCGCATTACGGAGGTATTGGATTCGGGACATGCTAAAACCATTGAGGTGAAGCTTGGTGAGCGGATCATGGAAGTTCGCATGGCACCGATACAGGAGCGGGGTTACGTGAACCTGTACGGGCAGGATATCACCGAGCGCAATCAGGCGGAGGAAAAATTGCATGAGCAGGCTGAACTCCTCGATCTGGCGCACGATGCCATCCTGGTACGAAGCTTAGAGAGCGAGATTGTGTTTTGGTATCGGGGCGCCGAGCAAACGTACGGCTGGACGAGTGCCGAAACAATGGGTAAAATTTCTCACGCCCTTTTACATACCATTTTCCCTGTATCTCGTGAAGCGGTGGACAAGGCCTTACTAAGGGAAGGCGCATGGGAAGGCGAGTTGACGCATACGCGACGCGACGGAGCTCAAATTATTGTCGCTAGTCGCCAGGCGTTACAACGTGACGAGAGCGGTCAGCCAGTCGGCATTCTTGAAATTAATCGTGATATCACCGAGCGTAAACTGGCAGAAAAGGCCCTAATTGAGAGCGAAGACAAATTCAAATACGTTTTCGATTATTCGGTTATTGGAAAATCGATTACTTCGATCGACGGGAAAATGCATGTGAACAAAGCGTTTTGTGACATGCTGGGTTATTCTGTAGAAGAGCTTCAAAATAAAAATTGGCAGGAAATTTCTTATCCGGATGATATTGAAATGAACCAAAAGGCGCTTGATTTGGTCATGTCCGGCGAACAAAAATCAGCACGGCTTACAAAACGATACCTTAAAAAGGATGGCTCAATCATGTGGGGAGATCTTAGTACAGCCTTGCGCCGGGATAACGAAGGTAAACCCCTATATTATTTTACGTCCTTGATCGATATTACCGAACGCAAGAATGCAGAAGACAGGATTCGCGAATTGAATGCAGGTCTTGAGCAGCGCGTCAAAGAGCGCACCGCTCAATTGGAAGCCATCAACCACGAGCTCGAGACTTTCACTTATTCCGTGTCCCACGATCTAAAAGCCCCCCTGCGCGGCATCGATGGGTACAGCCAATTGTTGCTGGAAGATTATCGGGATAAACTGGACGAGAACGGGCAGACGTTTTTAAAGAATATCCGCAGCGCGGCTGAGAATATGAATCGGTTGATCCAGGACCTGCTGGCCTATTCGAGGATGGAGCGCCGCTCCTATGCTTCGGCCGAAATCGACATCCGCCAGTTGATCGAATCGTTGTTGTCAGAGCGGAGCGATGAAATTGCCTCAAAGAATATCCAAATAAGCGTTGATATACCTTTCGAGCAACTGCGGGCTGATATCGACGGGCTTTCGGCGGTGCTGCGTAATTTGTTGGATAACGCCATCAAGTTCACCGCCAAAGTGGAGCAGCCGAGGATTGAGGTGGGCGGTGAAGAGAAGGGGGACGTGAAAGTTTTGTGGGTGCGCGATAATGGAATCGGTTTTGAGATGCAGTATGCAGAGCGTATTTTTGAAATTTTCCAACGGCTGCAGCGGGTAGAAGACTACCCTGGGACGGGGGTGGGATTGGCGATCGTGCACAAGGCCATGCAACGGATGGGCGGCCGGGTGTTGGCAGAAAGTGAGCCGGGCAAAGGGGCAACTTTCTATCTGGAATTTGGGAGGACGGCGTGACCAAATACAATAGTTCGATCTTGCTGGTGGAAGATAACCCCATGGATGTGGACTTGACCTTGCGCGCCTTCGCACGTCGAAAATTGATCAACCCCATCGATGTGGCGCGCGATGGCGAAGAGGCATTGGCGTATTTTAAACGCTGGGATGAAGGAGAGAAGTTACCGGTGGTCATTCTGTTGGATCTTAAGCTGCCAAAGGTAAGCGGCTTGGAGCTCCTCGAGAAGATCAAAAAACATCCAAAATATAATTCCATTCCGGTCGTGATCCTGACCAGTTCAACAGAAGATACCGATATCAAACGGGCATACCAACTTGGCGTCAATTCATATATCGTTAAACCAGTAGATTTCGATAAATTCATGGAGATCGCCGAGCACATCGAGGTTTATTGGGCCATGCTGAACACGCCTTTGGTATAGGCGACTATGCACCTTTTATATATCGAAGACAATGCTCAAGATGTTGACCTGACCCGCCGGGCGCTTGCCAAGGCAGAGGGTGAATTTGTATTGGATGCTGTTCCCACATTGAAAGAGGCACTGCGGCGTGTTGCGAAAGAAGCTTTCGACCTGCTGTTATGCGATATGGGGCTGCCAGACGGCTCTGCATTGGATTTGATCAAGGCCCTCAGTGGTCGTGAAGATCAACCGGCTATGGTTATCATCACGGGGTCGGGCGACGAGGAAACAGCGGTCGCGATGCTCAAGGCGGGCGCGGATGATTACCTGGTCAAACGCCGGGACTACCTCGATATTTTGCCGATGGTATTGACGGCGGCTTATAACCGGCACCAGGAAGAATCTCATCGTCATGCGGAACCTTTATATGTCCTGTATGGTGAGCATAGCCCGGCGGATATCGACTTGACGACTCGCCAAATGACACGCGTTGCGCCCTATATTCATTTGGATATTGCCAAAACATCAGAAGAATTCTTTGCCAAATTATTTCCATATGAGAAACCATCACCCTATCAGGTGGTGATGATCGATTATCGCATGCCCGGAAAAAATGGCCTGGAGATCCTAAAAGAATTGAAGCAGGTGCGCGGTTCTGACACCCCGGCAGTGATCATCACCGGCCATGGTGATGAGGAAATGGCTGCACAAGTTCTCAAACTCGGCGCCGCGGACTACATTGTCAAGCACACCGGCTACCTTTTCAGCCTGCCTTCCATTTTAGAGAATGCCCACAGCCGTGCGCAACTGGAACGCGAGCGAAAGGCGCTACGGGAAAGCGAGTTGCGCTATCGCAGCCTTTTTGACCATGCCAACGACGCAATCATGATTCTGGAAGAGGGGCGTTTTGTTGATTGCAATTTGAAGGCAGAGCAAATTTTCGGGATGCCGCGCAGTGCAATCATTGGCGCCACGCCGGCCGGACTTTCACCCGAATTGCAGCCAGACGGGGAGAAATCTGAAAAAAGTGCCCTGCTGCGCATTAATACGGCCCTGGAAAAGAGGGAGCATATATTTGAATGGCGGCATCAAAGGGGTGATGGCACATTGTTTGATGCTGAAGTCAGCCTGAGTCGGGTTGATCTATCGGGGCGTGTTTTAATTCAAGCGATCGTGCGAGATATCACCGAGCGGAAGCAGGCCGAGGAAGCACTTCAAACAAGCGAAAGGCGCTATCGTGGCCTGTTCGAAGATTCCCCTATCTCGCTTTGGGAAGAGGATTTTTCGGCAGTTAAGCAATCTATTGAACACCTGCGCCGCCGGGGTGTTAAGGATTTCAGGGCGTACTTTGAATCTCATTTGGAGGTTGCGAGGAAGTATATCGCAATGATCAAAGTAGTAGATGTAAACCAGGCCACCCTGAAGTTATTTGCTGCAAAGAATAAAGATGAGATCGTCAAAAATATAGATACTATCATCGGAACATCCGGCGGAAATATGATGGGTGAATTGGTCAATATTGCTGAAGGCAAGACTGATTTTGAGTGGCAGGGGAACAACTATACGCTGAACGGAGAACGGCGGGTGGTCAGCCTGCGCTGGTCAGTTGCCCCCGGCTATGAAGACAGCCTATCCAAAGTCATTCTCTCCATTATAGATGTTACCGAGCGTAAGCAGGCGGAAGAAAAGTTGCGCGAGAACGAACAAAAATTACGCCGGGTGATCGATGAATCCACGGATGGCATCCTCCTTACCGACGAAGAGGGGATGATTATCGAATGGAACACGGGGCAGGAGTATATCTCGGGTCTAAAGCGTGAAAAAGTTCTTGGGCGTCCCCTTTGGGAGGTACGATCTGAGGTTGCTTTCCCCGATTCAAAATTCCATGCGACTTTACAAGACATGCGTTCCGCCACGAAACAGATCAATAAGTCAGGCCAGGCACCTGGAATTGGGAGAGTGACTGATGAGGAATTGCTCCGTGTGACGGATGGAGCACACATCTACATCCAAAGTGTGGTATTTCCCATCAAGACCGAAAAAGGGTTCATGATCTGCGCCATCACACGGGATGTCACCGAACAGAAAGGGATCATCGAGCGGCTGGAACTGCAAAGCACTGCGCTGGGAGCGGCGGCCAATGGCATTTTCATCCTCGATGCAAAAGGTGTGATTGTTTGGGTCAACCCGGCTTTTTCAAAATTGACCAGCTATTCCTTTAATGACACAGTGGGTAACAACGGCGCAATATTTCGAGCTGATCTTCGGAATCCCGATCTTTACGATGCTCTATCGAAAGCGATTCAATCTGGAAAGATCTGGGGCGGTGAGTTGGTTGGCCAGCGCAAGGATGGCAGTGCTTTCACGGTAGAGTTGACCGTCACACCGGTCCTGGGTGAAAAAAATCTAATCACTGGTTATATCGGTATTATGAATGATATTACCGAGTCGCTGGAACGAAAACGTGAATTGGAAGCAACGGCTCATGTCAGTGAGGCACTGCGGGTGGCCCAAACGCGCGAAGCAATGTATCCCATTATCATTGATCAGTTAATGACCCTAATGAAAGCGGATGCTGCAGCAATTGTCATGAAGAATATTGAAGATACAGACCAAGTGATCGTGATCGGACGGGGTGAATTACAAACTGTTTCGGGTGTTCATATGAAATTGGGTGAAGGAGTCATTGGTAATGTAATAGCCAGCGGTCAACCTTATGTTTCTTTGCTTGCTCAGGAACACGATTTGGCTTTTCGTGAATTATTCAAGAAAACCAGGACGGGTGCCTGGTATCCTTTGCTGACGCAGCAGGAGGTATTGGGGGCACTTTTCGTGGGCCGCTCGTCGCCATTCGAAGATACTGAGCTGCGTCTCATTGAATCGGTTGCAAACATGGCTGCCAATGCCTTCCAACGTACACGGTTATTCGAGCAAATGGAGGAACGTTTACAGCAGATGGAAGTGCAGCGTGATATCGACCAGGCCATCTTGACTTCGTTCGACCTGCGCATGACATTGAACATTCTGTTACGCCACTTGATTACTCAATTAAAGGTAACAGTTGCCGATATATTGCTGTTGGACGCCAATACGAATGAGCTGAAAGCTGTTGCCGGGCAAGGGTATAGTAATCCCCCGCGGGTCAAGTTGCGTGTCAAAGTTGGGGAAGGCGCTGCAGGAAAAGTGTTGCTGGAAAACAAACCGCTGTTTATTCCAGACGTTCATAAGGAAACAGATCTATTCAAGTTTAACCCAGCCGATTTTGAGGAATTAGTCTCTTATTATGCCGTGCCGCTGGTGGCAAAGGGACAACCCAAGGGTGTGCTGGAGCTAATGACGCGGACGTCATTGAGGCCCACCTCGGAATGGAAGCAGTTCTTGGAAACATTGGCGCGCCAGGCAGCTATTGCAATCGAAAATGCCCAAATGTTCGAGACGTTGCAGCGTTCGAACACCGAACTGTTGATCGCTTACGATGCGACCATCGAAGGCTGGGTACGTGCCCTGGATATGCGCGACAAGGAAACCGAAGGACATACATTGCGAGTGGCGGATATGATGGTAGACCTGGCACGTGAAATGCAGGTTAGTGAGTCTGACTTGGTGCATGTGCGTCGCGGTGCGCTGTTACATGATATTGGCAAAGTGGGCGTCCCGGATGGCATTTTGCTCAAACCGGGTCCATTGACCGATGAAGAATGGAAGATCATGCGATCTCATCCTCAATATGCTTACGACATGCTTTCGCCCATTGCTTACCTACGCCCTGCCATCGATATCCCTTACTGCCACCATGAAAAGTGGGATGGCAGCGGCTACCCGCGCGGGTTGAAGGGTGAAGAGATACCCCTCGTGGCACGTATTTTCGCCATAGTGGATGTTTGGGACGCACTGCTTTCGGAACGGCCTTACCGCAGCGCGTGGAGCCAAAAGGCTACACTGGACTACATCCGCGGCCAAAGTGGTAAGCACTTCGATCCCAAGGTGGTGGAAGCTTTCCTGCACTGGATCGAACACCGGCATGAGCAGGTGTGAACAAAAACGAGGCTCGGATCCGAGCCTCGTTTGCTTTATCGGCTGATATGGATGATATGCGTTTCTTTTTCTAGCGAGGGATGGTAGAGCAGTGTTTGGCTGCCGGGGTCAAGCTCGTAGCTGCCATCCGAGACCTGCACTTTGCAACCCAGGGGATATTGGAAGGCGGGCACATAAAGTTCGGTTGGGGCGCTGACGGTAGGGTCATGGCGGAACTCGAATTCGAAATTGCCGGTCTGGTATTCGAAATGCAGCCGCAAAGGCTGGCCGGCAGTAGCCATGGGATAAGGGCGCAGCAGGGCTTCCAAAGCTCGTCCGCCTGAATTGATGTCCTGGGGGTCATGCTGCTGGTCCCGGCTGAAGATGGAGAGGTCCTCGCCGTTCCATTTGTCACCGCGGGCGTTGGTGTTGTCCGCCGTATAGTTCCACCAAGTGAAGCTGATAAAGTTATCCTCCAGGGCTTGCAAGCTGCGATTGGCTGCGCGGCTCTGGTCCTTGAAATTCCCGGTGCGATAGGCCCTGGCGTTGTTAAGGTCGAAGGGGATGCCCACCTCGCCGAGGAGCATGGGTGCGGCACCCTGCGGCGTGGGCAGAGATCGTTTGAGCAAGCCCAATTGCTGAGTATAGGATTGGCGGATGGCACCCGGAGAAAGCACTAATTTGTTTGTGAGCGAATCAAAGCCGAGCCAGGGCGAATATTGCTTGAGGAATAACACGACGCCGTCATACCAATGGACAGCGTTGACGATGTCGGGCGCATCTTCTTTACCCCATACCGGCGGCTGGAGGCCCGGCGTGGTCTCCACGAAGATCAATGCTCCCGGGTGCGCCGAACGGATGGTTTGAGCGAAGCGGTTGGCGAACGGGCGCAGGTAATCCTGCGAAAATTCAACCTTGCGACCGTTGACGACGGTAAAATGATCGGGGTCGAGCAGCGCCGGCTTGCCACCGGCGTCTACATCCCAGACGCCATTTTGTTTCCAGATACATTCGTACCCTTCGCGCCAGGCCCGCACGCCTTCGGCATTCATCAACTGTGTACCCACTCGGTGCGGCCCCAAGAAGCCGCGCTCCCAGGCATCCACCGATTGTGAGATGCCGGCGCCCAGCAGCATGGATTGGAAGGGGCTGGGTAATGCGCCGGTCTCGACCTCAGCCAGGGGTTTGTTGAGATCGGCCACGCCGATGTAACCGCTGCCCGGCTCATTGAGTGAATCGTAGCCGACGACGTGCTTGAACTCCTTCAAGCGCAGGGCCACCTGGCGGATGGCCTCGATGTAGTGGCGCTGCAGGTACTCTTGCGCAGGCTCACCTTCGATCTTGGTGTTGGGCGCAAAATCGTTGCTGCCAAAGAACAAGGTGAACATCGTGGCGGCTGCCAGTTTGCCGTTGTTGGTAGGCCAGACCATGCGCGGGAAGGGATCGCCGTAGGTTTGGTGGACAATGGCCACCCCCGTTTCTTTGAAATGGGTCATGTCGAAGCCGACGGCTTCCAGCGTCCACCCCGGTGCGCCGTCACCCCCGGAGAAACGGCTCCAAACATCCTCGTGTGGGTCGATGAACAAGGTCATGCCATACTCGCCGGCCTTTTTCACGATGGCATAGAGATAGTCCAGATACTCTTCGTCATATTGGCCCGGTCCGGCGTGCTCGATGGCTTCCCAGGTGGTCAGAAGGCGCAGGAATGTGAAACCCCACTGGCGCAGCCGTTTGAAATGCTCATCGGCTTCCGCGAGCGGAAACGGGCGCCCCACAAAGGAGACCTGGCGGTGGTTGAAAAAACCCTCTTTGATGTACGAAGCACCGTCCGGCGTGTAGGGCACCTTGGTGCTGCCGCCCAGGTTCACCCCGCGCAGTAATAACGTGCGGCCCAGCTCGTCTTTGAAATTCGGACCTTCAATGTGAATCATCGTTCACCCCTTCCAAAAAATTTGTGTACTGCTTAATTTTACGCTTGACTCGAGCTTGCACCGGCCAGCGCCAGCCAGGCCGGCAGGTGTGCCAATAGGTCATTCATGACTTCCTGCGTGCGCTGCTCGAAGACGGCAAAATTGCCATAGACTTCACCTGCTTGCTCGTCGACCAGGTCGCTGACAGTACGCAAGATGAGGCAGTGGACGTTATTGCGGGCTGCCACCCAGGCAATGGCACCGCTTTCCCAATCGGAGGCGATGGCATCGAAGGCGGCGCGAAGCTGGGGAATGTCGGCTGGGACGATGTCGCGGTCGGCCGAGACCAGGCGGGCGCGCTGTACTTGCTGCGGGTAAGGCTCCTGCAACCAGGATAGGTCGATGGGGGTGGTGTAGTGCCGGATGGCTTCCTGCGCGTCTCCCATTTGTTCGATGATGTCGTACACCAATGTCTCTTCGACCAGCAGTACAGTGCCGCGCTGCACCGATCCGGCCAGGCCGCCGCACGTGCCCAGGTTGACCACCAACCGTGGTTGCCAATGGTCGATGGTATATTGGGCCGAGGCCGCTGCAGCGATTTTGCCCCAGCCGCCTTGCACGAAGAGGGTCGTTGGAGAAGCGCCTGGCATGTAAAAGCATTCACCGAACGGTGTGTGTTGGCAGGATGGGTGGTGATAATAGGCCAACACAGCATTCCATTCGGCCGTGGCCGAGATCAGAACAACAGCGGTTGCATGGGATGGGTCAATCTTGGACGGATTCATGAGTATTACAGAGTTTCGGGGGGCAGTTGCCCTTGCAGGTGGTCCAATACCAACTGCAAAGCGGCTTGAGCCGTGAGGGCTTTATTTTCCACCCGGTTGCCCTTCCAGAGGAACTTCCAGGCACGATCGCCATCGGCAGTGCTCATGCCCACCCAAACCAACCCGACCGGTTTGTCGGGCGTGCCGCCGCCGGGCCCGGCAATGCCACTGACCGAAATGCCGACGAGCTGCTCGATGGGGAAGGCTCCGGCCAGGGCTTGGCGGATGCCGCGCGCCATTTCGATGACCGTCTCGCGGCTGACTGCGCCATAGCGTTCGAGGGTTTCATGACGCACGCCCAGGAAGCGCTCTTTGGCTTCGTAGGCATAGGCCGTGATGCTGCCCAGGTAATACTCCGACGAGCCGGGGACGTTGGTGATGCGGTGGCCGATCAACCCGCCAGTGCAGGATTCGGCAGCCACCAGCTTGAGATGTTTCTTTTGCAACCATTGTCCCACCTGGACTTCCAATGGCTCTTCCAAATTAGCCTCCAAAAGGGATTTTACATGATTATACTGCGTCGATAAATCCTGGATGGTACGATAAAATCAAAAAACGTCTTGCAAAATAGATATTAATCTTGTATAATGGACTTTTGAGGTGTGGCATGGAAACACTGGTTTCGAAACGTGGTCAAACTGTAGTGCCTGCTCCCATCCGCAAACGCTATCACATTCACGAAGGCGACCGGCTGGTATGGGTGGACGATGGCAAGAGCATTAAAGTGATCCCGGTGCCGGCCAAGGCATTGGAAGCCTTACGCGGCCGCGGGAAGGACGAGGCACTGTTGGAAAAATTACTGACCGACCGCAAGGAAGCACGCAGCCGTGAGCGCTGAACGTTTTGTGCTGGATACGTCCGCGGTCTTGGCCTTGATCGAAGATGCCGATGGCGCCGACCGGGTGGAGCACGTGCTGCGCAAGGCCAAGGTCTTCATCCCCTGGGTGGTATTGATGGAAGTGTACGCGCTCACCTGCCGCGAATACGGCGAGAGCGAGGCTGATCAACGCTATGCGCTGCTCGGTCAGACCCATGCCACTTTGCTGGAAGAGATCGATGAGCCGACGTTATTGATCGCGGCAAGGATAAAATCAACGCACCGGCTGTCATTTGCCGATGCGGTCATCGCAGCGTATAGCATCCGCGAACGCGCGACGCTGCTGCACAAAGATCCGCAATTCGAAGTCTTGAAAGATGAGATCAAATTGGAAGCAATAGACAAGCACAATGAGGAGGAAAAGGCAGATGAGTCTGCGTGATATTTTCAAATCCAAACCTGATAAATTCTTACAACTTTTGGTGGAACAAACAACCCTGACGGTCAAAGGCCTGGAGCTGCTGACTGTTTATCTGCATAAGCGCGACCCGGAGACTGCCCGCAAGATCGCCGCTGTCGAAAAGAACGCCGACGAAGTGCGGAGGATTTTAGTGGAAGAGTTGATGCGCACGTTCATTACACCCATCGACCGTGAGGATATTTTCACACTCTCACGCGAGATCGATGACGTGCTCGATTATGCCAACACCACCGTGGATGAAATGGAAGTCCTGGACGTCGCCACGACGGAGTTCATGGAGCAAATGGCGACCTTGTTGCGCGATGCCTCACTCGAGATCAAGCAAGCCGTCGAGCGGCTGCAAGACAGGCACTACACGGTGGCTAATGAGCATGCTCAACGCGCCAAAGCGTTGGAGAACCAGGTGGAGAGCGTCTACCGCAAGGCGCTGGCGGAGTTGTTTTGCGGCACCAAGAACGTCAAACATGTGGTCAATATGCTTAAAGTGCGCGAGATTTACCGTCATTTGAGCAATGCTTCGGACCGGGAAGATGGGGCTGCCAACGTCATTTCAGATATTTGGATGAAGACAAGTTGAGCGCCCCTATGATTGACTGCCGGTCCTGTTACTGATCATCCCTGGAAATTATCGTTAAAAATCATGGCTGCGATCTATGTACTGATTTTCCTTGCCCTGGTATTCAATTTCCTGGACGGGTTTAATGATTCGAGCAATATTGTAGCTACGGTTATCTCATCGCGAGCGATGCCGCCGCGCATGGCATTGTTCCTGGTGGCAGTAGCCGAGTTCTGCGGACCGTTCATATTTGGCATCGCTGTCGCAAGTACCATTGGCAAAAGCTTGATTGCCCCCGGTGCGGCAAGTCTGGCGGTACTGATAGCTGCCATGGGGGCAGCCTGTGTTTGGGATATATTCGTCTCCGTAGTGGGCATCCCAAGCAGCTCTTCACACGCTCTGGTGGGTGGGATGGTTGGTGCGTCGGTGATCGCGAGCGGTTTTCAAGCGCTTCTATTGCCGGGGCTATTAAAAGTTGCCATCGCATTGTTTCTCTCGCCCGTAATTGGCTTGGCCATGGGATACGCTTTCACACGCCTGGTGTTCTATTTGGCGCGGGATGCCAGCATGAAAGCCAATTGGTTTTTCAAGCGGATGCAATTTATCACGGCGCTCTGCCTGGGCGATTCCGGCGCCACAGGGGCTGTGAAGTCCGCGCTGGGCATGGGGGTGGATAACGGAGTTCTGGTGAGCGGCCCGGCCCTCCTGGCGTCGGACTCCTTCGGGGTGGCGCGCGTCCTGGCGAAGGCTATCCAGAAGATCGGGGTGCCGGATTTGGTCTTGACAGGCTGCGTGTCGGGGGACACCGGGAATAAGGTCGTCGGGCCGCTCATCGCCGAGGAGTTGGGGCTCCCCTGCGTGGCGTTCGTCACACGGGTCGAGGTGAAGGACGGGAAGGCCGTGATGCGACGGATCGTCGAGGATGGATACGAACTTGTGGAGGGGCCACTGCCGGTCGTGGCCAGCATCCTGAGTGATGACAGCAACGTGCCCCGCTACTCGAAGCTCAAGGACATCATGGTCGCGGCCAAGAAGCAGGTGCCGATCTGGAAGGCCGCCGATCTGGACCTGGATGGCGCCAAGGTGGGGGCGGGGGCCGCGCGACTCGAACTCCGGGATGTCTCCATTCCGAGGCGCGAGTCCCGTTGCGAGATGCTGGACGGGGACACACCGGAAGGGCAGGCGGAAAAGCTGGCGCTCCGGCTGCGGGAACTGAAGCTGATCTGAGGGGAGAGCTCAGAGCCGCGAGC
>JBEKEX010000045.1:0-14282 GCA_050013615.1 Anaerolineaceae bacterium
CATCGGCGCCATCGACCAGCAGGGTTACCGCCAGATCCTCGCAGACCTGAGCCAGTTCTTGGAAGGGCGCACCGGCCCGATCGTCGGCCGCCTCCATCAGGAAATGGATAAGGCTGCTGAAAACCTGCGCTACGAGCAAGCTGCTACTATTCGTGATCAGATCCAGGCTATCGACAAAGTGGTGGAAAAACAGAAGGTGATCACTAGCGAACAGATGGATTCGGACGTGATCGCCATGGCGCGCTCCGACGGCGAGGCCTGTGTGCAGATCTTCTTCGTGCGCAACGGCAAGCTGATCGGGCGGGAATATTTCATCCTGGAAGGCGCCGAGGACGAAAGTGACAGCGAAGTGATCTCCCAGTTCATCAAACAGTTCTACGCCGAGGCCGCGTCGGTGCCTGCTGAAGTGCTGCTGCCCAACGAGGTCGAAGAAGCCAAGATCATCCAGCAGTGGCTGCACAGTCGCAGGGGTGGCCAGAAAGTCATGCTCAGCGTGCCGCACGGGGGCACCGGGCAGGAGTTGGTGCAGATGGCGAGCGAGAACGCCACTGAGACGCTGCGCGCCCTGCGCGCCCAATGGGAAGCGGATACCAACAAACAGAGCGAAGCGCTTGCCGAGCTGCAGCAGGCGCTGAACCTATCGACTCCGCCCAACCGCATCGAATGTTACGATATCTCCAACATCCAGGGGACTGCCTCGGTAGGCAGCATGGTTGTCTTCGAGCAGGGTGTGCCCAGCAAGAAGCTGTACCGGCATTTCAACATCCAATCGGTGATCGGCCCGGATGATTTTGCCAGCATGGAGGAGGTGCTCACCCGGCGATTCCGCCGCTGGCAATCGGCACAGGAAGAGAAACTGGTCGGTGCCAAGCAGGACCCGGCGTTCTCCGTCCTGCCCGATCTGTTGATCGTAGATGGTGGAAAAGGGCAACTGGGCCGTGCCGTGGACGTATTAACACGCTATAATTTATTCAACAAAGTACCGGTGGTGGGCCTGGCCAAACAGGAAGAAGAACTGTTTTTCCCCGGGCGCGATCAATCGCTGCTGTTACCGCGCCATTCCCAAGGACTGTACATGGTGCAGCGCATCCGGGATGAAGCGCACCGTTTTGCCATCACCACCCATCGCCGGCGGCGTACGCGTGAAGGGTTGGCTTCACGCCTGGAGAAGGTGAAAGGGATTGGCCCCGGCCGACGCAAAGCTCTGCTTGACCGCTTCGGCTCCATCGAACGCATTATGGATGCCGCCATCGAAGAATTGACCGACATTCCCGGCATCACCGAAGAAATCGCTGCTGCCCTCAAAGAACAACTGGAGTGAGCTATGAAGAAGATGATCTGGATGGCCGATGACGACGCTGAGATCCGATCCGCGATGAAGATGATGCTCAACATGCTGGGATATGATCTGCGCGCCTTCAAGGACGTGCAAAGCATTGCCAGTGCGCTGTTGGGTGGCGAGAAGCCCGATCTCTTATTTCTGGACATCAACATGCCGGAAGTGAATGGTGTGGAGTTCCTTGCCGTGGTGCGTCAGCGCCCGGAATGGGAACGCCTTCCCATCATCATCGTCTCCTCGGACAACCAGGAAAAACGCGTGGAGCAGGTCTTCCGCCTGGGGGCTGATGGTTACGTCTTCAAGCCGGTCAACATCGACGAGCTCGATATGCAGATCGATTCGGCCATCCAGCGCCGGAAAGTGGCGCTCGAGCGCAAAGACATCGCTTAGAGGCATGATTCCATGGAGGCAAGGCAAAGTTGCTCATGACATTCAATTTCTAACTGAAGCGTGTGCTCATGTACGGCTATGTAGTTAGGCCCTAAGTCATCCCCGCCTTGCTAAAATGGTGACCCGAATTTATGACCTGGAGCACATGCCATCCCAAGGCTGATAAGCTACACTGGTTGCATCTTACATCCTTTTCAGGACGGAAATGTAACCATGACCTTATCGGCTTCCGAATCTAAATGGACCGTACGCCGCTTGCTCGGCGAGATCCTTTCTCAAATGCTCAACGTACCGGTGATGACCGGCTTATTGGTACTTTACCTCTACTTCCGATTGCCCGCTGATACACCCAATCGCCTGCCAGGCTTTCTGATCGCACTGCTCTTTCTTTCCATCATTCCGCTGTGCAGTTTGTTCTTCTACATCCCAGGCAAGGAAAAAGAGCGGGAGAAAGTGGCCCACCGCCAGCGAGTGGCCAGTTTCATCTTCATGGCCGTCTCCTACCCCGCCGGTGCCCTGGCGCTCTATCTCATGAACTCGCCGCGCATCTTCACGGCCATGGCCATGAGCTACACGCTGATCACCCTAGGATTGATCATCTTCAACTTGTTCGTCCATTACAAAGCCAGTGGGCACGCCGCCGGTGTGGCCGGGCCAGTCGCCTCGCTCATCTACCTCTACGGCTGGATGGCTTCACCACTGCTCGCCCTGCTGCCGCTCGTCACCTGGGCACGCGTCATGGCAAAAGGTCATACAACTTGGCAAATGATCGTCGGTGCAGCCTTAAGCCTGACCATTGCAGTAGCCGTGCTGTACGTGTACGGCTTCTCCCCCTTTACCGGACACCTCTATTAATATTTCAAGGTCAGTCCGAGGGTTATTCTCAATAATAAAATACCAATATCGGCAAGCTTCTCAAACTCCTTCTAAACTATTCATCACCAATGAACTGTAGATCTTTTTATTCAGTGATCCTAATCTCTATAAAGACGGGCGTGATTCACCAGTTAGATAGCGTTGTGGTTCTTTCTCGAAAGCTTTCAGGCAATCCATCGAGCAGAAATAATAAGTCTGTCCCTGAAAGCTCGTTGTGTATTGTGCTGTCGCGATAGCGACTTCCATTTTGCAAACCGGATCGACTGCCACTTGAGCTGAATTCTCACTGGTTGTCGCTGGGTAGCATTCGCCCGTTTCGAGATCACAATAAGCCCCATCGCTGCCACCCAGCGGTATCAATTGAGGCAATTGGGAATGTTCGCTCATCATTATTCTTCCTTCTTCTGTTTGATCTCTTCAAGTGCCTGCAGGAACACTTCGTAGGGTTGTGCCCCCACAATGGCATAGCGATTATTTAACACATAGGTGGGCACACCCGTCACTCCGATATCCTGGGCTTCCTGCACCAGGGCGTTGACCGTCGCTGTATACTTGCCCGCATCGACCTCGCGTTGCATTTCGTCCGCGTCCAGACCGACCTGCGTGGCAGCATCTTTCAACACGTCCCATTTGCTGATATCTTCGCCCTTGTCATAATACTTGTCGAACACGGCCTTGTGGAATTCGAACTGTTTTCCCTGCTCGCGGGCATATTCCGTGGCTTCGTGAGCGATGCGAGTGTTGGGAAGCCTGGGCGAAAAGACCATTTCCATGCCAGCGGTCTTGGCCATTTGCTTCAAGCGCGGTTGCGTCTCCGCAGCGTGGTCTTTGACGTAATCAGGCAATTCCATCCCCTCTGGCGGAGTGTCCGGCCGCAGGTAGAAGGGACGCCATTCCACGTCAGCATGATATTCCTCTACCAAACGATTGACAGCACCCTGGCCAACGTAGCACCAGGGGCAAACATAATCCGAAAAAACCATCAATCTGAGTTGTGATTGTGACATATTTTTTCCTTCCAAAACCATTATATAACCAGACTAGAAGGGGAATAATCCCCATCTACCAACGGCAACGAACACCGCCAATGCCAGCAACAGGATATTCATTGGCAGGACTTTATACTCTTTTTTGGGAATATGCACTGTTGTAATCGCCAGAATTTGGATGAGCGAAAGCCCCACCCCAGCCAGGGGCGTTAACCACGGCAGGATGCCCGTGAGCATGGGCAGGATCATTCCCAGCGCGCCGAGCATTTCCGCTGTGCCGATAAAGCGGACAGAATTATCCGTTCGACCTTCCGTCCAATTCATCGATTCCCTGGTCTTGGCCGTATTGAACGCCTTCGTCGCCCCTGCTATGCCATACATGATCAACAGAAAAACTTGCATGATCCATAAGACAATGTTCATCTTGACACCTTTATAACATCATGATAACATACATTCGTTGTTTACTTGCTATATGTTGTTTATTAAACACCAGTTGGTTAATTACGTCAACCATCAATCAACGATGAATGTAGCATAAACAACAAAAGGATGAATATGTCGTCAAATTCTGCAGTGGAAGAAAAAATCGACCCCCGTGTCAAGCGCACCCGGGCATTGATCCAACAAGCGTTTTTGGAATTGTTCGGAGAGAAAGAGTTCGAGGCGATTACGATCCAGGACATTACCCAAAAAGCGGAGATCAACCGCGCCACTTTTTATGCACATTACCCCGACAAATTCGCCCTACTCGAGACCAGCATTCACCACATCTTCCAACAGGAACTCGAAAAGCGCACGCTGAATGCCTGCCGTTACAGCGATCAAAATTTGCACGCCCTGATCGTGACGGTTTGCGAATTCATCGCCAATGCCAACAGCCGCTGTAAAATTTCGAGCAGCCAGTTCGAAACGTTGATCGAGAAACAGGTCAGAAATCAAATCCAAGAGCTATTGGAATTCTGGCAAAGGCAAATGAATACAACCCTTGAACCAGAAATGGCAGCAATCGTTGCCAGTTGGGCCATCTATGGGCTGGCTCTCCACTGGAATCACGACAAAAATCACCCACCCGTCGAAGCATATGCCGATCAGATCTTGCCGTTGATTATTCCAAACCTGCACCTTAAATCAGAAAGTGAGTTCACACACGCATTGACTAAAAATGCTCACATCGATACCATGGCTTCAGACAGAGGTAATGATTAATTCACGATCTGCATGAAGCGGATGGCTCAGTTTTAACACCTCAGTTTTTCCCCCGGATATTGCAGCCATATTCATCGTCTTACCTTGCTGCTTATAGAGTTTCATGCTATAATCCGCCTCCTGGCAATCAAGTATTGAGTCATTATTCCATTGGGTAGGTGTGATCGATGAATGACATTTTGAAAGCAGTAGAAGCTCCGGTAAATCCGAATATTCCCGCCGACCTTGGCCCTGGCGATACGGTTAGCGTACATGTGAAAATCAAGGAAGGCAACCGCGAACGTATCCAGGAATTCAAGGGCACGGTTCTGTTCCTGCATCGCAACGGCAACAATTCCACTTTCACGGTGCGCCGTCTGGCCGCCAATGGCATAGGCGTCGAGCGTACGTTCTTGACCCGCTCTCCCCGCATCGAAAAAGTGGTTGTGGAACGCCATAACAAAATACGCCGCTCCCGCATGTATTTCCTGCGTCAGCGCACCGGCAAGGGCGCTCGCCTCAAACAGCGCTTCGATTAATATTTCTTTTTCTTGATCTCTTGAGGGTGCATCCTACGCCGAGGTTGCACCCTTTTTGCTTTTGATTTAGAATGAGCCCGTGTCATCACCGCTCATCGGCATTACCACCAAATACAAGGTCATCGATAAGAAGTATTACCATCTGTTGTCGATCCGCTATACCGACGCGGTCTTGGCAGCCGGCGGCATCCCGGTATTGATCCCCGCCAGGTTTTCCCACGGGCAATGCACCAGCTTGGTCGAGCGGTTGGATGGGCTGTTGCTGACCGGCGGCGGCGATATCGACCCGGCGCGGTTTGGCGGGACTCTCCATCGAAAAGTAAACGGCGTCAGTCCGGAGCGCGATACAGTTGAGATCGAATTGGCCCATCTGGCGGTCAGCAATAGGTTGCCTTTTCTGGGTATTTGCCGCGGTATGCAGGTGGTGAACGTTGCGCTGGGGGGAACGCTCTACACCCACATTCTGGACCAGCTTCCTGGCGCATTACAGCACAGCCACGTCTTCCGCGACCGCCTGCATCACATGGTAGCGCTGGAAGATGGCAGCCGTCTGGCAGACATCGTGGGAACATCGGAACTATCTGTCAACAGTCTGCACCATCAGGGCATCAAAGACCTGGCGCCCGGGTTGCGTGCCACCGCACACAGCCGGGATGGCCTGGTGGAAGCCGTGGAATTGGCCGGCCATCCCTTTGGCCTGGCGGTGCAATGGCACCCCGAAGAATTGCAGCGCTTCCAGGAACAAAAAACACTTTTCAAGGCTTTCATTCAGGCCGCCGAAACCTACCGTCAGGCACGCGGTTGAGGCTACCCCAAAACCATCGCCTAACAACCTTACGAGGTAACTCTTGGAAAAATTGATCGATCCCATCGGTGTGTTCGATTCTGGCGTGGGGGGCCTTTCGGTGCTGCGCACCATCCGCCAGCAATTGCCCGGCCAGGACTTGATCTTCTTTGGCGACCAGGGGCACGTCCCCTACGGCGCCCGTTCGATGGAAGAGATCCAGGCTTTCTCGGAGAGCATCACGCGTTATCTATTAGGACAAGGGGCGCGCCTGGTGGTGGTAGCCTGCAACACGGCGTCCGCTGCGGCGCTGCATTACTTGCGCCAAGCCTTCCCCCAGGTGCCGTTCGTGGGCATGGAGCCGGCTGTCAAGCCTGCCGCCGAGCAAACCCGCACGGGCGTGGTGGGTGTGCTGGCCACACCGGCCACCTTCCAGGGAAAGCTGTATGCCTCGGTGGTGGAGCGCTTCGCCAAGGGTGTCATCCTGCTGCAGGATACTTGTCCCGGGTTGGTGCAGCAGGTCGAAGCCGGAGACCTGGACGGCCCCAAGACCCGCCTCATCCTCGAGAGAGCCCTGCTGCCGATGCTGGAACAGCACATCGATACGGTAGTACTCGGTTGCACGCATTACCCCTTCGTCATCCCTCTCATCCAGAAAATTGCCGGCCCGCAGGTGAGAGTCATCGACCCCGCGCCCGCCGTGGCGCGGCAGACTGTGCACTTGCTGGAGAGCCTGGGAAACTCTGCTCCCGCCAACAAAATTGGACGGACGCGTTATCGCACCAGTGGCGACCCACGCCATTTCGAGCAGTTATTGCAGTGCCTGATTGGAGCTGAGGGAGAAGCCGAACAGGCCCGCTGGCAGGGGACTTCCCTGGAATGACCCACTGACTTATCGTCGCAAGAAACAGGGGGGAGTTGCATCGACTTGACATCTGTTACCGCTTTTACGCTTCTGGTATACTAACGGACAGGAGATTATTCCATGCCTGAAACCGAAATCGAGCTTGATCCAGTCACCCATATGACTTTTGATGCCGTCGGCAAGCCGGGCCAGCGCACTTTTTACTTCCAGGGTTGGAAAGACGACAAGATCGTCACCTTGTTGATCGAGAAGGTGCAGATCCAATCGCTGGCGCTCGGCGTGGAGCAATTCCTGGATGAGTTGAGCAAGAAATTCCCTCAACTGTCCCCTGCCTCAGCCGATTTTGACGAAAGCAAGATGCACATCCAGCCTCCGGTAGATCCGCTCTTCCGGATTGGTGAATTCGAATTGGGGTACGATGGCCAGCGCGACCGGATCAAGCTGCTCGCCCGCGAGATCCTCACTGAAGAAATGACGCGCGAGGACGCCCGGACAGCGAGCTTTTGGTGCACGCGCTCACAACTGCACATACTAGCCCAGTGGGGAGTGGAACTGACCGATCGCGGCCGTCCGATTTGCCCGCAGTGCGGACAACCCATGGACCCCGAGGGACATTTCTGTCCCAAGAAGAATGGGCACAAACACTAAAGAGCCCTATGGGCTCTTTTACGATAATCCGCGGCGATGAATCCAATTTCTGACGAGGAAACGATCTTGACCGTGCTTGAAGAGGGCAAGGTCGTTTTCCGCGGCCAGTTCAATTGGAGCTCCAATTACACATTCCTGGTGGATATCGAGCATCCCGCCGGCAAGCTCCAGGCGGTCTACAAACCTACGCGCGGCGAGCGCCCCTTATGGGATTTCCCGGCCCGCTCGCTGGCAAAGCGCGAAGTCGCCGCTTACGTTTTGAGCGAGGCACTGGGCTGGCAACTGGTGCCACCGACGATCTATCGCCGGCGCAAGCTACCGCTGGGCGCGGGTTCCATCCAGCTTTTCATCCCCAACGACCCGGATTGCCATTATTTCACCTTCACACCGGAAGACAAGGAACGCCTGCGCCCAGTGGCGCTCTTCGACCTGTTTGCCAACAACGCCGACCGCAAAGGCAGCCATATCATCAAGGATGATTCCGGCAAATTGTGGGCCATCGACCATGGCATCTGTTTCCACCGGGAATTCAAATTGCGCACGGTGGTCTGGGACTTCGCCGGACAAGCCATCCCGCAGGAACTGGTGGGCGATATGCGCCGGGTGCTGGCTGAACTGGGCGACTTAGGTACCACCACTCTACGGCTCAAACCCTGGCTGAAGCTTGGCGAGATCAAGGCTTTGCGCCAGCGCATGCAGGCCTTGATCGTCGAGCCAGTCTTCCCTCTCCCTGACCCTCACCGGCGTTATTATCCATTCCCATTGATTTAAACTCGAAGGAATCATCCATGAACGAGACATATTGGCTGGCCGGTTTGAATGCAGAAAACGAAATGGACGCGCCCACCGCAATCCAAAAGCTGCTCGCTTCCAGCGCCATCAAACCCCGCTGGGTCCAAGCCGTGCACTGGGTCAGCAGCGCTGAATACTGCCGGCAGCTTCCAAAAGACTTGTGTGCGCTCATCCCCGACATTCCTTCCCCATTCTGTTGGCCCCAAGCCCCCTTGCTGGACCACCTTCTGCTGCAAAACCTCATCCGTTCCATCCTGTTGGATGAGGTCGAGTTGGCGCTGATCGGCCAGACCGGCTCCCAAGGCTCAGCCGCCATGCTGCTCTCGTCGCCCCAGGCGGTGGGCCGTTACAACATTCTGCCATCTACCCGGGTGGAAAGCTGCCGGACTTTCCCGGACAAAGTCGACTCGGCCATTTTGAAAGGTGTGCCCGCCGCGCAGCGGCTGGTTGCAAAAGAGAACGATGTGGTATGGCAGATGAATTCACTGGTGCAGATGATGCTGGCGGAGAAGAAATTGGAAGGGCTGTTGCGGAGCAGAGCACCGCGTGGCAGCGGCACCCTGGTAATTCGGATAGAATTGGTATAAAATAACCCTCATGGCACACCGGGTGTATTTGGGACTGGGCACCAACCTGGGTGACCGGTCGGAAAACTTGAGGGCGGCCGCGAATGCCTTATTACCCAACGTGAAAGTGCTGCGCGAGTCGCCAGTTTATGAAACAGCCCCCTGGGGTTATGCCCAGCAGCCTGCCTTTCTCAACCAGGTAATCGAGATCGAAACCCGGCTAACTCCCCTCAAGCTGCTGGCTTATGTCAAGGCTGTCGAAGTCTGGCTGGGCCGTGCCCCGACCTTTCGCTACGGGCCGCGCCTGATCGACATCGATATTTTGCTGTACGACGACCTCGTCTTGCAGACCCCGGAACTGATCATCCCGCACCCTCACCTCACGGAGCGTGCCTTCGTCCTCGTCCCCCTGGCCGACCTGGCTCCTGATTTAAAGCTTCCCAACACCGAACAGACCGTCCGGGAGCTTTTGCTTATATGTGACCGAGACGGAGTCAGGCAATTCAGTATTTAAACCAAAGGAAAAATCCCATGGCAAGGACTTTTCAGGCCAAGATCGAACCCAGCCGCGGCTGGAGTTGCGTCCAAATCCCGCCCGAGGTAAGCGAAATACTGGGAGCAAAAGGGCGCACAGCCGTTACCCTCACCATCAACGGCACACCCTTCCGCACCTCGCTCTTCCCCAACAGCGACGGAACACACTTCATGTTGATCAATAAAGCCATGCAAAAGGCGGCCAACGTTAAACTCTTCGACACGCCAACCTTTACCGTCGAAGCGGACACCCAGCCTCGCACACTGGAAGCGCCTGCAGACCTGGCTGCAGCCCTGGAAGCCTCGCCCATCGCCAGACAGGTGTTCGAGGGCTATTCATATTCTCACCGGAGAGCGTGGCTGGCATATGTCGAGGAGGCCAAGAAACCCGAGACACGCCAGCGTCATATTGACAAAGTAATTAAATCCTTGAAAGAGCTTGCCGCAAAAAAGAGTGCCGGTTGAGGCAGGTGCATAGGTTATAATTCCAGTCAACCAGTTATCATATGAGGGGTTTTGTCATGTATCCACTTCCATTTGGACAACGCACGTATATAATGGGCATCCTGAACGTCACCCCTGACAGTTTTTCAGGTGACGGGTTGATCGCCCGCGGCGACGTCATCCGCGCTGCCTTGGTGCAGGCCACCCAATTCGTCACGGCTGGTGCCGACATTATCGATATTGGCGGTGAGAGCACCCGTCCGGGTGCCCAACCCGTGAGCGCAGAAGAAGAGCTCGAGCGGGTGCTGCCGGTTATTCGCGAGTTGCGCCGCGCCGACCTGGATACCATCCTGTCCGTCGATACCTACAAGGCCAGCGTAGCCGAAGCGGCGATGGAAGCCGGCGCCGATTGGATCAACGACTGCTGGGCATTGCGCGCCGACCCAAAGATGGCCGCCACCGTCGCCCGGCACGGCGTGCCGGTGATCCTGATGCACAACCGCAGCAAGCCCGGTACAGAGGAGTTGAACGAACGCCTGGGCGGACGTTACGTTGGCAGCCAATACGAAGACCTGATGGGTGAGGTCAAGACGGAATTGATGCAGAGTGTGGAGCTGGCACAAAAGGCCGGCATCGCCGAAGACCGCATCATCCTTGACCCCGGCATCGGCTTCGGCAAGACCGTCTCGCAGAACCTGGAATTAATCGACCGCCTGGCTGAGATCAAAGCGCTAGGGTACCCGGTGCTGGTGGGGCCTTCGCGCAAGTCATTCATCGGTTACACGCTGGATTTACCGCCCAACCAACGCCTGGAAGGTACGGCCGCCAGCGTGGCCGTCAGCGTGGTACGCGGCGCCGATATCGTGCGCGTTCACGACGTGGAGGTTATGGCACGCGTGGCCAAAATGACCGACGCTATCGCTCGCCACTGAACATGCCGTAAATAGCACATGTTGGTTACCATCCCGATCTGGGTCTATATTCTGTTGATGCCCCTGCCCTACGGCTGGGCAATGCAGATGCTGATTTCCAAATGGTTCAAGGAACCTGAAGAAAGCGCCAACCTGGCAGTGGTATGGCTGCTGGGCCTGCTGACACTCACAACTCTGGCGTCTGTTTTCTCGTTTTTTATTTCGATCAACCTGCTTGCCCATGCCTTGCTCCTGGCAGGTGCAGTGATCATCACTTTCATTTGGTCGCGCACACATCATGGCGCTATAGCACGCTGGTTCCAAAGCGCAAAAGCCATCCACGGCTTGGCCTGGCTGTTGTTGGGTTTTGCCGTTCTCACCACGCTGGAAATCGCCACACGCGTTCCATCCAATCCTGACACAGGCCTATACCATGCCCAAGCCATTCACTGGATCGAAAACTACCCGGTTGTGCCGGGCCTTGGCAATTTGCATTCTCGCTTGGCCTTCAACTCCAGTTGGCTGGTGACCAATGCCCTGTTCAGCTTCATTTTTCTTGGCGGGCAATCGTTCCACCTGGTGGCATCTGTTCTCTTCCTGGTCGTCCTTTTCTATTCAGGCAGTGCAGCTTCACAGTTGCTGAAAAACGGCCTCAAGTTCAGCAGTCTTTTCAAAGTTTTTCTCCTGCCAGTAGCTTTCTACGTTCTGGCATCCGAAGTGTCCTCGCCCGGCACTGATTTGCCCGTCACGCTGATCATCTGGGTGGTGCTGGCCGAGTGGCTGACCATGTTGGAAAACAACCACAAACCCTCGCATACATGCGCAGTCGTCCTTTTCATGATCACGATCTATGCCGTTACCATCAAACTTTCATCTGCACCTTTGGTTCTAGTCGGTGTGTGGCTGGTTTTTGCGAGCGACGTAAAGCGCCAGGTAAACTCACTGCTCAAGTGTGCTGCACTTGGGTTAATGGTCGCGTTACCATGGCTGGGACGTAATATCATCGTTTCTGGTTATTTAATCTACCCCTTTCCCGCCATCGATCTTTTTAAGGTAGATTGGAAAATCCCCATAGCCCAAGCATTTGACGATCAAATGGCAATTCAAAGTTGGGGAAAAATTCCAGGTCACGATATTGGTGTTGTCGCCAAAATGCCCCTTATGCAATGGTTCCGCGAATGGTGGGCTAATCTGACCACTTTCCGCCGTTGGGTATTGGAAGATATCATTGTTATGCCCTTTATACTCGCATTGTATGGCGTGGTCAGCCGCACTTTTCAACGCGCGAGTCTGAAATTCATTACTCCTCTTTGGCCTGTCTATTTAGTTACATATACCGGTGTTGCTTTTTGGTTCTTCGGTTCCCCCGACTTTCGTTTTGGATATGGTTTCTTGATGGCCGCGCTATTCTTGTCGATATCCCCCTGGTTCATATTATTACGAAACCTGTTTTCTTTAAGTGACACAACCCTGGCATCCTTGTTGCTTGTCATTTTGATTGGTTTTCAAGCGTTCACCCTTTATAAATCAGTGGAATGGCGAACGCTTCCATCACGCCTGATTTTGCCTGCAGATTACAAATCATTGCCTACCGCTCCTTGTCAATTAGCAAATGCAATAGTATTACAGCCCGATAAAGACTCGTGGAGTGAATGCTGGTATAACGCCTTTCCTTGCACGCCTAAATGTAATTCTAACGTTACCTTGCGTGGCACCTCATGGGGTGATGGTTTCCGCTACCCGCCTTGACCTACACAAGAAGCTGGGCAACCTCATAAAATTGGTTATAATTCAACCCGTCAAAGCACTGCGAATTCCATGTCATGCGCATGGTGATAAGGAGCACTTATGAGTAACTATGATGTCGTTGTGATTGGCGCCGGCCCTGGCGGCTACGTTTGCGCCATTCGCGCCAGCCAGTTGGGCAAAAAGGTCGCCATTGTCGACAAGCAATGGCTGGGCGGCGTGTGTCTGAACATTGGCTGCATCCCCACCAAGTCCTTACTGAAGAACGCTGAGCTGGCCCACACACTGCGCGAGCGCGGCAGTGAGTTCGGTTTCTCATTCGAGAACCTGAAGCTGGATTACGGCGCAGCCGTCAAGCGCAGCCGCACCGTCTCCGACCGGTTGGTCAAGGGTGTGCAATTCTTGATGAAGAAGAACAACATCGACGTTTTCATCGGCACCGCCAAACTGACCGCCAAGGACAAGGTCAGCGTGACCGACGCCGCCGGCAAGACCCAGGAACTGATAACCAAGAACATCGTGCTGGCGACCGGCTCTTACGCCACACCCATCCCCAACGTCAAGGTGGATGGCGAGCACATCCTTACATATAAAGAAGCTATTTTGCAGGAAAAGCTGCCGAAGTCGGTGGTCATCATCGGCGCCGGCGCCATCGGCATCGAGTTCGCTACGGTGTGGAGCGCTTATGGCTCCGATGTGACCGTGGTCGAAATGCTGCCGCGCATCCTGCCTCTGGAAGACGAAGAAATCAGCAAGGAACTGAACAAACAGTTTCAGAAACGCGGTATCAAGACCCTCACCGGCACCAAGGTGCTCTCACTCGAGGCCTCCAAGAAGGGTGTCACGGTCAAAGTGGCCGGCCCGGATGGTGAGGCAACCCTGGAAGCCGAGCAGGCGCTGGTGGCGATCGGTTTTCGTCCCAACACCGAAGGCCTGGGGCTGGAAACGGCCGGCGTGCAGCTCGCCGAGCGCAAGTTCGTCAAGATCGACGCGCGCATGGCCACCAACGTCCCCGGCGTTTGGGCCATCGGTGACGTGAGCGGCCAGTTGCTGCTGGCACATGTGGCTTCGGCCCAGGGCATCGTCTGCGCCGAGAACATCGCCGGCGTCGAGACCGTGACACTTGATTACACCATGATGCCGCGCGCCACTTATTGCTTCCCGCAGGTGGCATCCTTCGGCCTCACCGAGGCGCAGGCCAAGGAAAAGGGCATCCAGGTCAAGGTCGGGCGTTTCAACTTCCAGGCCAACGGCAAAGCGCTCGGTCTGGGTGATTATGCCGGCTTCGTCAAGATCATCAGTGAAGCCAAATATGGCGAGATCCTCGGCGCACACCTCATCGGCCCGGACGTCTCCGAGATGCTGCCAGAGCTGACCCTGGCGCAGCGCATGGAGCTGACCACGGCCGAGATCGCCCGCAACGTGCACGCCCACCCCACGCTGAGCGAGGTGATCATGGAGGCCGCCGAAGCTTCCGAAGGGCACTCCATCCAGCAATAGGTTGGTGACTGCCAAAAATGGATCATTGACCCGAAGGATCGAAAACGACCCTTCGGGTTTTGTTTTCCGACGGTATAATGGCGTAGGGGCACGGCGACGTCGTGCCTCTACCAAAACGTCGTTAAGATGAAAAAAGCCACCCTCCTCAAACTCTTGTGCCTGGCCGCCGTG
>JBEKEX010000046.1:0-14176 GCA_050013615.1 Anaerolineaceae bacterium
TCCGGTTTCGGTACAATGTGCCCACTTGAGCATCGTCAGGGGGGTGTTGAACTGGTTCAGATCAACTTTACCATGCCGGTAATCCGTAGCGAATGTTTCCACTCGCTTGAAGGTTTCGCCCAGAGACGTAGTAACTAGTTCGCCGTTGACCACATTCTCGATGCCATAGGAACGTTTGGCGACCGGGGCTGGCAGGTGAGCAGTGCCTAATTCCACGCCAAGTGATTTCAGCTTGTCAGAAAGTGATTCCATAGGCCGTGTCGCTAACCCAAGAGATTCAACAGCGCCAGAGTTTCTTTCTTGCCGCCGACATCGACATCGCCTGACGGCCCCACGCAAGAAGGGCACCCATTCTCACAGGCACAACCGCTGACCAATTCTTTAGCTCCTTTGATCAGATCATCATGCAACGAATACAGGTTTTCGCATAGCCCGATTCCACCCGGCACCTGATCGTAGAAAACGACCCCCGGCATCGATTCTTCGAACTTCAATTGTGGGTCGGCAAACGCCCCCAGGTCTCCCACTTCGCACATGAGGTAGAGGGGGGCAAGGTTGGTCAGCACGTAGCACATGCCAGCCACGCCACTGCGGATGCGAACCGATACTTCCGCATTTTTGTGGCAAGTAGGACATAAGGTCACCAGGTTGTCCAATCTGTTGGCGAGTGCCAGGTCGGTAAAAGTACGCAAAGGCACTTTATGGTGGACGTGAAATTGCGGCACGCCGGGCATCTCAACCCGCCCGCAGCCCTGGCAGGTGTAATGGTCGCGTTTCCTGACCAGGTCGCGTATTTTGGGCCAATCTTTGCCGTAATCGTTCTGATCACTGCTCCACAAGCGCTGGTCCCTCAAGACATCGATGGTCTCGTTTTGGATGGTGAGCCAGTAGGCAACCGTTCGGAGTTCTGTGGAAGGCAATTGCAATGGTTTAACCTCCAATATCTGCCCAGTTTGCCAATCGATGCGCTTGTAACCAGTGACGCGCGTGGTAACCAAAATCTCACCCAGCGACTTCTTCGCGCCGTGAGCTTGTTCTTCTTTTTGCCGGGAAATGAGGTCGACGTCACTTTCTTTGACCGGCATGGTGTAATATTCCGGGTTGAGAGGGGTTAAAAGAGCCTTTTGGTCCTCGAGATCCAGGTCATCCACACGAAAAGAGCGTCCTTCGTGTAGGTATATTGCCCCAGGATGAACCATCCAAAAAGAACTCTGCTCATCCACCGAACCAATCGTCCGCTGTTCTCCTTCTTCGTCAGCAACCAACTTGATGGTTTTCGAAGAGACACTGCGCAAAGAAATGTCGGAAGCGGGGTAGCTATCTGCCATCCAAAAAAACTGCTCTTTATTCTGGTACAAATCTCCAGCCTGCACCAGGTAATTCAAGAAATCCCGCAACGCCTTTTCATCCATATTCCCAAACCGCTCACCAGGTTGGAACGCCAATTCGAAGGCAGCGCAACGCAAGTGTTGCAGCAGAATGAGCAAATTATCTGGATTGATCAACGCCTGTTCTGGTGACCGGTCGAAAACAAAATCAGGGTGGCTCATCAAATATTGGTCGATGGGGTTGCCCGAGGCGATCAACACAGCCAACGATTTCCCTTTTCGCCGGCCCGCACGTCCGGCTTGCTGCCGTACCGAGGCAATCGAGCCGGGATAACCGACCAAAACCGAAGCATCCAGCCCGCCGATGTCCACCCCCAGTTCTAAGGCATTGGTCGACACCACCAGGTCGATAGCGCCCGATTTCAAGCCTTCTTCGATCTCGCGCCGTTCCTTGGGCAAATATCCGCTGCGGTAACCACGAACAGCTGCTGCCTCCTGTACAGTTTGCCTCTCGCGAATGGATTTCAACAACATTTCGACCGACCGGCGGGTCTGGGCAAAAACGATGGATTGGATGTGGTTACCCAACAGATCAATGCTGATCCTGGTTGCCTCGCCGGAGGCGCTCCTGCGGACGCCCAGCTTGGGGTCCACCACCGGTGGGTTGTAAAGGAAAAAGTATTGCTCCGAATGCGGCGAGCCGTCCGCGTCGATCAATGTGACCGGCGCTTCGATCAATTTTTGTGCATGGGCTTGCGGGTTGGCAATGGTGGCAGAGGTCAGGATGAATTGGGGAAAGGCCCCATAATGGGCTGCCACACGCTTTAAACGCCGGATGACATTTGCCACATGTGAGCCAAAAACACCCCGATACTGGTGAACCTCATCGATGACGACAAATTGCAGGTTCTGCAGTAGTTCCTGCCATAAGGTATGATGTGGCAAAATGCCCACATGCAGCATGTCGGGATTGGTGACCAGGATGTGGTTCATCGTGCGGATGCCGGAACGCTGGTCAGTGCGCGTGTCGCCGTCATAGACGGCCGCATTGATCTCGATTGCGGGTATTCCAGAACTGTAATGAGCCGAACCTCCGGCAATTGAATCTGAAAAGGCATTCAGTATCTTGATCTGGTCATAGGCCAGGGCTTTGGTTGGAAAAAGATAGAGCGCTCTGCCTTTCGGGTTGACGAGCAGGCGAGAAAAGATGGGCAGGTTATAGCACAGCGTTTTCCCGCTGGAAGTCCCAGTGGCGATGACGACATTTTCTCCGTTCAATATAGCGCGAAAACTTTCGTCCTGGTGCGCGAACAAATGCGTTATCCCCATTTGAAACAACGCCTGCTTCAACCGAGGATCGAGTGCATCGGGGAAATCACGATAATCTCCGCCGGACTCGGGTTTGACCTTGACTCCGGCGATATTCGGCTTGACTTCAGGCGTGTTCGGCCACCACTCGATAAAGCGATCCATTGATTTACTGACATCCGTTACAAAAAGTTTTAGTTAATTTGTTCTATTGTTTTACCCCAAAAGCCTGCGATTATCAAGGTGCTCGGTGAGGGTATATAATAAGTTGACTTTTTATATGAGATCGGGATTTCAATACAGAGGTCAAAAAAATGAAGATCACCATTTTAGGCGCAGCAGGGGTACGAACACCGCAGATCGTCGAGTCGATCCGCGTCCGGCAAGACTCGCTGGGGATCGACGAATTGAGCCTGATGGACATCGATGCCGAACGGCTGGCGTTGATTGGAAGTTTGACCGAACCGTTGGAGAAAAGCGGCGAACTTAAATTCAAGATTCAACGTACAACCGATGCGACGGAAGCGCTCAAGAACGCAGATTATGTCATTACGACCTTCCGGGTGGGGGGTATCGAGAGCCGGGTGATCGACGAACGCGTCGCTTTGAACCAGGGCGTGTTAGGCCAGGAGACCACCGGACCGGGCGGTTTCGCCATGGCAGTGCGCACTATCCCGGTGCTATTGGATTACATCAAGATGATGGAGAACCTCTGCCCGGACGCCTGGTTGATCAACTTTGCCAATCCTTCCGGCATGCTGGCGGAGGTCATCTTGCGGATCGCCGGCTGGAAACATGCCGTCGGCATTTGCGATGGTCCATCAACTATGAAACGTGTGGCTGCCAAGATGTTGGGAGCAAAATACCGGGACGTTTACCTGGATTACTTCGGCTTGAATCACCTGGGATGGATCCGTTCGGTGATCTTCGATGGCCACGACATCCTGCCGATGTTCCTTGAAGCCATCGATCAGAACATCGAAGGCCTGGATCTGCCTTTCAGCTCCGAGTTAATCAAATCCTTGGGGATGATCCCCAATGAGTATCTTTACTATTTCTATTCCGCACGCCAGGCGGTCGAGAAGATCCTCACCGCTGAACAGACCCGCGGCGAGCAAATCCTCGAGCTGAACACCGCCTTGTTCGCTGACCTTAAGAAGCTGCAGGGTAAACCCGATGCTTTGCTGCAGCGCTATAGCGATTACCAACAGCGGCGCTGGGAGACGTACATGAAAACTGAGACCGGCCAGAAAGTGAAGCCGCTTGCACGGATTACGCCTGAAACGGCGAAGAATATGGCCGAAGAAGGCTATGCAGGTGTTGCCCTGGATTTGATTGAAGCGCTGAACGGCAACAATCCCCAGGTCCTAATCCTGAATGTATTGAATGAAGGTGCCATAGAGGGCATTGCCGCCGATGCGTCCGTGGAAATCCCGGCTTACGTGGGGAAAGGGTTCGTCAAACCAATGAACGTCGGAAAGATCCCGGCGCATTGCCTGGGCCTGATGAGCCAGGTGAAAGCCTACGAACAATTGACCATGCAAGCCGCTGTGGAACGCTCCTATCAAAAAGCTCTGCAAGCGCTGACCATCCATCCCCTGGTCGAAGATGCATCCCTTGCCAAGAATATCTTGGATGGCTACTTGAAAGAGCACGGCTCCTATTTCCCGAAGTTGAGCTAGCACTGACGCCATGTTCGATATCATTGTTGTAGGTGATTACTGCCTTGATTTGATCTTCACCGGCCTGCCTGAAATGCCGGTCAAGGGGCGTGAGATCGTCGGCACGGGTTTCGATATGGTTACCGGTGGGACGTGCAACTCTGCCATTGCCATGCACCGCCTGGGGCTGAAAGTCGGCTGGGCAGCGGATTTTGGCAACGATGATTTCAGCGCTTTCGTCCTGAAGTGTATCGAAGAAGAAGGGATGGACCAAAGTTTGTTCCTCCATCACCCCAAGACCCTGCGTAACATCACCGTGTCATTGTCCTACACCGACGACCGTGCGTTCATCGCCTATTACGACAAAGCCCCCCTCATTCCGGCCGGGTTCAAGAAACTCAACGAAGTGGAAGCCAGGGCACTTTATATACCGGGTATCTATTACGGCATGGGCATGGACATCGGCAACCTGATCATCCGCCACAAGGGCATGAAACTGGTCATGGACGGCAATTCGCCCCAAGAGCTGCAGTTGAAGAACCGGGCTGTGAAAAAGGCCATTCAGAGCGTGGATGTGTTCATCCCGAACGCGACCGAAGTGCGTCGGCTCACTGGTTGCTTGAAAATTGAAGATGCGATCAAAGAACTGGGGGAGCTAGCCCCCTTGGTGGTGGTCAAAGATGGGCCGGGTGGGGCGTATGCCTGCACTGAAGGCAACGTGAGCCATGTTCCCGGCATCAAGGTGAAACCTTTGGATACCACCGGCGCCGGTGATTGTTTTAATGCCGGCTTCGTTAAAGCTTGGCTAAATGGGATGCAGCTGGAAGATTGCCTGAAATGGGGCAATATCGTCGGCGGCTTGTCGACCTTGGGCCGCGGTGGCACGGGACGGCGCGTGACCGTGGAGGATGTGGTCAAGCAAATGAAGTTTTACAAATGATGGTGCCTTAGAATATGACCCTTATCCCCCGACTTTTACTGCTGGCGGTCATCATCCCCTATGGATTGGTGCTGGGAACGGTGATCAATTATCTGGCAGACGTTCTGCCCGAAACGAGACGGCTTTCCAGACCGGTTTGCCTGCGGTGCGGTGCGCCGGTCGAGGATTGGATCAATTATTTCATCTTACGGCCTTGCAGTTATTGCCACGGCAAGCGTCCCCGGCGTGACTTGATCGTCCTGGCAGCTTCCGCGGCAGTAAGCATTTTTCTGTGGCTCTTCCCGCCCATCAAATTGGGATTCTGGGTCGCTTCACTGGTATTTGCCTTCTTTGGCATGGTTGCAGTGATCGACCTCGAACATCGCCTGGTGCTGTATGTCGTCAGCTTTTTTGGCGCATTGATTGGGTTTGCATTGGGGCTGGTGGTCAAAGGGCTGGTCCCGACCCTGATCGGCGGGGCAACGGGGTTCGGCGTCATGCTGGTGCTGTATTTCCTAGGAGAGTTATTCGCAAAAGTCCTTTCCCGCATCCGTAAAGAACCGATCGAAGAGGTGGCGCTGGGGTTTGGGGATGTCACGTTGAGCGGCGTGCTGGGATTGATGCTGGGCTGGCCGTTGATCACCATGTGCCTGTTCAGCGCCATCGTTTTGGGTGGGCTGATCAGCGGTGGCTATTTAGTAGCAATGCTGGTCAGCCATCGATACAAGCCATTCACAGCCTTACCCTATGCGCCTTTCTTATTGGCAGGTGCAACGGTACTGCTGTATCTACTAAAATAACCGTTCAATGGATGTCGTTTTTTTACTTTTTGAACCCGGATAAATTGTCGATATCCTGCCGGAAACCCGCCATTACCGGCATGGGAACACCCAATTCTTCGCCTGTTTTCAGTAAATCATAATAAAAAGTCTTGATCTCTTGTGGATCCGATAGTGCATGCACGGAATTCCGCCGGACATATTCGTTATGTCGGAACATCCATTTAAGCGCTATCCCGGCAATCTGCCTCGAAATAAACGAGGTATCCAGGTACATTTTAGTATCAGGATACTGGTTCAGGTCGACGCCACGACGAGACACCACTTCCAAGCATTCTTTTACAGCAAAAAGGCCTTGTTCACCAAGTTTTCGGTCCGACAGTACCGCTTCGAAACTGCCGGCACGCACTAGCGAGGGCCAAAGTCCACCATTGATGGCATACTGTACCCATAAATAGTGAAGGATATTATCCTGAAGGGTTACTCTTAGCTTCGTCGAGGCAAACAGATCTGCTGCCACTTTAAGGCATTCATCTTGTCGATGATCAATCTGACCCAGGTCAATCGCTTTGATGGTACAAACCAATTTCTCTTCTCTGAAGCCTCCACCGGCTTTCGCGTCACCGAATAAGTACCGCGACTTGGGTAAAAGGGGGTCGATTTCACCCGTCCCCTTCCAATTCTGGGTTAGTAGTAGAAAATTGGTTGTTTCTTCAAGCTGAGGGGCAATCTGTTTGAGTGCATCTGCCAATTGGTAGTGCTTTATGGGGAAAATAACCAGATCATAATGGTCATTTCGATCGAGCGTTTCGGTCGTTTTTGGCAAGTAGAGGCCGAGGAACTGCGAGTCACGGCTACCGCGTTTATCGAGAACGTCCATCAGGATGCCATCCTGGTACTTCGATGCTTTCCCCGGACGCACGAAATGAATCACATCATGGCCGGCGCTTGACAACGCCCAACCATAGATTGTGCCAATGACTCCCACGCCCACAATCATGACCTTCATGTATTCAATTCCTTTTAGGGGGCTTACATCACAGTAAATGTGCTATTGGGCAGCCGTGCCGGTTAGTGCAGGGAACCAGTATCTGAGGACGTTCTCGGTCGCCTTGCCGTGTACGGAGGATGATTTATCGATCAGCCCAACCGGCGGGTAGTAACCCTGCGAGAAGAAACCATCGATCCACGAGAACTGGTTCAGCGCCATGAAAGCGCCCTGGTAGATATCTGTTTGCTCCTGAACGTTGAGCGTCGTTCCCGGAATATCTGCATTGGGCCGCTGCAGTAGGAAGAAAGCTGTGCAGCCGTTGTTTGCCGATGCCGCACAGCCGGATGCAGCGCCACTGGCAGATGGATAATTCAGGCCCATCCACACCGGTTTGTTGAACTGTTGGTGGAATGTATTCACATCATTGCCTAGCTGGCTTGCAAAGGTATTGTATGTGGCCTGTGTATTCACCGTTTGGCCGCTCGTCACCAACGGCGATGACCAAAGCATATAGAACGCATCAAACTGGCTGAAAAATGCTGGTGTCTGTTTTAGCCCATCTGGAATGGACAATGCCCAAACGAGCTTCCCCGAGAAATGAGACTTGGCATCCGCCAGCAGGTTATTCCAATCATCGGCGGCAAAAGCGGGAACTCCCGAAGAGGAGCCGTTCGCCAAAGTTCCGTTGGGAAGGGTGGGATATAGCGATGGCCCGCCCAAGATCAATGCATCGGCATTCATTTGATGTGCCAGATCGCCAAAGTTGATGACAAAAGAGTGATACTGATCGAACCAATTCTGCCACCAGCTATCATCCCGCGTGGAAGCCTGCCACCAAGTAGCGGCATCTGCGCCAAGGTGGATGGAGGGATACAGCGCCACCTTGAAACCCCATTGCTTTGCCAGCGTGACCATGCCGCTGACCTCAGACCACAACGGGTCGGAGCCTGGGACGGCCGCCATGGTCGGCGTAGACGGATTGGTCAAAGACCAGGTCGGAGTTAGAATAATCCAATTGGCGCCAAGACTCTGAACATCTTTGAGCGTTTGTGCAAAGTAGGGCATCCAATTCGGATTGTAATTGGGGCTGATTTCCACGCCGGCAGAAAAGTTGGTGCGCGCTGCCACAGATTGAGGTAAAGTCAGGCTGGTTTGCTGCCAGTTCGACCATGCCCATTGTGCGATGGTATATTGGACCGTCTGTGCCGTTTTCTCTGGCGTGAAACTGGATGTTTGCGCAAAGGCCGGCATCCAGGCCGGTCCGATGCTCGCCGCGTCGTCGGCACTGCCGCATTGATCGTTCCTGCAGAAGCGATAATAGGTGCTTCCCACAACATCCAATGGCCCATAAAGAATATAGGACCATTGATTATTGCCCTGCGACCACATCGGGATAGGTTCTGTCCATCCGTAAGGGTTGAATTGGATGGATACCGTGTCCGTCGAGGGGGTGCTGGAAGGTGCAGTCACATTGAAAGTGATGGGCTCATAGCCGCCAGCCGTCCAGGAAGCAACGTGATCCATAACGGTGGCATCCGACGATGGGACGATCAACTCGCGAACCTCGAATTGACCTTGTGAGGTCCGCTCGGCGTTCCAGAAACCATCACCCAGGGAATACTTATATGTCAGATCCAGTCCAACCGGCAGGGACAGGGTGACAGAATAATAATTATTATCGGCCGTGGACAGCACCGGCGCGCGCGATGCAACCGTCGACAGGCCGCCGTCCAGGTCGGCAAAAGTATTTCCGAGCGGTAGGATATTACCGATCAGGCGGATAGGCACGCCCTGATAATTGTTGTCTTCTTTGGGCAAATCCACGTAAAAGGTGACTTTGACGGTTTGTGTAGGCGCTACTTGGAAAACAGCAGGTGTCACTGCGCCTGCAGCGATTACGGCGCCTTGCTGGAAAGTCTGAACAGAACCGTCCAGGCTGTACGCTACCAAATTGTGCTGTCCCACCGGGACGCTGTCAATCTCAAATTTGCCTTCCGAATTGGTGATCGTTGACATACCCGCAACCGCGATCATCACGTTGGGCACCGGTTGGTTCTGGGTCGAAATCACTTGACCTTCCAAATTGCCGGTCTGGCCGCTATACGGCTGGTTGATCCAGCCGGCCACCTTATCTTGGACAATGACAGCGCCCGTCGTCTGGTACAGGCGGTAACGAACTTGCGTGTTAGCACTCGTATATTCGATGGCTGGCGTATCGCCACCCAGACGAACATAGCGATATTTCGTCACTGTGCCGATGCCCAGTGGAAGCCGGATGAAATAGTGCGTTGCGTCGATCGATTGCATTTCGTAACGCGTGTAATTTAGCGCCAGGCCGGTCACTTCATCCAACACATCCAGCGCAATGGTAGGTTGATCGCCCGAATAGCTTGGGATCTCGACCTGAAAAACAACCTCTGCCTGCGATATTGCCGGCAATTGGGTGGCGGTGGGTTGCGAAATTCCACCAATGACATTGCAGCCACTGAGCAAGAAAGCTGCTCCAAGAATGACCGATAGAATGACGTGCAGTTTATTGACAGGTTTATGATGGATCATTGCAACACCGTTCCCAGAATTCATAGTTTGATGTTACATATGCAAAAACTAAACAGAGCTTGATATAAGTTTTTGGTGAATTGCGTCTTGCTGATCGGCCAAACTGCCCAGTACACCGTTGACGAAACGCGGCGTGCTGTCTGAGCCATAGAGTTTCGAAAGTTCGATGGCTTCATTGATTGCCACTTTTATTGGAGTGCAATTCTCCACGGCAAATTCCCACAAGGCAATCCGTAATATATTGCGATCGATGACAGCCACCTGATCCATGGGCCATTCCGGAGCATGTTCGGCAATGATCTGGTCGAGCTTTCCTACAATCGGGATGATCCCATAGACGATCTGCCTGGAAAAGCTGGCCAGCGAGTCGTCCATCGGCTCATCGTCCAGGCGCTCGGCAAACGTGGCACCCGGCTCATGGCCAGTCATGTCAAATTCATAAAGGACTTGCAAGGCCAGACTTCTTGCCTTGGTTCGCGATTTCATGCTGTTTCAGTCTTGGATTCCGTAAAATCAATGTCTTCGACGTGGATATTCACCTTGCCGACATCCATGCCGACCATTTCAGAGATTGCCCGGGCAACTTGCTGCTGAATCGCCCGGCTGACTTCGCGCACATTGACATCATTCTTGAGCACCACGAAGATGTCTGCGTATACTCTGCCGTCGACAACCTCGATCTTGACCCCTTCGTTCTCGGGGATGTTGAAGATACGGTTGAAGTCACTCGTAATCGTAGCAAGCTGGCTGACGCCATCCACGCCCAGCGTTGTCAAACGTGCAATCGAAATTAACACTTCTGGCGCAATGGTCGTCTTGCCGGGAAGGCGCATCGATTGACTCATGTTCGCTCCTTCGTAAAATTTGGATTAATTATATACCTTAAAACCGCCATTTAATTAACCCAGCAGGTGCGATAATGCTCCTGTCGAATGATCTACCTTGCCTTACTAACAGCAAGTGATAATATCTTTTATATGCAGAAAGAGGCCATCCTTAGTAATGAACTAAGTGAAGGTTTTGTTTTGCCTAAAAACAAGGAGATGCATCATTATGTCCAGGAGAACCACTATCACGGACTTAGTGCAGGGAACCATCGGCGGCAGCGTGCTGGGGTTTATAACGGGAGTGCTCCTAATCAATCATAGCCAAAATAGTTTATAATTTTTGTATGAGTATGAAATCTGTCTTCATGTGGAATTTTAGTCCAAAAAGAACCGTCTTTCTGGATGTCATCCAGGGCATCCTTATCGGTGCCGGACTGGCGATTATCACGATATTCATTTTCCCGAAAGCCTACGTCACGAAGGTCAACGGTTGGACAACCATGTATGGATGCGGCGAGCCCGGCAATGGGATCCTTTTGCGCGGCGCGTGCGCCATCACTTTTATGGGCCCAATAAACGTACCGCAAGAAGCGATGTACTGGACGACGAAAGTGGATGGCGCGGGCCAAAAGCTCTCTGGAGAGCACGACTACATTCTGCACTTTCCAGCAGGCGAGCTTCCACCGAACAATGCATTCTGGTCTCTGACGATGAGTGATGCGAAAAATCACTTTGTGCCGAATCTGATCAACCGGTATAGCGTGAGCGATCGCTCCAGCCTAGCGCAAAATCCAGATGGATCCGTCGATATTTATATCCAGAATACAACTCCGGCAGGCCATGAATCCAATTGGTTGCCCGCGCCCTCGGGCAATTTCATACTCTGGTTACGCGTGTATCTGCCCGGTCAAACAATCCTGAACGGCGAGTACCAGGTGCCGCCAGTCGTCAAAGTAAAATGATTTCTAATATGAAAAATAAACATCTGATCATATTTGGTTCGGTCTTGGTCGCGGCCTGGGTGCTTGGCACCTTTCTCCTCGTTTACTTATGGCCGCACTTCGTAAACAATATCTACAAAAAAGCGATCCTCGATCAAGGGTTCGGCAATGGTCCTATCCCGATCAATACGCTCTATACAGAGCCTCAGACACTTTTTGCTGAGCCCATTACTTCGCAGTCCGCCTCAGGTTCGAATTTAATGACCGTTGGTGTGAACCACGACACGCTCCTTACGGTTGGTTGGTTAGACCTCAGTAAAGGACCGCAAGTCCTGCACGTACCGGACATGGCCGGGCGGTACTACAGCGTGCAGTTCACTGATCCGTTTGATGTCGACTTTGCCTACGTCGGTACGCGCACTACTGGCACGCAGGCAGGTGACTACCTCATCACAGGACCCGGTTGGAATGGACAGGTGCCAAGCGGTATGACACAGATCTCTTCTCCGAACAATTCGGTCCTTGTGCTCGGACGCGTGCTTGTCGAAAGCGACAGCGACCTACCAACCGCTTATGCTCTTTCGAAGCAATTACAGCTAACTTCTTTAAGTTCAAACTGATGAAAGGAGTTATATGAACAACAGAACAACTACTTATCTACTGGTACTCAATAGCGCGATAGTCATCTATTTCTTCTCCAGTTTACTCTTCTTTCCCCAACCAAGAATTGTGCGGAATGACATTATACAGGGCATCCTTATCGGGTTCGCGATGTCGTTTATCATGGCCCAAATTTATGCGAGGATCAAGGCCAAGAAGGTCAACGGCTGGATCACCATGTATGGATTGGGCAAACCCGGCAACGGGTTTTTCTTCAAAGCCGCGTGCGCTCAGCTATTTCCAGGCCCGGTAAACGTACCGGAAGAGGCGATGTATTGGACCACCTCCGGAGACGGCGCGGGGCATGTGCTTTCCGGCCAGCGTGATTACATCATTCACTTCCCGCCGGGTGGTCTTCCGCCAAATGATGCATTCTGGTCACTGACCATGGGCGATTCGCAAAATCACTTTGTGGCGAATCCGCTCAACCGCTACAGCGTCAGCGATCGCACCGGGCTCGTGCCGAACGAAGATGGTTCCGTAGACATTTATCTTAAGAACGCCGCTCCGGCAGGCCATGAATCCAATTGGCTGCCGGCGCCTACGGGTAATTTCATCCTCTGGCTGCGCGTGTATATCCCCGGCGCGGCCATTCTCCGTCAAGAGTATAGGGTTCCACCGATCGTGGAGGTGAAGTGATGACTTATCTGGAGCATTTGCTTTTATTGGGTTCGTTAGCGGTTGTGGCATGGTCCGTATTTACCTACCTTTGGCCACGAATGTTACTTTCGGTTTACAAGAGAGCGATCCTGGTTAAAGGGTTCGGCGAAGGTCCCATCCCGATCAATACACTCTACACGGAGCCCCAAACGCTTTTTGCAGACCCCATTCACCCACCCGCCTCGGCCTCAAAATTGACCTCAACCGGTGTGAACCGCGACACGCTTATGATGATGGGCTGGCTCGATCTTTCAAATGGACCACAGATCTTGCACGTGCCGGATATGGCCGGCCGCTACTACAGCGTGCAGTTCACCAATCCATCTGATAATACCAATTTTGCCTACGTCGGCAAACGCACTACTGGCACTCAAGCAGGCGACTATCTCATTACTGGGCCACGTTGGAAAGGACCCATACCTGGCGGCATGAAACAGATATCCTCTCCGATCAATTCGGTACTCGTGGTCGGACGCGTGTTCGTGGAGAGCAACAGCGACATATCCACTGCCTATGATCTTTCAAAGCAGATACAGCTAACACCGTTAGGCGGCTGGCAACCCAACCAGTAGCACTCTAACACTCCGCTGCCGCTCAAGCGAGGTCCGGGATCGTGTTGGTCGCATGCGGCATGACCACAATCGACACACTATCCAGGGCAGGGGAGACCTGTTTCAAGGCATCTAAAACGTTATGCTCCGGGGTCAGGAGCAGCTTTTTGACCAGCTTATCCGGCATTTGTGAAACGAGGATGACATGGATGCGTTTCAGTTCCCGAGCGATCTGAAACGCCTTGTGTGGTCCAACGCTGAACCCTTCCTGCTCGAACTTCAAGAACACTTCATCGGGGGTTTGTACGCCTTCCATGAAAGTTTCGTACAATCTACTACCGCTCCCTTCAGGGCAGGCAGCGACCAGGATGACCGTGCCACCATCTTTGGTCAGCAGCGAGGCATGTGTCAACGCTTTTTGAGATTGGTACAGGTTGATATCCTTCGGATGTCCACCCACTGAAGCGATAACCACGTCATAGCACCGGGAAACGGCCTTCTGGCAAACAGCCCGCGAAACCGGGATGCCGGCCAGCATCACTTCTTTGGGATTACCGGCAAAAACCTTGACGATCTGCTTATCTGCATTGAGGACCGCATTGACGGCCAGGTCGACGCCAATCTTTTCACCAATCTCTTCCACGTCCTGGCGCAGGGGGTTTTTCTCATATTCAGCAATGGTTGCCCTAGGATCACGCAGCATGGCGTGGTTGGCATTGATCGTCTGCCTGCCGGTCAAACCAATAGCAGCCGTTTTCATTCCGCCTGAAAAACCAGCAAAATGGTGTGGCTCGATATTACCAACGACGATCTTGTATTCCATGTCATGAAAACGTTTATTGACATAAACCGGCGTCTGCCGTTGGGTGGTTCCCAAATAGAACATATTACCTATTTCGTCGCAGTTGTGCGACTCGATGTGGTATTGATCCACAAGCTCTTTGGGTAATATTTTGGTGAATTCTTCGAAGCCGAGCGGCAGATGTGTGCCG
>JBEKEX010000047.1:0-14121 GCA_050013615.1 Anaerolineaceae bacterium
TTTCGCAGGTAAATTGGACACCGAGCAGATGCAGAAGCTGACCCTGGAAGTCACCTTGCAAGACTCGAGCAATTTGCCGGTCAGTGCGCGCGACACGATCAATCTCAACCCGGCCTCTTATTACATCGGCGTGCTGCCGGAAGCCTGGAGCGTAGCCGCCGGCAAGGAGATCGGTTTTTCGATCCAGACCGTGGATTGGACAGGTGCAATTTCGGGCAACCATGCTCTAGTAGCCACTTTTGGACAATATGACCTGAGCCAGACCGGAACGAATCCGATGACGGGAAGTCCCACTTATTCTCCCAGGATCACGCCGGAATCCAGCACCAATTTACAAACGGATTCCTCCGGGCGGGCACGGATCAGCTTTACGCCAGCACACGCCGGCACGTATTTATTGGAAGTGCGCGGCAGCGATGGCGCCGTGACGCAATGGCTGGTGTGGGTAACGGGGGCAGGGACTGCTTCCTGGCCGGCTTTACCCAATCAGAGGGTTGAATTGACTGCGGATGCCACTCAGTATCAGGCCGGGCAGACCGCCCACGTGCTCATTCCCAATCCATTGAACGATGGGGCAGTGGCTTTGGTCTCAATCGAGCGAGCCAAGGTGATGAGCACCCAGGTGGTGACGCTCTCCGGCTCCAGCTACGATCTGGCTCTGCCGTTGACTGAAGCTGATGCACCGAATGTATACGTTGCGGTCACCATCATCGGGCATGACGGCAATGGCACGTCTGCCTACCGGCAGGGTTATGTGCAGCTTGATGTTTCGCCGACGGTCGAGAAGTTGAACGTGCAACTGACCGCTTCTCCTCAAAACGGCGAACCAGGCGGGAAGGAAACATTCTCCGTCAAAGTGACGGATAGCAGCGGCAAACCGGTGCAAGGCGAGTTCTCCCTGGCGGTGGTGGATAAAGCGTTGCTGGCATTGGCTGACCCGAATTCGGTTTCTATCGACAAGGCTTTTTATGACACGCAGCCGCTGGGTGTGCAAACCAATCTGGAACTGGCGGATTATGTAGTTCTCCTGGCGCCGCCGAAATCCGGTTTGGGCGGCGGTCAGGGGGGTGGACCGGAAATTGGCACCTTGAGGTCGAATTTCCAGGATACGGCGTACTGGAATGCTACCGTCGTGACAGATGCGAATGGTATGGCGACGGTCACATTCACCCTACCGGATAACCTGACCACCTGGGTGGCAACCTTGCGCGGTTTGACGCAGGATATGAAAGTAGGAGAAGCCACCACGGAATTGGTCACGTCCAAACAATTATTGGTGCGGCCGGAGACGCCCAACTTTTTGGTGGCTGGCGACCATGTCAAACTGTCGGCTATTGTCCAAAACAATACATCTCAAGCTTTGGAGGTGGATGTTTCCCTGGCTGCGAAGGGCGTGACATTAGATGCAAACAGTCAGTCCGGGCAGAAGGTTCAATTGCCTGCAAATGGCCAACAGGCGGTTGCCTGGTGGGCAACGGTGGATGATGCACAGAGTGCCCGGCTGGTCTTCAGTGCCAGCTCCGGTGATTTGCAGGATGTGACTACGCCGTCCGTGGGCGACATCCCGGTACTGCATTATACGGTGCCGCAAACTTATGGGACATCCGGCGTGCTGACGGAGGCCGGCAGCAGCCTGGAGTTGTTCAGCCTGCCGCGCTCCTATAAAGCCGAAGGCGGGAAGTTGGACCTCGAGCTGTCGCCGTCGTTGGCAGCCACCGTCTTCAGCGGCATGCAAGCTTTGGAAGTTGGAACAGATGATTTTACAGAACCTGTCCTCTCCCGCATGCAGCCGGATGTTGCCATGCTGCAGGCCATGAACGACTTGTCTATCGATAATCCGGACTTGAAGAACAAGCTGGAGACTAATATCACCCTGGCGGTCGACCACCTGGCGGCTACACAAAACAGTGACGGCGGTTGGGGCTGGAATGCTTCTGCCTCCAGTGACGATTACCTGACCGCGGACGTGATATTTGGGCTTTATCAGGCCACCCAGGCGGGCTTCAAATATGACTCAGGTCGCCTGAACGACGCGGTGAATTATTTGGAGACCACTCTCTCCACACCGACGATATCCATCGAAAGCTGGCAGTTGGACCGACTTTCCTTCAAGCTGTTTGTGCTGGCAACTGCCGGCGCGGAAAATTCGGTCACACCGATGCTTTATGACCTGCGGACCAACCTCTCGCCGTGGGCGAAGGCATTTCTGGCGCTGACCGAGAACCTATCGCCGGCCAACAGCGACCAGGTGAAAACTTTAGTCTCCGACCTGGAGGCGAGCGGCGTTGCTTCGGCGGCCGGTATTTCCTGGCAGGATGCCCAACCATCGTGGCAAAACTTCAGCACGGCGTATTTCAGCACAGCCGTGGTCACATATGCCCTGGCGCAATTGGATCCGGCTTCTCCACAGCTTGCCAATGCTGTGCGGTACCTGGTATCAAACCGCCAGGCTTCGGGGATGTGGTCTTCCACATTCGATACTGCCTGGGTATTGATGGCACTTACCAAAGACTTGCGCGGCACGGGTGAATTACAGGCTGATTTTTCCTATTCGGCCACCTTGAACAATGCGCCGTTTGCCACGGGGCAGGCGGGTGGGAATGTGGCTGCGATGACTTCCGTCACCGCTTCCGTCCCGGTGAACGAGATGATCCAGGACTCTTCGAATGCTTTGCTCATCCAGCGCGGCGACGGTAGTGGGAAGCTTTACTATCAGGCATATTTGTCAGTGGACAAACCTGCCAAAGATGCTCAGCCGCTCTCGGCTGGGGTGACCATCACCCGCGACTACTATCTGGCCGGGCAGGACTGCCGCCAGGAAGTATGCAAGCCGATTTCCGGCGTCCAGCTTGCGAACCCTTCACCGGAAGTGCAGGTGCGCATCACGGTAACGGTGCCGAAAGAAATGTACTATCTGGTGGTGGACGATGCAATCCCCGCCGGGGCAGAGATCGTCAACGAGACCTTGAACACCTCCCAGCAAAATCAGGAGCCTTCCGCTACCCCGCAGCCTCAATATGACCCCGGCAATCCCTTCGGTGATGGGTGGGGTTGGTGGTATTTCAGCCAGCCGCAGTACTATACCAGCCACATCCGCTGGATTGCCAACGACCTGCCGGCCGGGACGTATGTGCTGACATATAAGATCCAGCCTTTCGCTGCCGGAGAGTTCCAGGTGCTGCCAGCGCATGCCTGGATGTATTATTTCCCTGATGTGCAAGGCACCAGCGCCGGGACGACGTTTGACGTTAAGGAAAGTAAGTAAGCCGAAGGGCTTTATCAAGATGACGTGAAAAAGCCAGGCGTGAAAGCCCGGCTTTGCTCTATCATATGTCAAGTTCAATTGTTCAAGGCGGGGCCGGTCTTTAGAGTTGGGGACAGCACAGGTTGGATCAACGTGGAGGATTCGCCGCGCTTGAACTGGGTCTCGTAGAGGCGGGCGTATACCCCGCCTTGGGCGAGGAGTTCGCCGTGGGTGCCGCGTTCGACGATATGGCCGCGATCCATCACCAGGATCATGTCTGCCGAGAGAATGGTGCTCAAGCGATGGGCGATGACGATGCTGGTGCGCCCGGCCATGACCCGCTTAAGAGCGTCTTGGATGAGCGCTTCGGATTCGCTGTCGAGGGAACTGGTGGCTTCATCCAGTACCAGGATGCGGGGATTCTTCAAAATGACGCGCGCCAGGGCGATGCGTTGCTTTTCGCCGCCACTCAGGCGGTAGCCGCGTTCGCCGACGATCGTGTTGTACCCCTTGGGCAGATCGAGGATGAAATTGTGGATGTTGGCGGCCGAAGCGGCCGTTACTAATTCCTCTTGGGTGGCATCCAGTTTGGCGTATAACAAGTTGGTACGGATGGTATCATGGAACAGGTGCGTTTCCTGGGTAACCATGCCAATCTGCGTCGTGAGTGAATCCAATGTCACGTCACGCAGATCGTGACCATCGATCAAAATGCGCCCGCCCGTCGGATCGTACAGGCGTGGGATAAGATAGGTGAGGGTGGTCTTGCCCGCCCCGCTAGGGCCGACCAGCGCCACCAGTTGCCCGGGCTCCACATTGAAATTGATAGCCTCGAGGGCATCTTCGCGAGCCTGGCTGTGGACGGCCGCTTCAATCTCGGATAAGCCGTTGTTGTTGTGACTCTCTCGTTCAGGTTTGGCACCTGATAAGGCAGCTTCCACCTGGTCCATCTGCCCATACCGATCGACCGCGCTCAGCAGGTTCTGTCCGCCAACATCATATTTGAAAGAGACGTTTTCGAAGGCTAATGCACCCCTTGCACTCTGAAGAATGTAGGCGTCAGGTCTGTCGTCGACCTCGACCGGCAGGTCGATGACTTCAAAGACACGCTCGAAGCTGACCAGCGATGTGGCAAAGTCGACCGGCGCGTTAGCCAATCCCTGCAAAGCGCCGTAGAGGCTGCCGAGATAACTGCCGAATGCCACGATGGTGCCGATGGTGAAAGCGTGTTGGATCACCAGGTAACCGCCGATGCCGTAGACCAGCGCTGTGCCCACCGCACTGAGCAGGCCGATGATGGCGAAGAAGATTGTCCCCATCACCGTGCGGTCGATGCCGATGTTACGCACTTTGGCCGCGTGGGCTTCGAAGCGGTCGTTCTCTTCGTTGCTGCGGCCAAACAATTTGACCAGCAGCGCGCCGCCAATGTTTAGCGTCTCGTTCATCATAGCATTCATCTCGGCGTTGGCTTCCAGTTGGCGCCGGGCAACGTCGCGCAAGGTGTTACCCAACCGGCGCGCCGCCACGAGGAACAAGGGGAAAATCATCACGCTGATCAACGTCAGACGCCATTCCAGAGTCAGCATCACTATCAGTACGGCCGCAGCCTGGATGACGTCGGTCACGATGGTGACGATGGTATTGCTGATGGCATTCTGGGCTCCGATGACGTCGTTGTTCAAGCGACTCATCAGCTCGCCGACTTTTGTGTTGGTAAAGAAACGTAATGACATGCGCTGCAGTTTCGAGTACAACGCTAACCGCAAGTCGTAGATGACACCTTCGCCCACGCGCACGTTCAAACGCCGTTGGAAGATGTTGATCACACCGCTGATCCCTGGGATCAATAAGAGCGCTATCGCCAGCAGGATCAAGCGGTTGATGTCGCCGGAAGGGATAGTGCGGTCGATCAGGTCGCGCAAAATGAGAGGGTTCAACAACGCCAGGCCGGTGGTGACCAGGATCATGACCAGCATACCTGCGATTTCCCACCAGTAGGGACTGGAATAGCGCATGACGCGTTTCAATAGCTCCAAGGTGATCTTGGGCTTTTCGTCCGTTGCTCGAATGTAGCTGTGCCAGCCGGCACTGTGCATACCACCAGGTCCACCTGATCCGCGCATGAGGTGATTATATCGCCGATGCCGGATGAGCAAACTTAAGAAAGTTCTAAGGAAACTGTAAGATAGTTAATGAGGCGAGATCAATAACTTGCGTTATAATAGAAAGCGAGCGTTTGCTATCTAAACAGGTAATCACTAAATGCCAAGACAATCCAAGGAAAAAAGCGAAGAAACCCGTGCCCGGATTGTAGAGGCTGCTTATGATCTTTTCCTGGCGCAGGGCTTTGCTGCCACTTCCATGCGGCAGATCGTCCAGCGCGCCGGTGTCACCATGGGTGGGGTCTACAATCATTTCCCCAGCAAGCAAGAATTATGGTCGGCGGTTTTCATCGAAAAGACACCTTTCCGGGAAATCCTGGCCACGCTTCAAGCGGCGCAGGGCGACACTATTGAAGAATTCATTTTGGACGCAGCCCGACGCACTGTGCAAGGATTGGGAGAACGCAAGGAGTTGCTGAACTTGATGTTCATCGAACTGGTGGAATTCAAGGCAAAAGACCTGCCTATGCTGTTGGAAACCATCTCTCCCGAAGTTCTCCCTATTTTTGCCCAGATCACTCAAAAACCCGGCATGCGGCCCATTTCGGCCGAATCGTTTATCACTTCTTTCTTGAGCTTTTTCTTTGCTTATTATTTAACCGAGCAGCTTTTCACCAGCGTGGATAGCGACTTGCTGGGCAAAGGGCTGCTCGAGTCGTTCGTCGATATTTTCCTTTATGGGATCATTGACACGTCTAAACACATGAGGCTGCCTTGATGTTCACCAACCGTCTATTTTCTCTCATCCGAAAAGAATTTATCCAGATCGTGCGCGATCCACGCACGCTCATCATCACGTTCTTGATGCCACTGGTGATGCTGCTGCTGCTGGGTTATGCCGCGACGAACGATGTGAAGAATGTGGCCATCGTTGTCATCGACCGTGATCAAACGGCGGCTTCGCGGGCGTTGGTCAATGCCTATCGTGCAGCCGATTATTTCAAGGTGCAGTACGAAGTGGATTCCGAGACGGAGATGCTTTCGTTGATCGACGATAATTCTGCCAGTGCAGGATTGATCATCCCACCGGGCTACGGCGAGAAGATTGCCTCCGGCCAAACGGCAGAGGTGGCATTTATCATCGATGGCTCCAACCCGACGACGGCCAGCGTAGTCCAATCGGCGGCGGTATTGATCGGCCAATCGGTCTCCACACAATTATCTTTAACGCAACTGAATGCACATGGCCAAGGCAGCTCACCCCAGGCCGCCCTCGATGTGCGCACCCAGGTGCTATACAACCCCGGCCTGGTCAGCTCGTATTACATGATCCCGGCGCTGATCGGCTTGATCTTGCAATTCCTGACCACCATGTTGACCTCGACAGCCATCGTGCGCGAGCGTGAGCGCGGAACCATCGAACAGTTGATCGTCACGCCCCTCAGATCCTGGGAATTGGTGGTGGGGAAATTGATCCCTTATGTGTTGATCGCATTTCTGGATACCATCGAGATCTTGGTGTTTGGCTCGCTGGTGTTCAACGTGCCGATCAACGGCAGTGTGGCGCTATTGTTGCTGCTCACTGCCTTGTTCTTGATTACCACATTAGGGATTGGATTGTTGGTTTCCACCCTGGCAAATACACAACAGGAAGCCATGTTGACCACACTTTTTACGATCCTCCCCTCCGTCTTCCTTTCCGGTTTTTTGTTCCCTCTGGAAGCCATACCGCAGGTGCTTCAATGGGTTACATATTTGGTACCGCTACGTTACTTCCTGATCATCTCCCGGGGCATCATCCTCAAGGGGGTTGGCATCGGTTCGTTATGGCCTCAAGTGATTGCCCTCTCAATCTTTGCTTTCAGCGTGATGGGTTTGGCAGCCTTACGCTTTCATAAGAGTCTGGATTGAGTCACCGTTTGAAAGAATTGCGTTTATTGGAGTGAAACATGTCTATAAACTTTCGCAAGATAGTATTGATTGCCCTGGCCGTGATCGTCGTTTTGGCCGCGGGTGGATACTGGTTCAGCCGGGTTTATGCCGGCACCGGCAACCTCACGGCTTCCGGCACCATCGAAGCGCAAGAAGTTAATATCAGCGTCGAGATCGCCGGTAAGGCCAGCGCGGTATTGGTCTCCGAAGGCGATGCAGTCCATCAGGGGGATGTCCTTCTTCGCCTGGATACCACGCTCCTCACGGCACAACGCCAGCAGGCAGCAGATGCATTGAAGAATGCGCAGCTAGCGCAACAGACGGCTGAGGCGGCCCAGGCAACTGCCCAGGCGCAATATAATCTGGCGGTCTCCCAAGTGCAGAACCGCCAACCTGATATTCGCAGCGCCACCTGGAAAGCAACCCAACTTTCCGGCATTCAGGAACCAGGTTGGTACTTTTCCACCATTGAAACACTTGATGCCGCTAATAAGAGCATTCAGACCGCACAGGATGCGGTGGACTCTGCTCAGAATCATTTGAACTCGTTGCTGGCGGATTCGGCTTATAAAGCCGTGACCGACGCGGAGACCCGCTTGGTCGATGCTCAACAGCAGCTCCAGGTGGCTTCGACACTGAAAGACCAGGCGAATGCGGCGACAAACTCCAGCCAGCAGTTGCGCGACAATGCTCAACAAATCTACGATGCCGCCAAGTCGGAAGTGGATGCTGCCCAATCGGACTACAACCGCTTGCTGACCACCACCACCGGCCAGGACTTGTCCGATGCCCGTGCCAAGTTGGCAGTGGCCCAGGCCCAGTTGGAAATTGCCACCTCCCAGCGCAACCAGTTGTACACCGGCGACCAGGACCTGTCTTTCCAGGTGGCCCAGGCTTCGCTCGACCAGGCGAAGGCGGCTGCTTCACAGGCACAGGCTGCGGTGGATCAGGCACAGGCTGCTCTTGACTTGATCGATGCGCAGATTTCCAAGATGACCGTCACGACTCCTTCGAACGGCATTGTGTTGGAGAGGTCCATCGAGCCAGGCGAGTATGCCGTCCCTGGCAGCACGGTGTTGGTCATCGGCCGTCTGGACACCTTGAAATTGACCGTCTATATACCGGAAAACCAATATGGCCAGATCAAACTGGGCCAGACCTGTTTTGTGTCTGTCGATTCTTTCCCCGGGCAGACATTCGAAGCCACGGTGACGCACATTGCTGACCAGGCGGAGTTCACACCGCGCAACGTGCAGACCACCGAAAGCCGGGTGACGACGGTGTTCGCCATCGATCTGACAATCAATTCCTCGGACGGCAAGTTGAAACCCGGTATGCCGGCGGATGTCAGTTTTACCACTGGACAGTAGAAACCCAGGCAATAACTTTGGACCGACCATTGATTTTTGCAACCGACTTACATAAAACCTTCGGCAAAGTGCATGCCGTGGATGGGGTGAACCTGGCCATCCAGCCCGGCGAGATCTATGGGCTGGTGGGACCGGATGGGGCGGGCAAGACTACTACGCTGCGGCTGTTGTGCGGTGCTTTGCGTCCCACGCAGGGAGAAGTCATCATTGCCGGTTTCCCCCTGGCGCATCGCATGGAACAGGCGCGCGCCAACATCGGTTACCTTTCACAACGTTTTTCGTTGTACGAAGAGTTGACCGTTTGGGAGAACCTGCACTTTTTTGCCGAAGTGCGCGGGCTGCCGCATGAGCGTTGGGCAGCGCGCAGCCAGGAGATCCTAAAGTTCGTAGGCCTGGCAGATTTCGGTGAGCGTCGGGTGGGGCAGCTTTCCGGTGGCATGAAGCAAAAACTTGGGCTGGCGTTGGCACTGGTCAATGAACCGAAAGTACTGTTATTGGACGAACCTACCACTGGAGTTGACCCCGTCACACGGCAGGATTTCTGGCGCTTGATCATCCGTATTGTGGCAAGCGAGTCGATTGCGGTGATGATCTGCACCCCCTACATGGATGAGGCCTCGCGCTGCACGCGGGTGGGGTTCATGCGCGCCGGTAAGATGATCGTCGAGGGCACACCAAGGTCATTGCGTGAGCGCCTGGTCGGCCGCATCATGGAATTAGTCGGGGAACCGCTCCCTGTGCTGCTACAAGTGGTCAGGAGCACGGACGGCGTCGAGAGTGTCCAACGGTTTGGTGACACGCTTCATTTGCGCATAGCCGCCGGGAAAGCCAAAGCTGTCAGTAAGAAGATAATTTCTGCAATTAAGGTTGCCAAGGGTAAGGTGAATCACCTGGAATTGATCGACCCACTGCTGGAGGATGTTTTCATCTCGCTGACGGAGGCAGTGGAATGAGTGCGGTCATCACGGTTGAAAATCTGACCCGCCGTTTCGGCAATTTCACGGCTGTTGACCACATCAATTTCGAGATCGAACCCGGCGAGGTGGTGGGCTACCTAGGCCCCAACGGCTCTGGAAAGACGACCACCATCCGCATGCTGCTCGGCATCTTGCATCCCAGTGAAGGGCACGCCGAGGTGTTGGGCTATGATGTCACCCGCCAGTCGGAGTTGATCCGGGCGCAGTCGGGTTACATGTCGCAGAAATTTTCCCTGTACCAGGAGTTGACGGTGTGGGAAAACCTGGAATTTTATGCCGGGGTGTATGGCGTATCCGATGTACGCCGGTTGCATACCGTGCTGGAAAACCTGGGGCTGAAGGAATTGGAGAGCCACCTTGTCTCAAGCTTATCGTCGGGTTGGCGGCAGAGGCTCTCGTTGGGCGTGGCCTTGATCCATGAGCCGCGACTGCTGTTCCTCGACGAGCCCACCAGTGGCGTTGACCCGGTGGCGCGCCGGGCATTTTGGGATTTGATCTACACGCTGGTCAGCGACCGGGTGTCGGTGCTGGTGACTACGCATTATATGGATGAGGCTGAATACTGTGGCAGGGTGGGGATCATGCGCCAGGGGAAGCTTTCGGTGATGGATGCCCCGCATCGATTGAAGCGTTCCCTAACCGGCAGGGTTTGGGAAGTCTATGCCGAGCCGTTGCTGCCAGCCCTGAATACTTTAATCGGTTTTGCCGAGGTGGAACACGCCAGCCTGGCCAGCGACCATTTGCGGGCGGTTCTGAAAATCGATGCAAAACCCGCACATATCAAGCACGCTTTGGCGGGTGCAGGCATTAGGGTGAGCCGCATCCTGCCGGCGAATGTTTCCATGGAAGACGTGTTCTTTACCTTGGCGTGAGCCGGTAATTGAGTTTGGTGATGGGAATGTGCCCGGGTGACTTTCGCAGTTGCCCGGTTTTCGTAAAGTATATATTGCTGGCAATTGCATGCCAACAAATAATATGGTAATCTATCCCTCAATATTAGGTATAAGGAGTTAAAACCGGATGACGAACACAGTGGACCACCATAATACGTATCAAAATGATGCCGACCGTTACGAAGCCCTGGTGTCGTACGAGGATTATCAAAATAACATCCTCCCTGCAATCACGAAGACTATTTCATTGGAAGGTTTGGAGGTGGTCGAACTGGGAGCCGGCACCGGTCGGCTGACCTTGATGCTGTCGCCAAAGGTTAAGTCGATCAAAGCTTTCGACATTTCGCCCAATATGCTGGTGGTGACCCGTGAGCGTTTGGAACGGGCTAAGCTCGCCAATTGGCAATTGGGCGCTGCTGATCACCGCGATTTGCCGGTGACGTCGCATACAGCGGATCTGGTCATCTCCGGTTGGAGTGTGTGCTACCTGGTGGATTGGTATCGCCAAACGTGGCGCGCGGAGCTCGACAAGGCCATGGCCGAGATTGAGCGTGTGCTGCGACCAGGGGGATCGCTGATCCTGATCGAGACGATGGGCACCGGCTTCGAGACACCGCATCCCCCTGAACACCTGCTGGGCTATTATGATTACTTGAAAGAAAATGGCTTCTCCAGCACCTGGATTCGCACTGATTACCGTTTCGAGTCGCTGGAACAATCGGAAGAGCTGGCGCACTTTTTCTTCGGCGATGCCTTGGCGCAGGAGGTGAGGGATAAGCATTGGGTCGTTTTGCCTGAATGCACCGGTTTTTGGTGGAAGAGGTTCTAGAAATATTTTAACGACGATTTTAAACAAAGCAGAGATTCTCAAAACGGGTCTCTGCTTTTGTATAACCTTTTACCGGTTTATTCTTGCAAAGAATGTATAATGTGTGTACAATGTATTCATAACGGAGGACGATTATGAATAAAACTTCTTTACGTCAATGGTCGGTTATTTTGACTTCAATTTTTGCGTTGACCGTGAATACTCTAGCGGTCGTTTTACCGCTGAACGGGCGCTCGACTGCTTCCATTTCGGATAGTTTCAAAGTGTTGTTTGTCCCGGCAGGTTACGTTTTCTCGATCTGGGGGCTGATCTATGTCGGTCTGATCGGGTTTACCATTTACCAGGCTCTGCCTTCGCAGCGCAATAATCCGCTGCTGCAAAAAGTTGGCTGGCTGGTGGTGTTGAGTAACTTGCTCAACGGAGGTTGGATCTTTTTCTGGCACTATGGCGTGTACGCCATGACGCTGGTGGTGATGCTGCTATTGCTGGTGACATTGATTGCGATCTACTTACGGTTGAATATCGGCAGAGCACCTTTTTCAACGGCTGATAAATGGCTGGTGAGCATCCCGTTCAGCATCTACCTGGGATGGATCACGGTCGCCACGATCGCCAATGTCACGGATGTTCTCTCTTGGGCCGGCTTTACCGGCGGCGGGATCGCCCCGCAGGTTTGGGTGGTCATCCTGCTGGCGGCAGGTGTGGTCATTGCCGCAGTTGCTACGATCACCCGCCGGGACATTGCCTATCTGTTGGTGCTGGTGTGGGCCTTTGCCGGCATCGGCGTGCACTGGCCGGCTTTGCCGACCGTGATGGTGGCGTCTTATACCGCGGCGGCGTTGGTTGCCTTACTGGCAGCCTATGCGCTGGTGGCGAGATTGCGACCGCAGAAGGCTTAATTTATAAGAATAGACCCTAAAGGTTTTTGGCCTTTAGGGTCATTTTTTTATTTCAATTGCGCTTTCAGTTTTTCGACCGTCTCTTTGAAAGCGGCCAGCTTCTGACGCTCTTTGTCCACTACGGGTGCAGGGGCCTTTTTGGCAAAATCACTCGCTAACAAGTTTTCCAGGCGGGCAATCTGGCTTTCAGCTTCTTCCAATTCTTTTTGCAGGCGACCGCGCTCGGCATCCTCGTCTACGAGGTTGGCCAACGGTATTGTTATTTCTATACCATTGATTACAGTACTACCAGCTGTAATTGGTTTTTCCGTTGGAGCATTTTGAAATACCATTGAACCGGAATCTAGCTGGGCAAGTCCGCTGATGGTTACTTTCTGTGATTGGAACAGCTCTAATTTGTTTCCAACTGTAAACGTTGCATCATGGATAACGGTTTTAGGTGGGACTTTATTCTCAAGGCGCAAGTTGCGAGTTGCGCGTATCACATCCATGATCAATGGAAAATCGGCTAAAAGCTTGTCATTGCTCGGTTCGGGTGCTACAGCTTTTGGCCATTCGGCTAACATTAATGCCTCACTCCATCCACTAGGTGGGTTAAAGGCGTCGCCTTTTTCCTGGCAGGCACGTTTCAAATGCCCCCACAGTTCCTCGGTCACGAAGGGGGTGAAGGGGTGCAGCAGCCGCAGGCAGGTATCCAGCACGGCCACCAGGCGCTGGGCGGTATAGTAAGCTATATCACCTCCTTTGGTTATTTGTATCTTTGAGATTTCTACATACCAATCAGCGAAAATGTTCCAAAAGAAGTCATAGATCTGTCGGCCGGCTTCGCCATATTGATAATTGTTGAATAACCGCTCCACATCACGGATGAGCTGTTGCATCTGCTCCCATATCCAACGATCTGCTAAGGTCCATTCTGGCTTGTTTAATGCATGAGCAGGGGCATTTTCCAGGGCGCCGATCACATAGCGCCCGGCGTTCCAGACCTTGTTGGCAAAATTGCGGTTGGATTCCACCTTCTTGACGCCGATGTTCATGTCGTTGCCGGGTGTGGAACCCACCAGCACACTCAGGCGCAGCGCATCTGTGCCCAGCTCGTCCATGAGCACCAGCGGGTCGATGCCGTTGCCCTTCGACTTGCTCATCTTTTGCCCATGCTCGTCACGGATCAGGCCATGTAGGTAGATGGTGTTGAAGGGCGGCTTGCCGGTGAATTCCAGGCCGAACATGATCATGCGCGCCACCCAGAAGAACAGGATGTCGTAACCGGTCTCCATGACGGTGGTGGGATAAAAATAGGCCAGGTCGGGCGTCTGTTCGGGCCAACCCAGGGTCGAGAACGGCCATAGGCCGGAAGAGAACCAGGTATCGAGCACGTCTTCGTCCTGGTGGATCTTTTTGCTGTGGCAGTGGCTGCATTCCGTGGGGTCCTGGCGCGTGCAGGTCATTTCACCACAGTCCTCGCAGTACCACACCGGGATGCGGTGGCCCCACCACAATTGCCGGCTGATGCACCAGTCCTGGATGTTTTCCAGCCAGTTGAAATAGACCTTGGTAAAACGCTCCGGGACGATCTTGATGCGCCCATCGCGCACGGCTTCCAGGGCGGCATCCGCCAGCGGCTTGATCTTGATGAACCATTGTGTGGAGATCATCGGCTCGACGATTTCGCCGCCGCGTTGCGAGCGCGGCACGTTCAAGGTGTAAGGCTCTTCTTTGATGACCAGGCCCGCTGCTTGCATGTCAGCCCACAGCTTCTTGCGGCAGTCGAAGCGATCCATGCCGGCATACGGACCGCCGTTCTCGTTCACGTGGGCGGTCTGGTCCAGCATGCTAATGAATTCCAGGTCATGCTTTTTACCGATCTGGTAATCG